>JBBRCR010000494.1:0-6517 GCA_038204695.1 Opitutales bacterium | reverse complement strand
GGACCTCACGCCGGTCGCCGGACCGACCGTGGGCGATGGTCCATTGACCGCGTTTCTCAATATCGCTGCGCAGAGCCTGCAAGCGGTCGATGGGTTTCTGGCCCAGCTTCGCGGCGCAACGGAGCACGACGGTGCGTGCTGCAAAAATTATCTGCGCATCCTGAAAACGTTTCAGGCCGCCGCCAATCGCCAGGGACAACAGGGACCCGCGGCATTGTTGGGCGAAGGCATCCTGCTCCTCGAAGTGACGATCGCCGGCAACGCGACGATGTCGGATCAGACAAAAGGAAACCTGGCTGAAGGTCATCGGAAGCTGACCGAGCTGATTCAGTCTTTGCGCAAGGACGACGGCTGCGACGACGAGATATCGCCGCCATCCGCACCTCCGCCCAACGCCGCTCCCGATTCGGTGCCTGCGGCGGCGGCCGCACCGCAAGCGGACGCTCCGCGCGCTCGGGCCACGATTCGAGTCGATCAGGAAAAACTGGATCGGCTGATGCGGTCGGCGGGAGAGTTGCTCGTCGCCCGGAACGTTTTCCCGCTCCTGGCGAAGCGGCTCGCGTTGGAGCACGGCTTGAGCGGGGTCGGCAAGGAGGTCAAAGACGCCGGCGATCACATTTCCCATATCGCGGAAGATCTGCAGGCCGCCGTCCTTTCGATTCGCATGACGCCGATTCGGACCGTTTTTCAGCGGTTCCCGCGCATGGTCCGTGATATCTGCCGTGTGCAGGCCAAGGAGGCCGAACTTCTGTTGGAGGGAGAAGACACCGAGTTGGACAAGACGGTGATCGAACAGATCGCCGATCCGCTCGTTCACCTGGTGCGCAATGCGGTGGATCACGGCATCGAATCGCCGGAAGCGCGTGCGCAGGCGGGCAAACCGCGCGCCGGCAAGGTGACCCTGAAGGCTTATAACAAGGCGACCAACGTCATCATCGAGATCCACGACGATGGCGGTGGCATGGACCCGTCCCGGCTCAAACGGAAGGCGCTCGAGAAGGGTCTGATCACGTCCGAGGCCGCGGCGGCGATGGACGATCGCGCGGCGCTGGAGTTGATTTTTCTGCCCGGCTTAACGACCGCGGCGAAGGTGACGGACATTTCCGGACGAGGTGTCGGGATGGATGTCGTCCGGAGCAATATCCGGCAGCTTCACGGAACGACGACGCTCGAAAGCAAGCTGGGCTTTGGCTCGAAAATAACGATCACGTTGCCCGCGAGCCTGATGGTTTCAAAGGGGATCTTGGTCGAAGCGAATCGCGAAGAATATGTGTTTCCGATGGAGTCCGTGGTGCAGACCGTGCGGCTGCCGCGCACTCAGATTCGCCAGCACGAACGGTCCTGTTTCACGACTTTTAGGAATGAGGTTTTCCCCGTGCTGCGGCTGGCGGACCACTTTGCCGTCAACCGCCGATCGGTGGAAATCGCGTGGCCCGAGGAGGTGCCCATGGCGATCGTCGAAACCAATCGGGGCCGCGTCGCCGTCGCCGTGGACCGGTTTCTCGGCCACGTCGAAGTGATCGTGAAGCCCATGGGCAGTGATTTTGCGGGCATCACCGCATTTCAAGGTGCCACGATCATGGGCGATGGGCGGGTGGCGCTCGTCATCAACCCGGCCGGTTTCGTCTGAGCCGCTGATCGATCCCGCAATGCTTTCACGCCCTGCACCCAGAAATAGAACGAAAGATCAGGACTACCATGTTGAATCCGGACAAATTTAAGCGAGCCATCCAGTCGATCGATGCCTTGGGTGTGACTCCGGCGGTGCTCGTCAAAGTGGCAGAACTGGCGAAAGACCCGACTACCGACCTCGCAACGATCTCCGACTTGCTTCGGAATGACGGACCGCTCGTCGCCGACATCATCCGGATCAGCAACAGTCCTTACTACGCCCCGGCTGCGCTCCATGCCAACCTGACCTCGGCGATAACCCAGATCGGCATGCGCGAGGTCATTCGCGTGGTTCACCTGAGCCTATCCCGGCAGCTCTTCGCGCGCGATCTTCCCAGCTATGGCATCACGGCCTACGATTACTGGAGCGATTCGATCGCCACGGCTCTGGTCATGGAGGCATTGGCCAAACACTCCGGAATGAATCCAGAGGACGCTTACACCGTCGGGATTCTGCACGGGATTGGGCGTGTCCTCATCAACCGCGTGGTCGAGGAACAAGGCTTCACCATCTACTGGGATGGTCATCATCCGATCGATGCGTGGGAGCGCAGCGCCGTCGGATTTGATTCGGCGGAGGCCGGAGCGATGCTGCTGGAGCACTGGTTGTTCCCAGCAATCACGTGTGACCTCATTCGTGGCCAATTCGGCGCCGGGAATGAGGTGGAGGCATCTCTGGCCAACGCCCTGAAGTTCACCCGGCGCTTGCTGGCACTGACCGGAACGGAGTTTACGAAGGAAGGCTGGCAGTTTTCCGACATGGGCCAAGTCGCGCAGGCGTTCGGACTCACGCCCGCGACCGCGGCGCAACTGGTTTCCACTTGTCGGGACGACTTTCAGCGTGTCCTTCAGTCCGTTGACCTCTGATATTCCAATCCCACTTTGCACAGCTCTTGCGCGAGGAAGCTCGACTTTTTCCGACCGACTACTGGCGCGAGCGAGAGCAAACGCACGTCCCAATACGGAAGCCCTCAGAAACACCTGGATCAACCTCTGGGCGTGGCGAACAGCGCCTCGGCCACTTCGCGAATGAGCGCAGGCCGAACGCCTGCATTCCGGACGCGCTCAGCGGATTGCGACTTGCAGAATTGCTGCCACGTTTAGCGGCAAGATCGCGCATCGCGCGCGGCTCGACTGGAACCGACAACTACCTGCTCGATCCACCTACACCCGCGCGCTCACGTTCACCGGCGCGGCGAACAACACGAACGCCAACACCGGCCGCGGCACGATCGACGGCAGTCTGACGGACTTTCGCGCCAATGGTCTGGCGACCAACACGGCTCGCGCCGTCAACTATGGGGGCCAGAACTTCGACAAGCTCACCAACACGATCACGATTGCACCGAAATTTGAATACAAGGCGGGCGGCCTGCTGGTCGACGGAGCGACGACCTATTCACGCTCCAAGAACGACTACGAGGGGGTCGGGCGAGGCACCATCCGGGTCGAGACCGTGGCCCCCGTCGTGGCCGACTTCCGCGCCACCCGCCCGGGCACGGAGTCGGCGGAATGGACCCTCACGCAGCTTTCCGGGGCGGATTGGGGGAACCTGGGCAGCTTCATCAACCCGCGCATCTCGGCGGAAGACGCGCGCTTCGCGATGGTCGAAATCTACAATGCCGAGCTCAACGCCCGCTACACAACGCCGCTGCATCTGCCGACGTTCTTCAAGCTCGGCGCCAAGATCAACGAGGAGTACCGGCAGTCGGAAAACCGGACGGTGTATCACACGTACGCCTATGTCGGCCCGGGCGGCGGCCCGACCGGCAGCTTCGCGTCCTTCCCGTCGCCCCGCGCCTTCAGCCGGCGCTTCGGTGACATCGATGCGCTCACGCTTTCGAACCCGCCCGTGATGGTGAACCGGATCGCGTTGGGCGAATTGTTCCGGTCGCACCCGGAGTATTTCGAGAACAACGCGACGCCGGACAATTACTATAATGCGTTTTACGCGAACAAGCGCGACTTCAAGCAAACCGTCACCGCGGCCTACGGGCTGGCCAACACACGGGTGGGCCCGGTTCAGTTGCAGGGCGGGTTGCGCTGGGAGCGCACCGAAACGAACGCGAAGGAATTCAATCCCATTCCCGCCGCGCAGGTGCTGGCCGCCGGCTTCCCGGTGCTCGTGCAGCAGAATGAAATCTCCAACCTGCGTGTGACCCGGCGATTCACCGCCGAGGACTTCGGCTACGAGGATGATCCCGCATACGCGGGTTACATGTTCGAGTCTCTCGGCAACAGCGAAGGACTCTACCGGTACCGCAATCTCGAGTTCGGCTACGACCAGCAGCTCTCTTTCCTGCCCGGGTTCCTGCGGAGCACGAATGTGAACCTCAGCTACACCCGTTCGTATGCGAACCTGTGGCGGCCGGGTGTGGTGCCGCGCAAAGCCACCGGGGGCATCGCCTGGAATTACCAGCGCGTGAATTTGCGACTGGGCGCCGTATGGAATGATGACGCGCCGTTCACGACCGTTTTTGGCCGCTATCAACGCCATAATATCAAGGTCGACCTCAGCGGCGGCTTCCGCCTGACGCCGCGCGTGAACGTCTTCTTCCAGGGCCGCAACATCCTCAACGAGCCGCAACTGCTCTATGAAGGTGATCCAGGGGCGAACGTGCCCGCCGCCTTGTATCGTTATGGCAACTACGGGGTGAGCTGGGTCTTTGGGGTGAAGGGCAATTTCTAAGCCTGCCGTCACGTGCGTCGTCCGCGCTCCGGTGAAAGGAGGTTCTGGACGTAGTTTGGCGGGCGCAAACCAGGGTTTGAGGCCGTCCACGGGCGTCGCGCCATACCTTTATACACAAGTCGCGCCATGTCGCGCTGAACTTGGGCGGGACGCCACACTGGTATACCTACGACAAACATGGGCGTCCCGCCCGTGGCTGACGATGTGTATAAAGGCACGGGCGTCCCGCCGTCCGGCCACCTCCTGCTGGTCAAAGCGGTTCCATCGACCAAAAAATCGGCAAGTGGGCCGTGCCTATATTCAAACCGTAGCCTCGGAGTTCCCGCGAATCGCGTGCTCTCGCCGCCAGACGAAATTCGGGCGCGACCGCGCTGCTGGCGGGCGCGGCCCATCCCTCCGCTAACGGCAAATCAACTCGACCGCCGAACAACTCCGGCGGGCCCGGGAGCGGGGGCTTCCGTCCGGGCAAACCTCGCGTACAGCGCCGGCAGCAGGAACAGATTCAATATAGTGGACGTCACTAACCCACCGAGAATCACCAACGCCATTGGCCGCTCGATCTCGTTACCCGGGACGTTGCCCTTCAACACCAGCGGCAACAGGGCGAATGCGGCCGTGGCGGCGGTCATCAAGATGGGCACAAGCCGTTCCTCGGACCCACGCAGCACGACCTCGGGGCCAAACGCCACGCGCTCCTCCGTCTCCAAATGGCGGTAGTGACTCACGAGGAGGATCCCGTTTCGCGCGGCGATGCCCAGCACGGTCACAAAGCCGACCAGCGAGCCGAGCGACAGGACGCCGCCACCCAGCCACGCCGCGAGCACGCCGCCGATCAGCGCAAAGGGCAGCGTCAGCGCAATGAGCAGCACGAGCCGCACAGACTGAAAGTCCGCGAGCAGGATCACGAGGATCCCGGCGAGCGATGCGAGCCCGAGCCAGAGCAGTCGCGACTGCGCGGCCTGCCGTTCGGCATATTCGCCCAGAACCTCCGGATGGTAACCGGCTGCGAATTTCACCTGCGCGACACGCGCCTCGATGTCCTTCGCGACCGCCCCGAGATCGCGGCCGGAGACGTTGCACGTGACATCGATCCGGCGGGACGCTCCCTCGCGCCGGATCGCATTCGGCGTCGGTACGATGGCGAGATCCGCCACATCGGCGAGTCGCACGTGGCCGCCGCTGGGCGTTTCAATCAGCAGTTCACGAAGACTCGTGTAGTCGGCGCGCACCGACGGCAGACTCCAGACCGTGACGTCATGGACCTTCTGTTCCTGATACACCTCGCCGACCTTGCTTCCGCTGACGAGCGTCGTCACCGCCAGTCGCACGTGCCCCGCGGTCAGACCGTGCAGGGCCGCTGATTCCGGCCGCAACTTGATCGTTATCTGCGGCACGAGCGTCTGCGGTTCAACCTTCAGCGCGCTGACTCCGGCGATGTCTTTCAGGGCGGTGCCGACCTCCGCTGCATGCGAACGCAGCAGCGCCAGATCCGGCCCGTAAATACGCACCACGATGCTCGCACTGGCCCCGGTAAGGACTTCCTTGATACGCTCGCGCAGGTAGGTCAGCAGGTCGCGCACGAGGCCGGGGTAACTGTCCACCACCGCCTGCACCTTCGCGATGGTTGATTTGTAGTCGACGTCCGGCTCGAGGCTGATCCAGAGCTCGGTGAAGTCCGGGCCGACCACCTCGTCCGCCACCTCGGCACGGCCGATGTGCGCGCCCTGGTTGCGCACCCCGGGGATCGCGCGCAGATCCTTGCTCGCGGCAATGGTGATCCGGGTGCTGGCCTCCACCGACGTATTCGGTTTCTCCAGCCAGTGCATGAGGAAATCGCGTTCCATGAAATTCGGCAGGAACTCCTCGCCGAGTCGGGTGTGCCAGACCCAGCCGGTGAACACGAAAGCCACCGCCAGTATCATCATCGCCATGACGGGCCGCCGGGCGAGTCGCGGCAGCAGGGAGCGGTAGCCGGCCTTCAATTTGCGCGCGAGCCACGCCTCCTGGTGCTTTTGCGCCTCGACGCGCAGGAGCAAGAGGCTCAACGCCGGTGTGACCGTCAGCGCGACGCCGAGGGACGCGACGATGGCCAGGATGTAGGCGAGCGCGAGGGGACGAAAAAAGGTTCCGGCCAGCCCCGGCAGAAAGAACACCGGC
>JBBRCR010000493.1:0-6534 GCA_038204695.1 Opitutales bacterium | reverse complement strand
GCACTTCAAGGCCTGCTTGAGGGAGACGACCTGAACGGTGCAGATTCAGCGCGTGGTCCAACGCGTGGGAGGCGCGGCGCAGGAATGGCAGCAGCGGCCAGCAAAACCGGGAAGCTGTCAGGTTTGTGATGCGCTTGTCATTTACGTCAGCGCCGATGGCACCGGCGTCCCGATGGTGCCGGAGGAATTGGCCGGGCGCAAAGGCAAGCAGCCCGACGGCCAAGCGCTGGCGCTGCCTTCCGCTTGCTGCGGGTTGAATCGAAAAATAGCCGTGCGGTCCAGACGGTGAAACTGCCGGGTGCAGGGTCACCGCGAGATGGCGTCCCGGCACAAGGGCATGGGTCGGCGCCGCACGCTGGGTTGCGCCCTGCGACGGCCTGTCGCCGATTTTCCGAGTGTCCAAACAGTGGATGCGCCCGCCGCCGTCTCGACGCTGTCCACGTGCGCGGCGACAAGCATGCCGATCGTGCGGGAACGATCGGTCGGCTAGATAGAACTTGCTCGCATGCGGGAAAAGCAGCGTCTTGGCAGACGGCTTGTTCAGCCCAAACCGCCCCTGCCACGCCGCCGCCGACGACGAACCGTCAACGTCCCATGAACGCGCTCACCTCCATGCTCCGCTTCAACTTCGTATCCTCATGTGCAGTACTGACCGGAAGGATCCTTCTGCTCGCCGTGCTTCTCGCCCGCGCAAGTTTCGCCCAGGTTACCCCGCCGGTGCCGCCCGGGTTGGGCACGGGAGACAAGGAAGACTCGGTGGTCGACCTCTCTCCGTTTGTCGTGCGTTCGGATCGAGACAGCGGCTATCAGGCCGCGACCACCCTCGCCGGCACGCGCGTCAACACGCCGATCAAGGACCTTGCCGCCGCCATTTCCGTTTATACCAAAGATCTCCTCGACGATCTCGGAGCCACGAGTTCGAACGATATTCTGGTGTTCGCCACCGGGATGGAATCGGCGGGATCGAGCGGCAACTTCGCGGACATCGGCGCCGATGTGAACAACGAGCGGCCGGGGGCCAACGGGGCGCGCCACGAACCCCAGGCGGCGAGCCGCTCCCGCGGGCTGTCCTCGCCGACGTTCACGCGCGGCTATTTTGCCACCAGCATCTCGTTCGATACGTACAACACCGGCACCGTCACCGTGAATCGCGGCCCCAATGCCGCGCTGTTTGGCGTGGGCAGCCCGGCGGGCGTCGTCGACACGGCACTGCTCATGGCGGACCTCCGGGACAGTCGCAGCAGCGTCGTGGTGCGTTACGGCAACAATGACAGCTGGCGGCGCTCCGTGGACCTCAACCGGGTGCTCGTTCCAGAGAAGATCGCGCTCCGGTTTGCTGCGCTGCACGACCGGGAGGAGTTCAATCAGCGGCCGGCGTTCGAGGAGAAGAAGCGCGGGTATGGCGCCGTGACCGCGCGGCCCTTTCGGTCGACCACGCTGCGGGCGAATATTGAAGCCGGCCACACGAACGCCAATCGCCCGATCAGTTTCACGCCCTACAACAGCGCCTCGTCCTATTGGTTCGCCGCCGGCCGCCCAGGCTACGACTGGCGGTTCTACGATGATCCCGTCCTGAATCCGAACACCACCAATCACGGTTCGGCGACGGAAGGTTTTCTGCAGGCCAACAATCAGGCGGGCAGTCAGCCGATCATCGTGTATTCAAATCCCGCGGACATGGCGCCGTCGTATGGTTTTATGGGCTCGGTGGCATCGACCGCGGCCAATGCCGCCAACGCGGTGAAGAACCAGGTCTTCAATCCCATCTTCAACCGCAACCTGCTCAGCGATTCGATTCGTTTCCTGCACACGAACAACGTCTGGGAAATCCCCGCGGCATTCTGGACGGCCGCGAATGTCAAACCCGGACAACTGCCCGGATTTGTGCCCGCCGGCGTGAAAGCCCAGGGCTATACCGATTACAGCGCGTTCGATTTCGGCGGCCGGATGCTCGATGAGACCTCGCGGCAGAGCGACAGCTTCCGCGCCTACAATGTCACGCTGGAGCAGGATTTCTGGCAGAACCATGCGGGCATCCAGCTCGCCTATGACCGGCAGAGAATCGACCGGCGCTCCAAGAATTCGTTTTTCTCCCAGGGCAACTCGAATCACATTTATATCGACACTTCGGTGACGCTGCCGAACGGACTGGCCAATCCCAACGTCGGCCGGCCCTTTGCCGTCTACGGACAATCGAACTGGCTGGAAAAATTCGAGGAGCGCGAAGGCAAGCGCGCCACCGCTTTTCTGAAATACGACTTCAAGGATCTGCGGCCGGCGTGGGCCTCATGGCTGGGCCGACACGCGCTGACCGGTTTCTACGAGGACAACGCGGTCAATCAGATCAACTACCGGGTGCCCACGACAGTTCAGGGCGAGGCGGCCCAACAGTTCTCCAACACCGCGCTCAACACCATTGGCCGTCGCCCGGCGCTTCTCGTTTACATGGGACCGTCGGTGATCGGGAACAACAATCCAGTTCGGTTGGAGCCGATCCGGATCGGCGAAATCGGGCCGGGTCCCACGGCAGACATCTCGTACTTTGCGCGCCGGGGCGACGCGACCGATCCCGGCCAGACGCGGGTCGCGCCCGCGCGGCTCGATGAAATCGCCGGGCCCGGAAGCGCATCGCGTGAAGTGATCCGGTCGCAGGCTGTCGTGCTGCAGAGTTACTGGCTCAAGGAGAATTTGATTACGACGCTGAGCTGGCGGCGCGATGAGGATTTTTTTGTGAGCCAGCCGATGGCCTTCACGGCCAATCCCAACAACCCCAACGATCCCGGCAAGTCGCGTTTTGGGTTTAACGACTTCTCGTTTTTCGGGGAGACGCCGCCGCCATTCGTCAGCAAGGAAATCAAGAGCTTCGGCACGGTTGTCCGCTGGCCCTCGCAATTCCCCCGCTTGCGGCTGCCAGCGGGTCTCGAGCTGAGTGTGTTTTTCAACCGGTCAGAGAATTTCACGCCGTTGGGCGGCCGGATCAATTCGTTCGGCGAATCGTGGTCATCGCCGGCCGGCAAGACGAAAGAGTACGGCTTCAATTTGTCGGGATGGCAGAACAAACTCACGTTGCGGGTGAACTGGTTCGAAACGTCGATCGTGGGGGCCAGCAGTTCGCCCACGAACTACACGATCGCGACGGTCAACTCGGTGCTCCAGACCGCCGCCACGTGGGCGGTGGAGGCCAACGCAAATCCGCAGCTGGCGGGGCTGCGTGCGGCGCAGCTCGATTTGTTGTTCAGTGCGCTGCCGTCGAATTATCGCGACCTGTACCAATTCAAGGTCAGCGGCACGTCGCCCGGGATATCGGTTACCGGCAGCACGAGCAGCGGGCTGTCCGGTTCCACGGATACACGCGATTTCGTCGCGAAGGGCACGGAGGTCGACCTGGTCTACAATCCCACGAATCGCTGGCGGATTCTGGCGAACGTGGCGCGGCAGGAGACGGTGCAGAGCAACTCATATCCCTTCACGCGGCGTTTTGTGGAGATCATGAGGCCGGTCTGGAATCAACTCAGCAATGTGCCGCGGGGCAGTTATCCGCCGGGCTTTCAACCGGGGGCCACGCTGCCCGCCAACACGCAGACCTACGGGCAATGGCTCGACATCAACGTTTATGTGCCGCTCACCACTGCGCTCGCCACCGACGGCTCCGTCAGCGCCGAACAGCGTAAATGGCGCAGCAACCTGATCACGAATTACACGTTTGGCTCCGACTCGGTTTTTGGGCCGAAGCTCAAGGGATTCGGGATCGGCGGCGGCGTCCGCTGGCAGGACAAGGTCGGGATTGGTTACCCGGCATCCCGGAATCCAGACGGGAGCGTGACGATCGATGTGGCGCATCCCTATTACGCGCCGGCCGACACGAGTGTGGATGCGTGGATTAGTTATGAGCGCGCCATTTGGCAGAAGCGGATCAAGTGGAAGGTGCAGCTCAACGGCCGGAATCTGCTGGCGGAGCGCGACCTCATTCCCGTGACGGTGCAGCCGTGGGGAGAAGTCGCGACCGCGCGCATTCCACCCGAGCGGCGCTGGTATTTGACCAACACGTTCAGCTTCTAGCCCCGAAATTTCCAGCTCCCCTCACAACATCCTGGCGCAGCCGCCGGGAGTGGCGCCGGTCTTTGACCGGCGTCCCGCCAGTCAGAGCTGGCGCTCCGGCGCTGAGGCGCCGCTTTCAATTCGCGTTTATCAGCGTCCATTCGCGATTAATTCCGGATTTGTGGAGAGCAAACCCCTGCCGGTTTTGACGCTCACAACAATACCAGATGCCCTCAACGGGTGCACAGGAGTTTTGCCGTTCAACCGATCGAGTGATGCGCGCGTATTCAAAAACCAACACCTTTCTCATCTTTGCGATGCTGCTCGTCGCGCTGAGCGCTGGCCCGCTCGCCTCCGCCGGCGAGCGGCTGTGCGCCACGGTCGCCGAGCTGCACGCCGCTTTTCGAACCGCCCGGCCGGGTGACGTGGTCCTGATGCGCGACGGGACGTGGAATGATGCGGAGATCGTCTTTGAAGCCGCCGGCGAGCCGAACCGGCCGATTACGCTGCGTGGGGCGACGCCCGGCCAGGTCGTGCTCACGGGTCGTTCGCGGCTCAGGTTTGCGGGCGCGTGGCTGGTGGTGGCCGGGTTGCGTTTTGAAAAAAGCGGTCACCCGGCGATTACCGACGTCGTGGAGTTTCGCACGTCGTCATCACGGAAACTTGGATACGCGACGCATTCGCGCCTGACAAACTGCTCCTTCATCGATTGCAGTCCGCCGGACCGGAATACCAACACGCGTTATGTGTCGCTCTTCGGTCACGACAACCGCGTCGATCACTGTTACCTCGCCGGCAAAACGAATCTCGGCCCGTCGCTCGTCGTGTGGCTCGATGGCGAACCCGTGCGGCACCAGATCGACCACAATCATTTCGGGCCCCGGCCGGAACTCGGATTCAACGGGGGCGAGACGATTCGCGTCGGCGACAGCACGACGTCGCGGACGAACGCGCGCTGTGTGGTCGAGGAGAATCTCTTCACCGCGTGCAACGGTGAAATCGAAATCATTTCGAACAAGTCATGTGAGAACGTGTATCGCCACAACACGTTCATCGCCTGCGAGGGCACGCTCACGCTGCGCCACGGCCACCGCAATCTGGTCGAGGGAAATTTCTTTTTTGGCCAGGGGAAACCGAAGACGGGCGGCGTGCGCATCATCAACGAAGACCAGCGCGTCGTGAACAATTACCTCGCGGACCTGGCCGGCGAGGGCACCTACGCCGCGCTCTGTCTGATGAATGGCATACCGAATTCACCGCTTTTTGGATACGATCAGGTCAAACGCGCGCTGGTGGCGTTCAACACTTTGGTGAACTGCCGGCAAAGCATCATTGTCGGTTATCAGTCCCCGACCCGCAGCGAGGCCAGCCTCGCCCCCGAGGACTCCACGTTCGCGCACAATGTGATCGTCGCGAAGACGGCGCCCCTCGTGCGAATCATGACGGCGCCGGCGCGCTTCACCTGGCGCGGGAATTTCTTTTTTGGCGCCGAACCCGGCGTGCGCGACGAACTCCGGGCGGACGCGGTTGATCCGCGTCTCGCACAAGACCCTGACGGCCGGTGGCGGCCGGCTCCGGATAGTCCCGTCGTGGGCGCCGGGACAAACTCCTACCCGGAAGTGAGTCTGGATATCGATGGGCAGTCACGCCCCGCGAAGAAAGACGCCGGCTGCGATCAGCTGTCCGACGAGCCCGCTCGTTTTCGCCCGATGACAGAGAGCGAAGTGGGGCCGGTATGGCGGCGTCTCGCGGCCACGCGCCCCGAGCCGGTCGGGCGTTAACCCGCATATTCCCCAGCGCGACAGTGCCGCAACCAAAGGTCTGTGGATGAGACACAGAGGTCACAGAGGGGGAGGACGAAGACATGGGAGACGGGGAAGAGGGGGAAGAGAATAGGACGCGGAAGATTCCGAAGTCTTCCTAGTCTCGCGTCCTTCAATGTCTCGCGTTCTTCATCGGGTGCGCTCTGTGACCAAAGGATTGGGCGCTCAAAATCGCCGCAAACGTGGACGAACCGGATCAATATTGGCCCACTTTATCAATTGATCTCGTGGGTCACAGAGTTCCTACCGCGGCCTCCGACCGCAACCAAAGGAGAACAAGCAGCCAGAGTCTTTTAATTGCGAATGTACCCAGCGCGGCGCTTGCCCCACAAATTCGCTTCCGCGTATGGCGTCCCGCCAAGGGCGCGGTTGACGGGAAGGGCGGCTTTCCAGTCGCCCGAGACCGGTCGACCGAACGTACTTTGGCGGCTGGAAAGCCGCCGCTCCGGCAAATGCCGACGTGCTTGGCAGGAATTGTGGGGCAAAGCGCAGACCTAGCGCGGCGCAGCCACAATCACGGGAGAAAAACCAAGCTGATTATTAGCTATGGGCGGACGCTAATTAGCGCGCATGTGATGGCCCCGACGCTGAGCGAGTCACGACTCCGTGGCTGCGAGCGCCAGCGAGTGGAATTGAGTCTCCCAATTGTGCTTCATTTCATCCACTCGCTGGC
>JBBRCR010000492.1:0-6552 GCA_038204695.1 Opitutales bacterium | reverse complement strand
CCTCCAACCCCCGTCGCCGCGGGCGCCACATCATGATAGCCGGCGTTTTCTCTTCAGCCCGCGCTCACGAGCCACGCACAGCAAGCGCGTTCAACCCGCACGGGAAAGAGTTGTGTAGAAAGTTTTGGCGGGACGCCCATGAAGTCATTAAGGAAAAACAGTAATGCGTTTTGAAAAACCAGGAGGTAAAGACGGACAATACTTGGGGCGGGACGCCCCATATTGTCGTGCCTACCGTACTACATGGGCGGGACGCCCATGCCACGCCGGACACGGCCGGCGTACCGAATTCGAGTGGCAACGGCAGCTCGCGATCGCCTGTCCTTATCGCAGCGCGGCGGCCATTTCCCGGGCGAAATACGTCAGAATCATGTCGGCGCCCGCCCGCTTGATCGCCAGCAGCGACTCGTGCCGGCAGCGCGCCAGATCCAGCCAGCCAAGTCGCGCGGCCGCCTGAATTTGCGCATACTCTCCAGAAATCTGATACGCCGCGATTGGCTTCCGGGTTGCCTCGCGCAAGTCCCGGATGATGTCGAGGTACAGTCCGGCGGGTTTCACCATCAGCATGTCCGCACCCTCCGCCTCGTCGAGCAGCGCCTCGGTAATCGCCTCTCGCCGGTTCGCCGGGTTCATCTGATAGGTCGCTTTGCTGAGTAGACGCGTGCCCGCCGCCTGCGCACTGCCCACCGCGTCGCGGAACGGACCATAGTAGGCCGAGTTGTATTTCGCCGAGTAGGCCAGGATGCCCGTGCCGGCGTAACCTGCCGCGTCGAGCCCGCGCCGAATCGCTCCCACCCGGCCATCCATCATGTCGCTCGGCGCGACCAGGTCGACCCCGGCCGCCGCCTGCAACACCGCCATTCGTGCGAGAAACCCCACCGTGCGATCGTTGTCGACATCGTCGCGCGCCGCCGTGAGCACGCCATCGTGTCCGTGCGTCGTGTACGGATCCAGCGCCACATCCGTGATGACCGTCAGGTCCGGCACCGCCTTCTTCACCGCACGCACCGCCCGCAGGACCAACGTATCTTCACTCAAGGCCTGCGTGCCTTCGTCATCCTTCAGCGCAGGGTCGAGTTTTGGAAAGAGCGCCACGGCCGGAATGCCCAACTTGTGGACGGCCCGGCATTCTTTCACCAAGTCGGCAACGTTCAAACGGAACACTCCCGGCATCGATTTGATTTCGTCCGGCGGCGCCTTGCCCTCGACCACAAAAAGCGGCGCGATGAAATCCGCCGGTCGCAGCACCGTTTCCTCAACCATCGCGCGCAAGCTGGCGGTGCGGCGAACGCGCCGCGGACGGTGAGTCAGTTCCAGTTTGAAATTCTCGGCCATAAAATGTGGGGCGGCAATAAAGCACGCGGGGCCCGGCGCGGCTACATGATTCTACCTGCGCGGCTTGCCCAACGCCTGCTGTTTCTTGCGGCGAGACCCCGGGGGCGAGCACCAAGGCGAGCACCCCCCGGCACAAGTACGAGTTCGAGCGCGACCTCCCCGCGCTGGCGCTCGCCGCCACAATAAGAACCAATCGCTGCGTTCGCGAACGAGACGGATGGGGCACGTCCATACGCTTCTCTAGAAACCTTTCAGGAACCGCGCATCCACGGCCGGCCGGCTGCGTCATGCTCGCTGGTGGCGTGAGGCTTCCGCGGCGGCCTGAGACTTTCTGTGGAAATTTCCTAGCCACTTGTTTTTTGGCGTGGTCAGCTCACGGCTGGCCTTTTCGCTCCTTTCGGACCCAAGTTCACTTTCGAATGCCATCTCCTGCCCTTCCGCTCCGCCGCTGGTTTACCTATCTGCTCATCGCGCTGGTTTTTGCCGCTGGCACCTGGTACTTCGGCTTCCGCTCCTCGCCCGGCAATCGGCGGAAACCATACTCGTCCTTCCGCAGCGGCTCACAGCCCGTGCCGGTTCGCGCCGTGCCCGCGGTGCGCCATGATCTGGCCGTGCACCTGAAGGCGATCGGCACCGTGGTTCCGCTCAACACTGTGACTGTGCGCAGCCGCGTGGAAGGTCAGCTGATGCGTCTGGCGTTCGAGGAGGGCCAGCAGGTGAGGAAGGGGCAGTTGCTGGCCGAAATCGATCCGGAACAGTACAGGATCCGGCTGGCGCAAATGGAAGGCCAGCAGCGGGAAAACATCGCCAATCTGCAAACGGCGAAAAGCGATCTCGCACGATTTCGCCAGCTCAACACCCAAAGTCTCGTCAGTCAGCAGCAACTGGAGCAGCAGGTGGCGCTCGTCGCCCAACGCGAAGGCGCCCTCGCGGCCGACCAGGCCCAAATCGACAATGCCCGGCTCCAACTCGCCTACACGAAAATCGAGGCGCCCATCTCCGGCCGGCTCGGACTGCGCAAGGTCGACGTCGGCAACATGGTGCGGGCGAGTGACTCCGCCGGCCTCGTGGTCATCACCCAAACGCAGCCCATCGCCGTCATGTTTACCGTGCCGGAAATTGATTTGGCCAAGGTCGTCGAACCTTTGCGCGCCGGTGAGAAAATGGCCGTGGAAGCTTGGGATCGCACGGAACAAACGCGGCTCGCCACGGGCTTGCTGACGACCGTGGACAACCAAATCGATCTCGCGACGGGTACGTTGCGTCTGAAGGCCCAGTTTCCGAACGACGACGAAAAGCTATTCCCCAACCAATTCGTGAATGTGCAGCTGCGTGTGCGCACTCTGAAGGATGTCCTCGTGATTCCAGGTGCCGCCGTCCAGTACGGCTCCCGCGGCACCTACGTGTTCGTCGTGGACGAAAAGAGCCAGGCTGCCGTACGGGACATTGTGCTGGGGCCGGCCGATGGTCCGTTGCAGTCGATCGTCAAGGGCTTGCAGCCGGGTGACCTGGCGATTCTCGAGGGATTGGACCAGCTGCGGGAAGGCCGTGCCGTGCTCATCGTGAAGGACGGGCCGCCAGCAAAAACCGACCCCACCGCCGCGCTGAAGAAATCAGCCCCGGCTGCTTCGAAGAAGAGCCCCGGCAGCACCGAATGAGCCCGTCCCGCCCCTTCATTCTTCGGCCGGTGGCGACCTCGCTCCTGATGGTCGCGCTGCTGCTCTCCGGCATCATGGCTTACCGGTTGCTCCCGGTGGCGGCCTTGCCCCAGGTGGATTTTCCGACCATTCAGATTTTCACCTTTTACCCCGGGGCCAGCCCCAGCGTCATGACCAGCGCAGTGACCGCCCCGCTCGAGCGGCGGTTCGGGCAGATTCCAGGCCTGAATCAGCTGTCGTCGACAAGTTCGGGCGGCTCCTCGGTCATCACGCTTCAGTTCTCGCTCCAGGTTTCGATGGATGTCGCCGAGCAGGAAGTGCAGGCGGCCATCAACGCGGCCGACAACCTGTTGCCCAATGATCTGCCAGCGCCTCCCATTTACCGGAAGGTCAACCCGGCAGACGCACCGATTCTCACTCTCGCCGTGACCTCGGCGAGCATGCCGTTGCCGCAGGTGCATGACTTGGTGGATACGCGCATCGCGCAAAAGCTCGCTCAGATTCCGGGCGTCGGCATGGTTAGTCTCGCCGGCGGCCAGCGACCCGCCGTGCGCGTGCAGGTCAACCCGGGAGCGCTCGCGGCCCGCGGACTCAACCTTTCCGATGTGCGCGCCGCGATCGGTGCGGCGAGCGTCAACCAGCCCAAGGGCAGCTTCGACGGGCCCATCCGGACGATCCTGATGGACGCCAACGATCAGCTCCGCTCGGTCGAGGAATACCGCAACCTGATTCTCGCCTGGCGGGACGGCGCCCCGCTGCGACTCGGCGACGTGGCGCGAATCGAAAACGCCGCTGAGGATCGGCGGCTGGCCGCGTGGGCCGACCGGCTTCCTGCGGTGCTCGTCAACGTCCAGCGTCAGCCCGGCGCCAACGTCATCGAGGTCGTCGACCGCGTGCAGGCGCTCCTGCCCCAGCTTTCCGCCAGCCTGCCGGCGGCCGCGGAACTGGCGGTCCTCACCGACCGGACGCAGAGCATCCGCTCATCGGTGAGCTCCGTCCAGCACGAGCTCGTCTTCGCGGTGCTGCTGGTCGTGCTCGTCACGTTCGTTTTTCTCCGCAATTTCGCCGCGACGATTATCCCGAGCATCGCCGTGCCCCTGTCGCTCATCGGCACGTTTGGCGTGATGTATCTCGCCGGATATTCGCTCAACATTCTCACGCTGATGGCCCTCACCATCGCGACCGGTTTCGTCGTCGATGACGCGATCGTGATGCTCGAAAACATCGCGCGCTATCGGGAGCAGGGCTTTTCGCCCATGGAGGCGGCGCTGAAGGGAGCGGCCCAGATTGGGTTCACGCTCGTCTCACTCACCGTTTCACTCATCGCGGTGCTGATCCCACTGCTGTTCATGGGCGGTGTCGTCGGCCGGCTGTTCCACGAGTTTGCCATCACGCTGGCGGTGTCGATCGCGATTTCGCTCGTCGTCTCGCTCACGCTGACACCGATGATGTGCGCACGCATGCTGCGCGATTCCGGCGGCCACGGCGCGCACGCCAAACACGATTTCCTCGCCGCCGTGATCGCGCGTTACAGTGGATGGCTCGACTGGGTGCTGCGTCACCAGCGGCTCACGCTGCTGGTGACAGTCGGCACCCTGGCCCTGACCGTCTACCTTTACCTGATCGTGCCGAAGGGATTTTTTCCGTTGCAGGACAATGCGGCCATCCAGGCGGTGACTGAAGCCCCGCAATCAATCTCGTTCGCCGCCATGGCTGAACGCCAGCAGGCCCTCGCCGCGAAGGTGCTCGAGGACCCGGCGGTCCGCAGCCTTTCTTCCTTCATCGGCGTGGACGGTACGAATACGACGCTGAACAGCGGCCGAATGATGATTAACCTCAAGCCGCACGAGGAGCGCCGGGAATCTGCGCTCGAGATCATCGAGCGTCTCCGCGAAAGCGCCGCCGACGTGCCCGGAATCACCCTTTACCTGCAACCCGTGCAGGAGTTGACGATCGAGGATCGGGTGAGCCGCACGCAATTCCAGTTCACGCTCACCACGCCCGACGAAAATCTCCTGCACGAGTGGGTGCCAAGGCTGGTGGCAAGACTTCACGCGCTGCCGCAACTGGCCGATGTCGCGAGCGATCTTCAGAACCGCGGGCTGCAGGCGTTTCTGGAAATCGACCGCGACGCGGCGAGCCGGCTCGGTGTGACGGTCGCGGAGATCGACGACACGCTGTACAGCGCATTTGGCCAGCGGCAGGTATCCACATTGTTCACTCAAGGCAGCCAGTATCGCGTGGTGCTCGAGGTCGACCCGCGGCTCGCCACCGGGCCGGAGGCTTTGAAATCCGTTTTCGTCCGCACCCGCACCGGCACGCCGGTACCGCTGGCGAGCGTCGCCAGCTTCTCCGAGCGGCCGACGAGTCTGCTGGTGAACCATGTGGGCCAGTTCCCCGCGGTAACGATTTCGTTCAACCTCGGTCCACACGCATCGCTCGGCGATGCCGTCACCGCGATTGAGCGCGCCGCACGCGAGCTCGAGCTTTCAGAGGCGATCGAGATGCGTTTCGAGGGCGCGGCGCTCGCCTTTCGCGCTTCGCTGTCGAGCACCCTATTCCTCGTCCTGGCCGCGGTCGTGACCATGTATATTGTGCTCGGCATCCTCTACGAGAGCAGCATCCACCCGATTACAATCCTCTCCACGCTGCCGTCGGCGACCGTGGGCGCGCTGCTGGCCCTGTGGGTGACGGGCCGGCCATTGGACATGATCGCCATCATTGGCATCATCCTCCTCATCGGACTGGTGAAGAAAAACGGTATCATGATGGTTGATTTTGCCCTGGAGGCGACGCGCCGGCACGGGCTCTCGCCGCAGCGAGCCATTCATCAGGCGGCACTGCTGCGGTTTCGTCCGATTCTGATGACGACGCTCGCGGCCCTGTTCGGTGCACTACCGCTGATGCTCGCCAAAGGCTCGGGGGCGGAACTGCGCCAGCCGCTCGGCCTTGTCATGGTCGGCGGCCTGCTGGTGAGCCAGGTGCTGACACTGTTTACCACGCCGGTCGTGTACCTCTTCTTCGATCGCATCGCGCAGCGGGCGGCGACGCGGCGTGCCGTGGCACCGGTGGTGGCCGGAGAAAAACTCGAGCCGGTGCAGTCGTGAAACGTAATTTGCAGTCGCAGCCGCCTGCCGCCGCCATCGTGGCGGCGAGCGCCAGGCAGTGGTCCATGGGCATCGCTCCCATGTTCCTGGTCCGTACTGTTGTATATAATACATCACGGGCGGGACGCCAAACCTTTATACACATCGTCGGCCACGGGCGGGACGCCATAGCTTTATACACATCGTCAGCCACGGGCGGGACGCCCGTGGGACGAAGAACATGGGCGGGACGCCCATGCCACGCCGGACACGGCCCGCGCACCGAATTGGTTCACGCACCGGCCTCCCGCCCGATGGTTCGAGGTGGCCCGGGCGGCCCGCGCGGGGGGGGGTTTTGCGGGGGGTCTGGGGCGGCGCGGCGTGGTTTGTCTTTGTTGGTTTTCCTGGCCTTGGGTCCCCCCGCGGCCATTTCTCAAACCGGGGGGGGGCCGCCGGGCCCACGGCCATGAACC
>JBBRCR010000491.1:0-6559 GCA_038204695.1 Opitutales bacterium | reverse complement strand
GCCGCCGAGCACGGCGCCATCGGTGAAATAGCGGATGCGGCAGCGGAGGAGCGTGGCCAGCGGCAGCTTGCCCCCTTCGGCGATAACGCGCTCAAACTCGGCGATGGGAATGGTGGCACCGGTTTCGCGCGGGCCGGCGCCGGTCCCAAAGAGGACCTCCCGGTAGGAGGCCTGCACGTCGTCCCAACGGTCGCCGCCCATCACCCGGCGAATGCCCTCCTGGGCGGCTTCGTTTCCGGCCACGGCTTCGGCGTATCCACAGAATCGATATTCATTGGGATCTTGGGTGAGGCCGGCGCGAACGCTGTTCAGATCGATGTAGGCGGCCACGGTGTGCAATGCCCGGTCTTCCACCTCCACGAGGAGGCTCTTGAACCGCTCGGCCCACAGCGTGCCGAAACGCTCGTGCGACTTGTTGTACCAAATCGAAAAGCGTTGTTTCAGCAGTTTCATGTATTGCGAGACGTCGCCCATCAACGCGAGTTGGCGCTGCCGCCAGGCGACGGCCTCCGGCCCATTCTGGGCAAGTTGCGCTTTGATCACTTCCAGGCGAGCCGCCTGATATTTGGTGGGGTGGGGATAAAGGACCGCGTGGCGCCGGAGCAATTCGGCGTCGGACACGGCCTGTTGTGATGGAACGTAAACCAGAACGTGAAAGTGATTCGACAGCAGCGTGTAGGTATAAATGAGGACGCCGCAGTAATCCGCCACCTGCCACAGCTGCCGGCGCAGCACCTCTTTTGCCACGTCGTCGAAGAGCCACTCTCCGTTCACCGTGCGGGTGACGCAGTGATAAGCCGCTTCGCTTTCTGCGGGCGAAACCTTGATCCGCGCGTGTCTCACGAACGAAGACTGGACCGTCAATGTCGGTTCGCCGAGCGCCTGGTATACTCAATTTAGAGTACAATTGACCTGTCCCTTACGGGTTCGGTACATAGCTCAATTGACCTGTCCCTTATTGGGCATAGCTCAATTGACCCGGATGGCGCTTTGTACGTTTCCCAGCTCACCGGCTTCCCGTTCCCCGTGGGCGCGGCGAAGATTTATCGCGTGGTCCCCGGCTCCGCGCCCACCGTCTACGCCGAGGGGTTCACCAACATCATCGACCTCGCCTTCGATGCGCAGGGCAATCTCTACGTCCTGGCAATCGATCAAAACAGCCTGCTCGCACCGGATGTCACCGGCCGTCTCGCCCGCGTTAACGCCGGTGGTGGCGCCGTGGAGACGATCGCCTCCACTGGTCTCGTGATGCCGGGCGGCATGATGATTGGGTCCGATGGCGGAATTTATATCTCTAATTACAGCACGTCCCCCACGGCGGGCGAAGTGATCAAAATCGTCGCAAACATGCACGATCCGGATCGATATCCGCACATCCTGTGCCCGCGTTTTCGGCCGTAGCGCCAGTCTCCGACTGGCGGGACGCCGGTCAAAGACCGGCGCCTCGGCGGCTGCACCAGCTTGTGCGATCGTGTCACAGGAGTTGTGAAATTTCCGGGCTAACACCAAGTCCCTCTTCGGCCGGCTGGCGTTATGGTTTTAGCGTCAGCCGGTGAGCGGCTGACCCCGGCAGAAACGGCGTGGGTTCGCCGCGCACCCATGCTGCGTGGCCGGCTTGAAAATACGGCGAGAGCGGATGAGCGCTCTGCCCGCCCGGCATGTGATAAATGCCTTCGGCCTCCCGGCCTGGTGAAACGACCAGCCGTTCGCTGGCGCCATTGGTGGGCGTCTGCACGCGCGGCATGTCATTGTCGCCCGGCAGCGGGTCGGCAGGCAGGTTCAGCCAGCGGCCGAGAATCGGAAATGAAATCGTGAACGGATGGCGGATATTTGCGCGGTTCCGCTCGCCCCAGGTTCCGCGCGGCAGCGGCTGGCCGGACTTTTCGATCAACGCGATGGTGTCGTCCATGGCGGCGATCAGCAGTTCGTCCCAATTCGTGAAGTTCGGAGCGAGAAGATGCAGTGGCCGTTCGCGCAACATGGCCTGCAGCGCCGGCTCGAGATCGAGCCGGCGCCAGTTGAAATCGGGCGTCGTCTGCACGCACGCGGCGAAGAGCGGATCGAACACGCGCTGGCGTACCGCCTGACGAAATTCGCGCACAACGCGGTAGCTCACGGCGTCAATGCTGGCCCGGCCTTCCCAGCTTTCTGCGTGCTTTCGCAACGCGGCACGGGTGGCGCTTCCGCCGGTGGCCGCCGGCGTGAGTGCTTGCATCAGCAGCGTGTGCCAGGGCTTCAGGAAAAGAGCGCGATCGTCGAGTTGCACGGCAAGGAGATCCCGCGGGGTGGCGCGGGTGAGTTTCACGAGATCGTCGCGAATTTGGGCGGCACGCGGAGCGTGATGGTACGACCCGTCGCCGAGCTTCGCGAGCGCAGCGCCCCCGACCTGGCGCTGGTTTCCCGACCAGATCCGGCCCGGTGCGACCGACCGGGAGCCATGTACAACCGGAACTTTGTCGGGCGCGAGATGGCCGACCCATGTGCGCTCGCCCGAACTCCAGCTGACCGGCAGCCGGCCATCGAAGCCAACGCGATCGGGAAGCTGCCCGGCGATGGTCCACGCCACATCACCCGCCCGATCGGCGACGATGAAGTTAACCGGCGAGACACCCGCGCGATGGGCAATGGCCGTGGCCTCGTCGACCGTGCGCGCAGCTTCCAATTCGACCAGGGTGAAGTTCGCCGCGTCGGGGTCGTATGCCATCCAGCGATACGCCAGCGGTTGGTGGCGGTCATTACGGCCGACGATCGGACCCCACACCGTCCAGTCGTAAGTCATCGTCACCGGCGCACCGCCCTTCACGACAATGGACTCGAGCCGCTTTTCAATCGTGAGAAGTTCGGCGTGGCCGGATGCCCGGTAGGAGGAAGCGGCGCCCGTTTCGGCCTCCAGGATGATGATGTCGCCGGTATCGGTGTAAGATGCGGTGAAACCCCACGCGACGTGGCCATTGCTTCCGGCGACCACGACCGGCGTGCCCGGAAGCGTGACGCCCGTGACGCGTTGCCCGCCATATTCGAGCGACGCGCGATACCAGATGTTCGGGACGGCGTGCCCGAGGTGCATGTCGTTCGCGAGCAAGCCAGCGCCTGAGGCGGTGTGCGCACCGGCCAGCGCGAAGGCGTTCGATCCAAAAATTGAATCGGGGTCGCGGGCGGGGAAAGGAAACGACGCGAATTGGTCGTTCTGGCGCCAACTCTCCGCATCGCGAACGAGCTCATGCGCGACCGGAAAATCAGAGCCGGGGCGGCGAGCCGCTCCCAGTTTCGGTGCGCGCAGGTTGATCCACTCCGGACCGGGAATGGGCGGCAGCGGCGCGGTCGTCCCGTCGAGGGCGGCATCATTCGCACTCAGCAATGGCGCGAAAAACGCGAGTGCATCCGCACCATGTTTATCGCGCAGCGTCATCAGGGTGCGTTCGTGGCGGCCGGTGCCATCCTGCAAGTCGAGCATCATCGCATAGCCGACCAACACGCAGTCTTCGGGCCGCCACGGCGTCGGTGCCAGCTGCAACAGGAGGTATTCAAAAGGCAGCTCCCGCAGCGCGCCGAGACCGCTGTTCACTCCGGCCGCGTACGCTGCGAGGATTTCACGCTCAGCCGGCGCGAGTCGCGGCACGGCTGTTTGAGCCAGCTTGCGAAAACCATGAACTCGCGTCGCGCGATCGCGCGGGAGGGCGCGTTGACCAAACAACTCGGCCAGTTCACCGGCGGCGGCGCGCCGCAGCAGATCCATTTGAAAAAAGCGATCCTGCGCGTGGAGCCAACCGAGTGTGCGCGCGAGGTCGACGCGGCTGGAACCGCGGAGCGTCGGCACGCCCAGCGCATCGCGCTCCACCGTAACCGCGGCGCCGAGTCCGGCGACCCGGGCTTCACCCTCGAGTTGCGGCAAGCTGCCGCGAAGCCGCCAGTAAACCCAGCCGCCAGCGAGAAGCACCAGCAGGGCGACTGCGCCGAGGGCAACGGCGAGACGACGCAGACGTCTGGCGGCAACCGGGCTCATGGTGGTGCGCAATGTGACCGCTCCGGTGCGGAGTGCGAGCGCGCGGCGAAATTCCCCGGGGCTAAATCCAGAACTCACGCGAACCCGCAAAGGAACCAGCGCGGCGGCCACGCAACCGAAGGAGAAAGGCCAGGCTGACTTCTAACCGCGAAGGGACGCCAATGAACGCGAATGCGACGACCCCGTAGCCGGGCGAGTCGCGACTCCGTGGCTGTGAACGCCCGCCCCTCGGCGGGTGCTCGGGGCCCTGAGTTTGTCGAACGGGCGAGTGGAATAGAATCTGCAATTCGTTCTTCGTCCACTCGCTGGCGCTCGCAGCCACGACACGGATGGCGATCCCAAACGTCCGCCGTTTTTCCTCTTCCTTCATCCACTCGCTGGCGCTCGCAGCCACGACAGCTCAAGCCGCTGTTGCGGCATGCGCGCAGCAAGACATCCGACCCAGCTCAGAAGGTGCCTTTCACGCCCAATGTCCACAAAGCCCCGAAACGCTGCCGGGTGCGCAGGCGCGCGTGCGCGGGCGTACTGGGCCCGTACGTCTCGCCGTCGTCAGGCACATCGGTGATGTTGTTCATGTTTGCGAACAGCGCGAAGCGGCGCCAGACGTAGTATTCACCAAGCAATGACAGTCGCTGGTGTGCCGGGGTGTAGTTGTACGTGTTGGGTTCGATGCCGTTGCCAGTCACCTCGCCGCGGTTCTGGTCATCGCGGAACGTGGCGTTGACCCGAATGTTGAACCGGGGCCGCGTGAGACTCACACCCCAGGCGCCACTGTGCGGAATCTCGTTGAACCCGAGGCTGCCGAGCCGCGCGGCCTTCGTGCGACGCGAGCTGTAGTTGCCAAACACCTGAACGCCCCGCGCCCAATGAGGCAGGAACGTGAGGGCCTGCTTGTAACTCACATCCCAGCCCTCGGAGCGAACCGTGCCCGGCACGTTATATTGCGTGGACACGTCGTAAGTGCCGTACTCTCCCGGATCGAGCGCATACAGGCTCAGAAATTCAGGCGTCGCCGGAAACACCGTGTTGCCGAAGAAATTCTTGTAGTCGCGTCGAAAAACACCGGCCGTTATCTGGCCCACGCCCTCGAAGTAGTATTCGAGCCGAAACTTCACACTGGTGGCGGTCCACGGCTTGATCCCGACATTGTTCACCGCGATCCGGTTGTTCGGACCAGGCGGATTGTCGGTATTGGGGAGCGTGACGCCGCCCGCGTATTGATTGAAATTGGGCGCACCGATCGATTGGTAAACAGCGGCCCGCGCGATCAGATTCTCCCGCAGATTGTAGCTGGCATTCAGCCGCGGAAAATAGCGCAGGTACTCCTTCTCCACGCGCGCCGCCCGCGCGAGGAGCGTCAGCTGGGAGATGGCGAGTGCGTCTGTCGCAATCACGAGCGGACGACCCGCCGCATCGAGGAGCGGGCAGCCGGCCGCGTCGCGCTGAACATTGCGGGCGAGGTCGGTGAGAGGACCTTCGGCCTCGATGTTCGTCTGTTCCACGCGCACCCCGCCATTGAGCCGGAGACGCTGGCCCAGCAGGGCCACATCTCCCTGCAAGTAAACCGCGGATACGCCCTCCTGCGCATATTTGGACTGGTTTACGCTGGCACGATAGGCGGCATTTTCATCGAGGACGAAGTGCGACGGGTTCGCTCGAAAATAGTCGAGCGTGCCTTTGTAGTCAGGAAACTGAATCGCCGGAAAACCATACGGTCCTTCGCGCAACGAGCCCACCGGATCCAGAAAGGGAGCGGCGCTCCCATTGGTGGTATTGCCCCGGCCATCGGCACCCCGAAAACTGTACGTGTAAGCGCCGGCCTCGATGTCGCGCTGCGACTGCCGGAAGTCCAGACCGGCTTTCACCGTCACCGGTACCCGCCAGAGAAAATCACGCCGGGCGTTCACGAATGCCGTGAAGTTCACGTCGGCGCTGTCGCGCGGATTGCTCGTGACCTGGTTTAGAGCGTAGTTTTCCAGTCGATACGGATCGATCGCGGTGCGCGTGGCATTGTCGAGCACGGTGATCACCCCCGGTCGCGTGGCGGCGATGTCGTCGAAATTCACCGTCACGTTCGTACGCCGCGCCTGCACGGTCAGCAGCATGCCCTTGTCCGTATCGCGGTAGAGATTCGTGCCGTAGCCCCGGCCGACGGCGCCTTCCATCTTCCAGCCGGGGCCGTCATGCCGCCATGTGAGTGAGGGCAGGTAAACGCGATTCTCGCGCACCCGGCCGTTGCCGGCCGTGAGGGTGAGATTGCCGGCCCCGGCGACCCCGCGGGTTGAGAACGGCGTGAAGCCGCCCGGCTGAACCTGCACCGTATTGAAAACCACTACCGTCCCATGGGACGAAAACGAGCTGACGCAAGTGCTTGGTAGAGAACCAAAGCACAGCCGGCTGACGGACGAGAGCAGTTGAGAATTTTGGCGGTTACGCGCGTAGTGGCAAAAGTCTATATATAATACATCACGCCTGCTGTCCCACAGGATTTTGGTCGAAGCCGGGCAGCCACGCCTGTTCTGGCGTTCCGAGCCAACCAAAGTGCCCGTCGGCTGT
>JBBRCR010000490.1:0-6575 GCA_038204695.1 Opitutales bacterium | reverse complement strand
CCGGCGGCCTGGAGCAGGTGGCCGATTGTTTTCTGGTCATCGAGGAATTGCGGTGCCTGGTTCCATCCCCAAGTGCCGCCGGGCGCACGACCGCGCCACGTGTAGTTGCCGGTCGCAACCGTATAACGAGTGGGCGCACACAGCGCCGCAGGCGTATGGGCGTCGGTGAAGCGCATGCCGCCCCGCGCCAGACGATCGATGTTTGGCGTCGGAACCCTGCCTTGGGGATTGTAGCACCGGAAATCACCCCAGCCGACATCATCGGCCATGATAAATACAATATTCGGCCGCCCGGTGGTGGATTGGGTCGTTGCGGCCCAGCCTTCTCGGCCGAGCACGCCCGCCAGAAAAACGAGACAAAGCGCGAGTTTCATACGGCAACAGTACTGCCACTCCACGGGAAATTGCCGAGTGGAAACGCGCCGTTGTGTCCGGCTACGACAAAAAACTTGTCCTCTGGTTATGCAACGTAGCGCAGCCCCAACCGAAAGAAAACGGTCGAACTGATTCTTAACCGCGAATGGACGCGGAAGATTCCGAAGTCTTCCGAGTCTCGCGTTCTTCCATGTCTCGCGTTCTTCATCGGGTGCGCTCTGTGACCAAAGGATTGGGCGCTCAAAATCGTCGCAAACATGCACGATCCGCATCGATATTAGCACACCCTGTGCGCGCGTTTTCGCCCGTAGCGCCAGTCTCCGACTGGCGGAACGCCGGTCAAAGACCGGCGCCACTCCCCGGCGGCTGCCCCAGCGTGTGGGATGTTATCATATATCATAGGAGCTGTGAATTTTCCGGGCTAGAACGTGCCCTTCACGCCGAACGTCCAGAGTGACCCATATACCGAGCGCTGCGAAAGCTGGGCCTCCTCGGGCGTGCTTGGGCCGGCGATTTCGATATCGGCGGGAGCGTCGTTCACATTGTTCAAATTGAAAAAGAGCGCGATGTTCTTGCGCAGAAAGTATTCACCACTGATGTCGAGCAGCCGTCGCTCCGCTCCCCAGTTATAGGTGCCGACCTCGATGCTCCGCCCGGCGGCGACGAGTCCCCGCCGGCTACGCCCACGGTAGTTCCACTTCATCCGCAAATTGTACTTCGAACGCGAGAGACTAAGGCCCCAGTTCGCCGTCCGTGGCGTGTATCCAGATAGGCTGTTCGACTCGTCGCCGGTGGCCCGCTGCGCCGTGGCGTTGGCGAACACCTGGATGCCGCGACTCCAATGCGGCAGGAACGTCAGCGGCTGCTTGTAGTTGAAGTCGAGTCCCGTCATCCGCACCGGATTCGGAAGATTTACCTGCGTCGATACGTCGAATTCCCCGTAAATTCCAGGATCGAGCCCGTAGAGCGCCAGAAACTCCGGCGTCACATTGAACACCGACGTGCCGAAAAAATTCTCGAAATCACGTCGAAATGCGCTGACCGCAAAAAGGCCCGCGCTGGCGAAATAGTACTCCAATGTAACCTTCGTGGAGCGTGCGCTCCACGCCTTGATGCCGGCATTGTTCACCGAAATCCGATTGCCTGGTCCCGGCGGATTCTCCGTATTCGGAAGCGTGAGACTGCCGGCATACTGGTTGAAATTTGGCCGGCCCACCGACCAGTAGTAGCCGGCGCGGGCGATCAGGTTTTCCCGAATGTTGTAGCTCGCGTTGAGGCTGGGAAACCACCGCAGATATTCCTTTTCGGCCTGCAGACCGCGATCGATGTTCGTCAACTGCGCCGCCTGCAACGCGTCCGTCGTGATCGGCACCGGCTGGCCGGTTCCGCCCAAAACCACGCGGCCCCCCGAGTCGCGCTGGAAGTTCCGGGTCGCGTCGATGAGCTGCCCTTCTCCCTTTACATTGGTCTGTTCGGCGCGAACGCCGCCCACCAGTCGCAGTCGACCTTCCTTGAACTGGGTATCGCCGCGTAAATACGCCGACGAGATGAGTTCTTCCGAGTGCTTGGATGCCGCGACGCGCTGTGTATAGCGGGTGACCTCGTTCAGCGTGAAATAATTCGGGTTGCGATTATAGAGGTCCAGGAGCTGCTCGTTGCTCATCCAGTCGTTGCGCGGAAAGCCGAACGGAGGAATGCGCTGTGAGAAACTGTCATCACGAATCACCACTGCGCCGTCATCACTCCCGGCGATGTTCGCCGCGGTACTGCGGCCATCCGCTCCCACAAAGGTCCTCGTCGGCCCCTCCTGACGGACGTCGCGCATGGAATGGCGCGCGTCCAGACCCGCTTTGATGGTGACCGGTATGCGCCAGGGAAGGTCACGCCGGAGATTCGCGAATGCGCTGCGCTCCAGGTTCACGGTTTCGAGATGCCCGCTGGTCGCCGTGTTCAAATAGTAGTTGTCGAGGCGGTACGGGTCGAGCGGCACGCCGGTCGCCCCATCCAACACGGTGATTGTTCCGGGGCGAAGATAGAAAATCTCGTCGAACGACACCGTGACATTCTGCCGGCGCGACTGCACATTCATGAAGTGGCCGTTCTGCAGGTCGAGCCGGTTGCGCGTCGATCGTGAAATCGCGGCCCCGACCTCCGCCTTCCAGATCGGCCCATCATGCCGGTAAGTGAGCGTCGGCATATACAGGGTGTCGTCCCACTTCAGCGCGTTGTTGGTATGGCGGATCTCGCCCGCGCCGGCCGAGCCGTGCGTGAACGTGGGGCTGAAGCTGCCCAGTGCGACGCGATTCACGAAGAACGTCAGCGTGCGATTGTTCACCTCGTCAAAATACAGGCCGTATTGGAATGATAATGACAGGCGGTCGTTGCGGCTGAGCTTGTAGTCCATGGTCGTGGCGAACACGGTGCGCCGCGACCAGCTGGTGCCGTCCCGAAATGCATAGTCGGTGAGATACGGCTTGTCCGGCGTGGTGTCCGGCAGCGCCGCCCCGTTGGTGGCGGCACTGCTGCCGCGCCAGGTGTTCTGCATGAAGTCGACGTTCGTGTAGATGGGGAACGTGCTCGCCGAGAGGGTGAATCCAAAGCGGTCGTTGACCGGAACGATGGCGGAGAAGTCGTAGGGAACGGAGATCTTGCGCGTCGGCTCACGGCCCGGGCCCGGTGTCTTGCGCAGGCTGCGTTCGCTGTCCCGCATCACCAGCGAGGTGCTGAGATTGTACACCGGACGCGCCCGTTCAAAGGCACTTCGCGGCACCATGTTGATCGAGCCGGCCAGCGCCGATCCCGTCGTCTCCGGCGTCGGCGTGTGCGCGACCTCGATGCGCGAAAACGTATCGATCGTGATCTGGTGCAGCCCCACCTGGCGGGCGGTGCTGCCCGACTGCGCGAGGTTGAATCCGGCAATCGTGATCGGCACGTTGCCCGACGGCACGCCATTCAACGACATCGTGTGCGGTTCGCCGCGCCCGCCCAGATCAGCCGCAATGCCCGGCAGCGACTTCAGAACTTCCCCCGCCCCGCCGCTGGTCACGGTGCCAAATTCATCGGCGGCGACAACGTTCACCGCATTCGGCGCAAATCGCTGCGTATTTATAGCGATCGCGGCCCCATCCATTTCCTTCGACGCGCCCACCACAAACTTATCGAGCGTGATGGCCGCCTCGCCCCGCGCCTTGCCGTCGAATCCGCCGAGGCTGAAGTCCTGCTTCACCGTCTGCCCGGAGGCGACAGTCACTGATTCGATCTGGGGCGGAGCACCCGTCCGAAACACCTTCAGGCGCACCACGCCCGCCGGCACGTTGGTCAGCCGGTATTGTCCGCCTACATCGGTGAACGTCTCGAGCCCCGTCCCTTCGACGGTGAGCCTGGCGTTCTCCAGAAACTCGTTCGTTGCCGGGTTGAAGACACGGCCCTCAATCGTGCCCGACGACGAACGTTGTGCCTCGAGGGACGCGGCAAAGAGAAAGACGCTGCCGGCCAGCAGCAATCCGCGCCGGAGGTAGCGCACCGATCGGTGCCAGAGTGTATTCGTCGGGGTCATGGAAAATATCCTGGGGTATAAACGCCGTCGCCCTCGCGCCAGCGCGCGGACGTCTTAGCGATGAACAAAGGCGGGTTTGGGATCCGCTCACGAAGTATCACGAGGCGCGACGCCCGTTCAACAATCAGAATACGGGAAGCACGCACATGCCACTCCGAGTCGCGGCGGTAACTGCATGTGCAGCATGATCCGGGCTTTTACGCTACGTCCAGACGATACCTGCATTTTTGTCGCGGGGAATTTCGGCCACGCGTCAGGGATCCCGTTTCTTCACCGGAAGCGTGGATGACGCTCCACGGATCACGGCGCGACCTGCGCCACGGACTCGGCGCGATTATCTGCCGTTTCACACACAATCCGGAATCCCACGTTGTGAATTCGTTGCCACGGAGGATACGCGAGCCGGCCGGCCGCTCGCGCCGCGACCGGCCCGTCGTAAAATGAACCGCCCCGGACAATCCGCCGCTCCCCGCTTTCGGTCTTGGTCCACTCGGCGGCGTTGCCGTGCATGTCGTGCAGCCCCCACGCGTTCGGCCGATAGCGGCCCACCGACGCGGTCACGATGGCGCCATCCTTGAATCGCCGGTCGCCCAGGCCCCAAAGTTGTTCGTCAGCCAGGTTGGCAAAAACCGAAAAATCAGCGTCGCCGTTGCCAAACGAATATAGTGAAGGCCCGCCGGCGCGGCAGGCATACTCCCACTGCATTTCCGTGGGCAGTGAAACGCGCAGGCCGGTTTGCTCCGACAACCACCGGCAAAACTCCTTTGCGCGGGTCCAGGACACGCGGACCACCGGCTGCTCCAGCTCGTTCAATGCGCGGCCCTGCCGCCCCGTCTCCGGCAGACGGAACCGGAAATCACGCGACCAGCCGCTGTCGTGCGCCGCGTCGAATTCCTTGAACTGGCTGTTCGTGATTTCGCACGCGTTCATCCAAAAGCTCTTCTCCACCGTCACGGCCTGCGGCGTAAGCGCGTTGCCCGCCGTGCCCGTTTCTCCGATCACGAACGCGCCCGCCGGAATACGAACGAGCCTCAGTTCCGCAGCACGACCAAACGGCACCTTCTTTGTCACCGCACCGTCTGCCGCCTGACGGCGTCGCGCTTCAGCCGCATCGAAAGGCCATCTGGCAGGTGCCGTCACGACCGGCGCCGCGCTGGGCGACACTCTCTCCCGCGCGGGCGTGGCGAGGACGGCCGGCTTCAGCGTCGTCGCCTCCTGCTCGAAATCCTGGGTCGGGCCTCCGTACATCGCCCGCAACTGCCAGCGGCGCGCGTTCGCGTCACCAGGAATTGCATACACCTGGCTCCAGGTGCCGTGGCAGGGCGCGTTCAGATCGATCCACGTGATCAGTCGGTCCCAGCTTTCCCCGTCCAACCTCACGCCGTGGTGACCGGCCTGGAGAACCTGAATCAGCCGGCTCGTGTCCGCATGGTATTCTCCCGCCACCGGCAAATCCGGGGCATCCTCGATGTCCACCCGCCGCACGAGTGGAAACAGCGCCTCGTAGGCAGGTGTGAAATACAGCCGGCCGAAGGGCAGGTCCTTGTGGGCCCCCTTGCGATCGATCACCCGCTCGATTCGGCGAACGTCCTCCGCGGGATTCTTGAGCCCCATCGGCTCGACCTGCCCAATCCGCCACCCCTTGTAATCCGGGTGAAATTTCCGCGCCCGCAGATCCGCTATATTCAAGCCATCCGCACGCGAGGAGCCGTTGTGACATTCAATACAATAACGATCGAGCACCGGCTGGACCTCCCGCTCGAAATCGAATCCGCGCGCCGGTCCATACCACGGCGTAATCTCGCTCGGCACACGGATCGCCGCCAGGCTGGCGTAGTGTCTCGCCCCGGCTGGGGGCGCGGGCATGCCGCCCTTGGCCTTTGGCCCACTCGCAATATCCCGCTGTAGCGGCGTCGGTGGCGCGTCACCGGTTCGTTCATGGCAGCCGGTGCAGGAGACCTTCTCGCCCGGCATCGCGGTGTACCAACTCCGCATCACCTGCACCGCCTTGCCCTCGGCATCGAGCGGTTGCAGGGAAATCGGCGTGTTCGCGGGCGCTTTGAACAATGCGGATCCGTCCGCTTCAACGGGAACCGTGCCGAGTATCCGGTTAACCTCCCACGGCCCGCCAATGCCGATGCGCGTGCCACCGGCCAGCCCCGGATAGCCGAAGTGATAGGAAAACAACCGCAGCTGCCGAATCGTCCCGCGCGGCACGCCTTTCAGCCCCTGGCCGGTATATACATCGTGGAGATATATCGTCGCTTCCTTGTCCGCGAGATCCACGTGATCGGGAATCACCGGGGGGCGCGGAATCGCCCGCACGGGAGTGGGCTCGAGCAGCGCCCAGCCCTCCTCCTCGCGAATCGGCACCATGTTGTCGAAAACATCGACCAGGTAGATGCCCCAGTTGTGCCCGGCGGTGGGACGGCACGAGACCAGGAAATATTTATCGCTGAGCGGATACGGGTGCAGAAAGAGCGGCCACGTACCCATGACGAGTTTCTCCTTGATCACCGCCTCCACTTTCTGGCCGCGTCCCGGGATCCGCTGCACCACGCCGTCCGCCTCGTTCCAGCCCTTCGCGGTGTCGAACAACGTGAGCCATCCCATCCGGGGCACGCCGTGGTAATCGCCCACGATG
>JBBRCR010000489.1:0-6576 GCA_038204695.1 Opitutales bacterium | reverse complement strand
GGTCGAACTGCTGCAGCTGAAGGGGCAGCCTGAGGATCGAATCGACCAGCTCATTGCAATCCTCAAGGAGACCCTGGCGTTCGACAACCCGTTCGGCGAAATGGTCGCGCAGACCGCCGCGGCTGCCGAGCGTGACAATCCGCTGCTGAAGAACATGGCGAAGCTCGGGATTCCGGAAAACTTCCCGATCGCGTTGACGGTGCTGGAACCGAGCACGCAGGAATTCTGCAGAACCGAAAAGCTTTTTACGCTGGGCGAATTTGCGGTGTTTGCGCAGGGCATGGCCCAAAACGTGATTGTGGGCGGCGACTTTCGAAAATTGCTCAACGCGCTGTCGCATGTGGACGAAGCCTCGCTGGGGGAAGTGCTGCCGTTTCGACCCGGACAGAAGGGCGTGCACCTGGTCGAGGCGCTGGCCAAGGCGGTAAACAAACCCGATGCGGCCGCTCGCGCGGAACTCGCCACGACTTGGTTTCGCGAAGACCTTGCCACCCTCGAGCAGGATCTCGCCGCTGGTGGCACGCTGGAACGCCACTTCGTTCTCCTCGGCAATCAGGCGATTGAAAAACGCGCGGCCGACCTGTTGCGGCCGCATCTCCGCATGCCGGCCCCGCCCCCGAAGCCGCCGCAGAAAAAATCAGGGTGGTTCCGTTGGTTCTGGAAGAAATAATTGCTTTGTGTCGTCATCCGGTGGGCACCGGCCGGCCAACGGTTGCATCCCGACACGGCAATCCCGCCATGGCTTCAACCCTCCACCGCCCCTGTTTCTGATGTCTGACTCCGGCCCGTCGCCAGGCTCCGCCGTTCCTCCGGGCGGCTCCAATCCCCCGGTGCCGCCGCCGGCTGCGTTCGCCGCGGGGCCGATCAAGTTTCCGCCGGCCCGGACTCCCCCGCCGGCCCTGTCGTTGCGACGCCGGTCGGCGTCCGTCACGCGGTCGCCTTTTCACGTATCGGAACGATCGGCGGCAGCGCGCGAGTCAATCAAGGCCATTGTATCCGCCACGCGGGCACCGCTCGCCATGGGCGATGTCGCGGCCGGCCAGGTGGCGGAGTTGGAGCGCAGCTTGCGGCAGCTCGAGCTCATCCTGGCGGAGCGGGAGTATGTGATCGCGGAAACGGAGGGCAGGCTCGCCGACCGCGAACGGGACATGGCCGAGGCGGAAGCGCTGTTGATCGCCCGCGAAAAACTTCTGCAGGCCACGCGCCATGACCCCGCGCTGGCACCGACCGTTTCGGCCGAGGAGAAAGCGGCGCTCGCCCAGTTGCGGGCGGAGTTGGAGCGCCAGGCATTCACGCTGCAGGAGGCCAAGAAATCGGTGCGTGAGCGCGAGCAGTTCCTGGATGAATCCGAGACGAAGCTCTTCGAGAAGGTGCAATTGCAGCAGGAGAAGGAAATCGAACTCGAGCAGAAACAGGAGGACTTGCGCGCGATGGAGCGAAGGCTGAAAGAACGCGAAGCGGCCATCGATCCGCAGGCCGCGGCGGCCTTGAAAGTCGCGGATGAGGCGGCGAAGCACCGCGACGAGTTCAACGAGTAGGCCGGGGCATTATGCCGTTCGGCGCGTGGGTGGGACGCGTTGGGCAAATCCCATCCGAATCACGGGGGTTGCCGGAGGGAAAAAATTCCCATTCAAATTTCTCCTTCCATGCACACTCTTGGTTTGGCCTCTGTCATGCTCGTCGCGTTGGCGGCCGGGTCGCTGCGCGCGGCGGTTCCGCCGCCGCCTCTCCCGGGAGATCCGGCGCTCGCGCAGTATTTCCGACTGGAGACAGACCGGGTGCATGCCGGCACGTTCACTGGGATCAAGACGCTCGATGACTGGACCCGGCAGCGCAGCGAGGCGCGCGAGCAGTTGCTGGAAATGCTCGGGTTGTCGCCGCTGCCGGCCAAGACGGACTTGCAGGTAGCCATCACCGGCCGCGCGGAGCACGACGAGTTTTACGTCGAGCGGCTTCATTATCAATCGATGCCCGGACTATATGTCGGCGCGAACTTGTATGTGCCGAAAAACCTCAAGGAAAAAGTGCCCGCCATCCTGTACGTGTGCGGCCATTCGACGGTGAAGGAGGATGGCGTGACCTATGGCGCCAAGGCGGTTTACCAGCACCATGGCGCGTGGTTTGCGCGGCATGGCTATGTCTGCCTCACCATCGACACGATTCAATATGGCGAACTGCAAGGGCTGCATCACGGCATATACTGGGACCGGATGTGGTGGTGGTACGCGCGGGGCTACACTCCGGGCGGAGTGGAAACGTGGAATTCGATCCGCGCGCTCGATTACCTCCAGTCCAGGCCGGAGGTGGACGGTGAGAAGATCGGCATGACCGGCCGCTCGGGGGGCGGCGCGTACTCGTGGTTCACGGCCGCCGTGGACGAGCGCGTGAAGGCCGTGGTGCCCGTCTCGGGTGTCACGGATCTGCACAACTACGTCGTGGACGGCTGCGTGCGCGGACACTGCGACTGCATGTTCATTGTGAATACGTATCGCTGGGATTACGCGAAGCTCGCGGCATTAATCGCGCCGCGCCCGCTCCTCTTTCAGAACGCGGACAAGGATTGGATTTTCCCGCTCGATGGCGTGGTGCGCATGCACAAGGACATCGCGCGCATTTATTCGCTTTATGGGGCGGGCGACAAACTCGGGTTGTCGATCGGGGAAGGCCCGCACAAGGATACGCAGGATTTGCAGGTGGCGGCGTTTCGCTGGTTCGATCGATTTTTGAAAAACGAGACGCGACTGATCAGCGTTCCGGCGACGAAGCTGTTCAAGGCGCCGCAACTGAAGGCGTTCACCACGTTGCCCGCGGATGAACGCACGACGACGATTCACGACACGTTTGTGGCGATGGCCGCGCCCACGGTGCCGAAGGACAAAGCCGAATGGTCGCAGCAAAGCACAGCGTGGTTGCAGGCGTTGCGTGAAAAGTCATTCCGCGGCTGGCCGGAATCGACGCCGGCGGCGCGGCCGGTGCGCACGAGTCACGAGAGCAAGCGCGAGGTGGCGCTGAGCACGTGGGATTTCACCAGCCAGGAAGGCGTGACGCTTCCGTTGTATGTTTTCAGTCGCGGTGAACCATCATCGGCGAAGCAGATGCGGTTGCACGTGCTCGACGAGCAGGGGTGGGCGGACTTCGTGACCGCACTCGGTGCCGAGTGGCGGTTGCCGGCGATTCCGCCGCAGCACGACGCCACGAAATCCGACCGTCCGGCCGCCAGCCCGGTAAGCAAAACGGCGGTGGCGGCCGCGGCCGTTGACGCCGTTGCGACGGATTATGCGGCGCTGCTCCGCCAGGTGGAACGGGGCGAGTTTGCGCTGGCATTTCTGCCGTCGCGCGGGATTGGGCCAACGGCATGGAGCGGCGACGACAAAGCGCAAATGCACATCAAGCGTCGTTTCATGCTTCTCGGGCAAACGCTTGAAGGGATGCGCGTGTGGGATATTCGGCGCGCGATTGAAACGCTGCGACGAACAGAGTTCGGTGCGCCCAGGGACGTGCAACTCGCGGGCGAACGTTACCAAGCAGTGAACGCGCTCTATGCTTCGTTGTTCGCCGACGGCGTGGGTGCCATCGAATTGATCGCGCCGCCGGTTTCGCATCAGACCGGACCGGATTATTTGAACGTGCTGCGGTTTCTCGACGTGCCGCAAGCGGTCGCGCTCGCCGCGGAAAAGCGCCCGGTAAAGTTTCTGCGGAGCAATCCGGAGGATTGGACGTGGGCGGCGCAGACCGCGCGCCGGCTCGGCTGGCCGGCCGGGCATTTATCGTGGTGATCAGGACGGACGGCGGACGACGGACGGACGGAGGGCGGATAACGGAGGGCTGACGACGGAGGTCGGACGACGGATTACTGCTTTGCGCCGAAAATATTTGCCGGGAGGTGTCACGGCATTCTCCCAGCTCTCCAGCTTCTTCACCAGTCGCTGCACCAGTTCAGGGTTCCGGGCGGCCGGGGTTCTTCATGGGGGCACGCGGCGATGCTCACTCGGGCAGTTCGACCGTGACACGCAGCCCGGAACGATCGGCGCGGTTCTCGGCGCGAATCGTTCCCCGGTGCAGCTGAACGATGCTCTTGCAAATGGCGAGTCCGAGTCCGTGCCCGCCGCGCTGACCCGTTTCATCACCCACGGGATTAAAGCGTACAAAGCGATCGAATACGCGCGTCAGCTGCGCTTCGGACAACCCCGGCCCTTCATCGATGACCGCGAACCGCCGGCCGCCTTCGGTGCGGCGGGATTCGAGCGTCACCAACCCGCCGGGCTGCGATACCGCAACGGCGTTCGCGACAAGGTTCAGCAGCAACTGGCGCAGCAAGTCGGGTTCGGCGCGAATCTCACCGGGATCGTTTTGCGTGAGCTCGAAGCGCACCTGGCGATCTTCGGCCAGCGCCTGCGCGTCCTCGGTGAACGCGGCGATGAACGTTTCCGTGGGCAGAGTTCGCAACGCGGGGACCAGTGCGCCGCTTTCTGATTTTGCGAGGAACAGGAGCCGGTCGATCACCTGGTGCAAACGGCCGATCTCCTCGAGGATGTCCGCCACCGCGGCGCTCGAGTCCGCATCTTGCGCCAGCCGCGTCCGGAGCTTCTCGGCGTTGAGCCGAATCAAGGCGAGAGGTGTCTTCAGCTCATGCGATGCATCCGCCGTGAATCGCTGCACCTGCTCGAACGAACTCTGCAGCCGGTCGAACATCTGGTTGAGCAGCCGCGTGAGCGAAACCAGCTCGTCGTGGCCCGGCGGTTCGGGGATTCGTTCGCTGAGGTTGTCGGCCCGGATCCGGTTTGCGGTTGCCTCGATCGCGCGAATTGGCCGGAGGGTTGCGCGACTGAATCCGTATCCCAGCGCCACGCTGAGCAGAGCAACGCCAAAGGTGAGCGGCACGGTCATCCGGATGTAGTCGTGCAGCAGGCGTTCGGATGGCGCCAGCGGACTGCCGACCTGTATCCGCCACGGACCGAGGAGATATTCCGACACGTGCACCGCGCCGTGGAACGGCACGCTCACGGTCCAATGAGCCGCGCCGCCGGGCGCGGGCGCCAGCACGCTCTCGCCCAGGTTGGCCGAGCGAAAGAGCACGTTACCCGCCGTATCCGAGACTTGGATTACAAAAAGCGCGGCGTCGCTTTCGGTGTCGCGTTTGATCCGGGCGGTCACGCCTTCGGCGCCGAGGGTGGGGTCATTTCCAATCAACTGGTGCAGTTCGCGCGACTCGATATCGTGGAGCAGTTCCAGCCCGCGCTCGGTCTCATGCTGGAGCAGGAAACCGCCGGCGAGCAACACGCCGGCGGTCGTGAGAGTCACGAGCAGCGCGAACCGGCAGGTGACGCGAAACGTGAACGATTTCACGTCAGTTGGTAGCCGGTGCCGCGCACCGTCTTGATGAAAGGCTCGGCCTTGGGTCGATCGAGTTTTTGCCGCAGGCGGCGCACATACACGTCGATCAGGTTCGTCTCCAAATCGTACGAGGCTTCCCAGATTTTTTCCGCGATCAACGTTCGAGTCAGCACGCGACGCGGGTTCTGGAGAAAGAGTTCCAGCAACGCGAACTCGCGGCTCGTCAATTCAATCGGCCGTTCGTCGCACGTGGCGACGCGCGCGAGCAAATCGAGGCGGACGCCGTGATGTTCCAGCACAGTGGCACGCGGCGCGGTGTTGTGACGGCGCAGAAGCGAACGTATCCGCGCAAGCAGTTCATCCACACTGAACGGCTTTGGCAGGTAATCGTCGGCTCCGCGGTTCAGTCCCCGCACGCGATCCTCCACTGCATCACGCGCGCTAAGGATCAGAACGGGTTCGGTAAAGCCGGAGGTGCGCCATTCGACCAACAGGTCGAGTCCGTCGCCATCGGGCAGTCCGAGATCGAGCACGATGGCATCGTAAGGCGACTCGGCGAGTGCATCGCGGGCCTCGACGCACCGGCTCACGAGCCGCGCCGTATAGGCATGTTCACCCAGGGCGCGTTCGATGAAACGGCCCACCTTCAACTCATCCTCCACGATCAGTATCTTCATGGCTGGAGGCGACAATTCGACGGCCGCCTTCATGGGTGTGGAGCGTCTGCACGAAGCGCGCGAGTGCAACGATTTCGTCGTCGGGCAGATATTCGTGCCCGGCCATCGGCAAACCAAGCAGGCCAAATTTGATGATCCGACTGAGCGCAATTTCGCGTGACGTGTCCGGCAGCACGTGCCGCCAGGGCGTCTGCGTCCAGTCCGGCGGCCGCAAACTCAGTTGAGCCGCCACTTTCCCATCACCGCGGCCCGCCGGGCCATGACACGGCGAACAGAGCTGGAGAAAAAGACGCTGCGCGCCGGCCGGCGGGAGTACGCGTGATGGGTGCGGGAACCACGCGGCGATTTGCGCCTGACGCCTGGGAATGGTTTCGCGACCGAGGGAACCAAGATACGCCACGAGTGCCTCGCCCGCGCCATCGCGTGGGCGAAACAGGTGCGCATACGAGGGCATGCGTGAACCGGGCGACACCTCTCGCGGCGCGATCAGGTGAAGGCGGTTCCACTCATCGAAACGGCGGTTGCCCACGTGCGACAAGTCGGGGCCGAGCCGCCGCATGCCGAA
>JBBRCR010000488.1:0-6594 GCA_038204695.1 Opitutales bacterium | reverse complement strand
GCGTACGTGTCGGTGGTGGCGTTATAGTTTTTCTTGTAATCCGTGAGATGACAATGCGCGCACATCGAATTCCAGTTCATCCCGCGGCCGGTCCAGTGGCCCCACTCGCCCGGTTCGCGGCGCTCGTCGCCGAACACATTGAACCATTCCTTTTTCGCCGGATCGAAGGCGAGTTCCGACAGCTGGTAGCGGCCGGCGCCGGTGGGCACGACGTATTGGGTGAGCGGCGTATAGCCGAGCACGTAATCGGGGTTGAAGCGCTGCGGCGGGCGGTTCGGTCGAATTTCCGTGAACGACGGCCGGCCATTCTCGAGCGCCACCTCGTAACCTACGCCGTGCAATTCGAATGTGCGCGGGCTGAACGCATCCGCCTCGGAGATGGCGTTCACGACGCGATGGGCGTGCCCGTGGTGCGAGTCGCTCCACGTCTTGTAGATGTCCTCGTGGCACGAGCGGCATTCGACCGACTTGATGGCAAGCGTAGAAGGTACTGCCGCTGCTGCCGGGGCGGCGGCCACCGCTGGCGGCGACGGCTCGCGACTGCAACCGGGCGCGATGCTGCCGAACAGAACGATGGTGAGGATGCTCCCAAAAACCGCGGTCAGTCGGACGGCCCCGATTTGCCATCGGGAGCCGCGGACATGCGTGCGCGGACCAGCGTGCGCCGCGGTCGCCGGGTCGGGGGAACCGGGATTCGCAACGGGCGGGCGGGTCGGTTCATCGCGCGAGGCGCTTTCGTCTTCGGGAACAATCACCGCGTGCTGAACCGATAAACGGTGGTTGAGTGCAGGGTTTCGCCAGGTCGAAGAATCACAGAGGGAAAGTGGGGCTGGTTAGGCGAATCGGGGAAGTGCTGGGTTTCAAGGCAGAATCCGCCGCGGCGGGGATAAACGTGTCCATTTTTTCCCACGAGCGAACCGGTGAGAAAATTTCCGCTGTAGAACTGGACGCCGGGTTCCGTCGTGAGCACCTCCATGAGACGGCCGGATTGCGGCTCGAGTACGGTTGCCGCCAACGCGAGCTGGCCACCGCGCGCGTCGAGCACGAAGTTGTGATCGTAGCCTCCGGCAAAACGCAACTGTTCGTGCGGCCGGTCGATGCGCTCGCCAATCGTGTGCGGCGCGGTGAAGTCGAACGGCGTGTCCGCCACGGGTGCAATTTCACCCTGCGGAACAAGTCCCGCGTTCACGGGCGTGTAGGCGGAGGCGTTGAGGGTCAGGACGTGACCCAGCACGGGAGCGGCGCCTTCGCCGGCGAGATTGAAATAGGAATGGTTTGTCAGGTTGACCGGGGTGGCTCGATCCGTCCGCGCCTCGTAAACGATCGTCAGCGCATCGTCGCCGCCCAGCACGTACGTGACCGTCACATTGAGATTTCCAGGATAACCTTCTTCGCCGTTCTTCGATTCATACTGCAAGCGCAACGCACTGCCGGTGGGACTGGAAAACGGCTCGGCGTGCCAGAGGACCTTGTCGAAACCGCGCCTGCCGCCGTGCAAGTGGCAGGGGATGCCGCCCGGTTTATTGTTCTGCGCGAGCGTGTAGCTCTGGCCATCAAGCACGAAGCGGCCGCCGGCGATTCGGTTGCCACAGCGACCAACGATGCAGCCGAAGAAAGGGGACTGCGCGATGTACTCCGCCAGCGTGTCGAATCCGAGCACGACGTCGCTGAGCGCGCCTTTGCGGTCTCGCGTGAACAGGCGGACGATGATGCCGCCGTAATTCGCGATTTCGGCGCGGATGCCATTGGAATTCTCCAGCGTGTAAAGCTGAGCGTCGCGTCCATCAGGGGTTTGGCCAAATGACTTCATGGAAGAAGAACAAAGGAGCGATTTTGCGTCGGAAGACAACGCCGGCGAGCCCGATGAAACGTGAAGTGGGCGCCGCGGCTCTTCGTTCCCGTTCGTTACGCGCGGTGAAATGCAAACCGGCCGCGGCACCTGCCAGCGCCTTACGACCCAAGGTTTTTTCCGGTAAAAAAATGCCGGATTCTTCCTGATGCGGCCTCTGGAACGTTCAGTGTATGGTGGAGGTGATGAACCCACATTCCACGTCGACATCACCCCTTTACACGAGTTCAGACATCCCGGCTGAGGCGATTTCCCGTCGCGCGTACGAGCTGTGGGAGCAGGAAGGCCGGCCCGATGGTTGTGACCTCCGGCACTGGCTGCAGGCCCAAAAAGAGCTCGGCGAAAGCCAGCCCGCCTCCACGATCGTTTCATCGGCGAGCGAGCAGGATGGGCTCCGGAGCGTCGCTCCGGTCCCCCAGACTAATGGCGGCACGGAGGGGCGCACGCCGCAAACTCCCCGCACGCCGGGTACTGGTAGCCGCGAGGCGAAGCGCACCGCGAGCACGCCACTCAGCGCCGGCAAGGCCACTCCGGTTACGACGTCGAGCCAGAAACCAGGTGCCGGACGGCGCCTGTAACTCCCGAGTCTTCCCCCTTTGGGTTCGACGGCCTCGAGCCGTTATCTCCCCTGGAAACCCCGAACAGGGCGGACACCAATCCGCCCTGTTCGCTTTGTATCTTCAGCGGACGTGGCCAGTTTTGTTCGGGGTGGCACGACGCTGTCCGAGGCGGCGAGCCCGGAAGCGCCCACGTTGGTTCCGAGCGCCGTCATGGCTGCATCTCTGACGAGAAAAATGTGGCGCGTTCGCGACGCAGAAATCGTCAGCCGCGACACCCGCTCACTTCGACATGAAATCGGTCGTCATCGCGCCGGCTGCCGTGACTTTGCCCTTTGGGAGCAATGAGAGTTCCTCCATTTGCTTGATTTGAGTCGCGAAACGGGTCCGATCCAGCCGGCCAATCTTCTGCGGTCCGCCATCGGCGTCGCGTCCCGTGACCAGCTTCTCCTTGATAATCATCCGGCGCGAGAACGCCATGAATTCGTCGCTGTTGTTGGCGTTCGCTTGCTTCATCGCTGCATGGGCGGGGGCCGGATCGCCCTCCAGATAGTCGCGCCAGCCGCGAATGTAGGCACGCATGAAGGCTCGCAGTTCTTCCGGGTGTTCGCGGGCGAATCGCCGTCCGGTCACGAGCACTGCGTAAGCGCGAAAGCCGGCATCCCACGTCGAGAGAAAACGCGGCGGTTTGCCGCCGGCTCGAGTGATGTGAAACGGCTCCGCGATGAAGTAGCCCTGTTGCAGTGCTTCCTTGTTGCTGAGAAAGGCCGCGACCGAAAAGTTTTGCGGCACGATTTCAAATTTCAGCCCGAACTTTTTCTGCAGGAATTTCAGGAACGCCCACTCCGGCCGTGCGATGATCGTCTTGCCCTGCAGGTCCTCGAATTTGCGGACGGAGCTGTCGGCGTGCACCAGGATTCCCGACGGATCGTCCTGGAATACCGCGGCGAACTGGACCACCGGCAATCCCTCGGCCTGTTGCAGAAGCGTGTTCGTGCTGTCGGCCTGCCCGATGTGAGCCTTCCCCGTGGCAACGCTGGGCATGACATGCGCGCCCGGGCCGCCGGGAATCAGCGTCACATCGAGGCCTTCGGCCGCGAAAAATCCGCGGGCCTGCGCCTGATAAAACCCGCCATGCTCCGGCTCGGCCACCCAGTCGAGCTGCACGATCAACGGGAACGGCCTCTTGTCGGCCGCCACGAGGACGAGTGGACAAAAAAGCGATGCGAGAACAAAAAGCCGGAGGTGGGTTTTCATCGGCGGTTTCGCGCGAAGATTATCCAGAACGGCGCGGCAGCAACCACGAATGCTGAAAGCACGGTGGTTCGTGGTGGCACGGGCGTCCCGCCCGTGAATTCCCTGACTTAATACGATCGATGGCGGAACGCCGGTTACGATTGGGCAAGCGCAACAACGATTCACCACAGCGCACTCCTCCCGAACGCTCGAGGATGTCGGTGCCAACGCCAACTAGGCGAAGCTCCCGTGTTGTTCCGCGCGTGACTTCGTAGGAGGGGCGACTTTCCAGTCGCCCGAGACCGGTAGGTCGAACGTCACGCGGCGGCTGGAATGCCGCCGATCCAACGGAGAAGCCGCGGGGTCCAACGGAGAAGCCGCCGGTCTGGTGGAGAACGGCCGCCCGCCCGCCGCCCCAATTTCAAAGCTGTCAGCCGCGCCGGCTTCGTGTTGTCTTCGCGCCGAACATTCGTTGATCAGCCAGCGCACGGTCATGAAAATCAAGATACCGGATCAACTTACCGCCGATGTGCCCCAAACCCTCTGGGGCAAAATTCTGAGTGCGACCCCTGTGGTGATGACGGTGATCGCAACGATGCTGGCTGGCCTCGCATCGAGCGAAATGACGCGCGCCCAATACGATCGCTCCCTCGCGGCGCAGCAGCAGTCGAAGGCGGGCGACCAGTGGAGTTATTTTCAAGCCAAGCGACTCCGCGCGTCGCTGCAGCGCAATACGCTCGATTTGCTTCAGGCGACGACCGACATCCGTCGGCTCGATCTGGCGCCGTGGCCGGGCTCCGTCAACGGCCCGGTCGCGGCCGCGCTGCAAAAAGGCGAGTTGCCCGCTTTGCCCGAGACGGTGGTGCTGGACGCAAATGTGAAGGCCGCGCTCAACGCGATCGAGGCGCAGCAGCCGGAACCGGAAATCATCGCGCTGCTGGGTAAAGTGACTGACGCGGCGCTCGCGAGCGCACTGACGGCGACGCGGAATCGGGCGCATGGGTTTGATGAGGCGACGACGCCGATCACGCGGGCCATCGACGAAATGGAAAAGTCGTCGATGGGCGGCGACCAGTCCGTGCGCCGCGATTTCACGTTTGCCCGGCTGCGGTATGCAGCGGCGCGTTATGACGCCGAGGCGCGCCTCAACCAAGTCATCGCCAACCTGCTCGAACTCCAGGTGCGCAAGAACAACATCTCGGCTGAGCGTCATCATCGGCGCAGTGGACGCTTTTTCTTTGGCATGCTCGGCGCGCAGGCGGCCGTCATCATTGCGACGTTTGCGATCGCGGCCCGGAAGCGAAATCTGCTCTGGTCACTCGCCGCCGCCGCGGGTGCCGCCGCCGTCTCGTTCGCGGTGTACGTTTACTTGTTCGTGTAAGCTGGCCGCATTCGTCGACTCGACTGCAGCCTGCGTCGCGTTTATTCGCGTCGATTCGCGGTCAAAACTCAGCCTGGCTACCGATCACTGCGTTCGTACGAGTCGTGCCAGTGATGCAGCGCGAACCAGGCGAGTATGATCACCGCGGCATTCAACACGAAACCGAGCACGCAGGTCACGCCGGCGGTCGCAAAGAGCGCCGGGTACTTTGCCTGGCTGGAATAGATCACCGCCTGAAAGCCCAGGCCGCCACCGTCCCCCGCCGACGAGCCGGCATTCATGTCAGCCACGACAGCGCCGATTGGCGCAATGGTCGCCGCGATTCGCAAGCCGGTGAAAAAATACGGCAACGCCGCCGGCACGCGGAGGAGAAACAATTGTTGCCAGCGGTTCGCGCGATACAAACCGAAGAGTTCGACGAGATTCCGATCCGTCGAGATCAGCCCCTGCGTCGTGTTCACGACGAGCGGGAAAAAGGCGATTACGAACGTGAGCAAAGTCACGCTCTTTAGTCCGGCGCCGACCCAAATCACGCAAATCGGCGCGAGCACCGGCAGCGGCGTCATTTGCAGGGCCATCAAGTACGGATACAGGCTCGTCCGCACGATCGGCGAAAGCGACAACAGGATCGCAAGGGCGAAGCTCACCACGATCGCGAGTGCGAATCCCAGCAGCGCGCCCTGGCTCGTGTTAATGGCCGCGCGCATCATGGCGGGCCCGTGATCCTGCAACGCACCGACGACGGCGCCGGGCGTGGGCAAAAGAAAGCGCATCTCCTCGTCGAGGGCAAAATGGATCACGTACCATACCGCGACGACCAACGCGCCCGCGACCAGCGGCAGGAGAACTTTCGTCGCTCGTTGTTTCATTGGCAGCGGTTATCCGGGTTATTGCGGACGCGCTTCCGATGCGACGGCCGGCGGCGTCACCTCGACGGTGCGCAGGATGCGGGACACCTCGGTCACCAGATCATGGTAGGGACGGGAGAGCCGTGTCTGCGCGGTCCGTGGATAGGAAAACGGCACGGCAATCTCGGTGTGAATCCGGCCGGGATTTGCTGCCATCACCAAAATGCGATTGGAGAGAAAGACGGCTTCCGCGACCGAATGCGTGACGAAGAACGCCGTCCACGCCTCCTGCGCGCGGATCGCGAGCAGTTCCTCATTCAGATGTTCGCGCGTCATCTCATCGAGCGCGCCGAAGGGTTCGTCGAGCAGCAGCAGCTTCGGTGATAGTGCCAGTGCTCGCGCGATGGATACGCGCATTTTCTGACCGCCGGAGAGTTGGCGCGGGTAGGCGCCGGCTTTCGCGGGGAGCCGCACCAGTTCGAGCACGTGGTCGCGAACGCGTCGCCGCTCCTGTGCCGGGATGCCGCGCAGTTTTTGGGGAACTTCAACGTTGTCGGCAACCGTCAGCCACGGCAGGAGCGTCGGTTCCTGGAACACAAACCCAAGCTCAGCCGCCGCGTCGTCCGGCGTCATTCCATCGATCAGCAACGTCCCGCTCGTGACCGGGCTGAGTCCGCCCACGAGCCGCAGCAGGGTCGATTTTCCGCAGCCACTGGGTCCGAT
>JBBRCR010000487.1:0-6602 GCA_038204695.1 Opitutales bacterium | reverse complement strand
GGTTTTCACGAAGATGGTGCAGCCTTCTTTACTAAAAGGTTTGTGCATGCTCATGTGCGGACTCCTGATCCAGGGCGAAAACCGAAATCGTGTTTCCCGTCGAGTCGGTCGACGGCATTCGCACCCACGCCATCAAGGGCGCGATGACGCCGCGCGAGGCCCTCGACCGCATGCTCGCCGCCACCGGCCTCACCGCCGTCCACGACCCCGTCACTGGCGCCATCGCGGTGCGCACTTCCGCGCCGCCCTCGTCCGCAAAAAACGAAGAGGCGCGCGCTGATTCGCCAGCGGCGCGCGCCGCAAACTCCCCGGCCGCCCGCGCCCGCACTCCCACTGGCTCCGCAGACGGCATCGTCCAGCTCTCGCCGTTCGAGGTGAACACCTCGCGCGACATCGGCTACGTCGCCTCCAGCACGCTTGCCGGCACGCGCCTTAACACGCCGCTGCGCGACACTCCGATCGCCATCTCCGTGTTCACGGAGGAATTCCTCAAAGACATGGACGCGGTGACGATGGCCGATGTGCTCCAGTTTGCCATCGGCGTCGACCGCGGCAACGACGTCACCGGCAACAGGCGCCAGGGCGGCGACGTGGTTGTGAGCATCCGCGGCCTCGACGGCAGCACGATGGCCCGAAACTACTTCACTTGGAGCAACCAGGCGGCCGACAGCTACAACATCGGTTCCCTCACGTTCACGCGTGGGCCGAACAACGTTCTCTTCGGCCGCTCCGGGGCACAGGGTGTTTTTAATGTAGATACAAAGCGGGCCGAGTTCGGCCGCAACAACACGGAGCTCATGACGCGCTTCGCCCGGTTCAACAGCGCCCGGGCGCACATCGACACCAACCGGACCGTCGGCAAGACCCTCGCGATCCGCGCCAATCTTCTCTACCAGAAGGAGGACGGTTACCGCGAATTCGAGCGGCTGGAGCGCAAAGCCGCCGCGCTCGCGCTGAGCTGGCGGCCGTTCCCGAAAACCACGATCCGCTTCGACGGCGAGTATATGGACAACAAGGACACGACCGCGCTACCGTGGCTGGCTTTCGACTACGTCACTCCGTGGATCGCCGCCGGCCGGCCGATGTCGCAGACCGCGGGCGCGTTGGTCGCCGGCACCGAACGCCGCACGAGCGCACTCGTTTTCGTCAACCAGAACACCGGCCAGGTCTTCCCGAACCAAACGTCGATCTACACCGTGCCACGCGCATACAATGGCACCGCCGACGAGCTCCCTTCATTGCTGAATACGTCGCTCACGCCGCTCCGCGCCAATCTTGCTGGGCCGGGCGGCAGCCGCGACAACGACTTCCTCACCGGCGGTATCTTCGTCGAACAACAGATTGGCGACGATCTCTTCGTCGAGCTGGCCGCGAACCGGCAGACGAATATCCGCGAGTGGCACCGGCCGAGCGTCTGGTCCGAAGTCGGCGTGCGGGCGGATGTGAACCAGTTCCTGCCGGGCGGCGCACCGAATCCCTACGCCGGAAGATACTTCGTCGAGTCGCGCTACGACGTCACCAACACCGACGTGCGCAACGACGACCTGCGTGTGTCGGCCAGTTATGGTTTCGATTTCGCCAAGAAGATCGGCGGCCCCGCCCGCTGGCTCGGCCGGCACCAGCTCGCCGGCATGTGGTCGCGCCGCGACAGCCTCAACACCGGCTTCATGCAAACCGAGGCCCGCACCAACAATCCGGCCAACACCAACGTCACCGCCGCCAACAACGTCATCATGCGGCGCACCTATTTCTCCTTCGACGATCCGAGCCTGCCGCGCGGCCACCTCGACCCGCGCAACCGCCAGCTCAACGGCATCAATTCCCGCCTCGCCACCACGAGAATGAGCTACGATCTGACCCGCCTCGACTCCGCGCTGGTCGTGCTGCAAAGCCGCTTTCTCAAAGACCGGCTCGTAACTACCGTCGGCCTGCGCAACGACGAGGAATCGACTTGGGGCAGCATCATGACGCGCGCCCCCGGCACGCAGGAGGTCATCGGCGCCAGCAAAGGCCCACTGGGCTCCATCGCGTCTGCCGACACCAAAACTTTCGGCGTCGTGTTACACGCCACCGAGTGGCTCGCCCTACGCTATAACGAGGCCGACAACTTCCAACCGCAGAACAACTTCCGCCTCGGCTACGACACCGATACGCAAGGCATCGGGCTCGGTCCGCGGCTAGGACGAGGCACCGACGTAGGCGTGATGCTCAACCTCAAGGGCGGCCGCTACAGCATCGTCGCGAGTCGCTTCGAGGTGAGCGAAGACAACGTCAGCACCGGTTGGGGCGGCGAATTCAACAACCAGGTCCGCGGCATCACCTACGCGCTCAACCGCAACTTCGGCACCTTCACCGGCAACGACAGCCTGTCGAACGTCTCCAAGGGCTACGAGTTCGAGATGGTCGCCAACATCACGCCGAAGTGGCGCATGATGGTGAACTACAGCCAGGCGGATGTCGCCACGTCCAACCTGCGGCCGTTCGGCAACAAGATCGTCGCCGACAACCGCGCCGTGTGGCAGGCCAACGCCGCCCTCGCCATCCCGCTCGGCGTGCCCGGCGTGGGCGGCGCCGTCGCCGAAGCTCCGCGCGCCACCGTCGGCGCCGCGCTCGCCTCGATCGACACGATCATCGCCGCGTTCTCCGCCGCGGAGGGCCAGGCGCCCGTCGGCCATCGCCGCTCGATCTTCAACGCGTTCACGCACTACACCGTCGCGGAGGGCGCGTTCAAAAACGTTTCGTTCGGCGGCGGCGTGCGGCACCGCGGCTCGATGGTCACCGGCTACGACAACGCCAACCGGCCGCTCCGCCTCGACGCGCACTCGTTCGTCAGCGGCGTCGTCGGCTACGGCCGCCCCCTCCGCTTCCACAGCCGCACCTACGGCTGGAAGGTGCAGCTCAACATCGACAATCTGCTCAACCGGAACGACCTCATCCTCGACAAAACGAACGCCGTCGGCGAAGTCCTGCGCGCGGAGATCGCGCCACCGCGCACCGTCTCGCTCACCAACCGCATCACGTTCTGAACGCCCGTCGCATGCGCCGCAGGGCCAAGCGGAAGGGGTCAAACTTTGCATTTTGCATCCGGAGCACAGCCAAAAAACATCAGGACATGACCTTTGACTTATCCGGCAGTGAACACGGCCGATTGCGAGAATTTCCATGGAAAACTACCCACTCCGATACATTGCCACGACAACAATGGGGCTGCTGCTTTCTGTCGTTGTAGTCACTGCGCAGAACGCCGCGTCACCCGCGCGCTCAACTGCACCCTTGGTTTGCTTCGGCTTGAGGCAACCCCATCACGCGCCGGGCAGGCTCCGGTGCTCGCGGCCGCCAACGGGCCAAAAAAGGGGTCGAACTGTGCAATTTGCAATCGGGTCACGAGGGACCCTGAGCCCACGAGCCAACCATAAAAACAGCCGAACGGGGTCAGCTGCGGGGTTTGGGGTGACGGCGACGGCGTTTTCTTGAGTAGCCGCGGAAAAGCCGAACGGCGTAACCGTTGGGCGGATAAAAGAAAAACTCAGTTGGTCAGCCGGTGTTTCCAGTAACCGGGCCGACGCTTCAAGGGCATGACGGCGACGACCCAGACATAGTCGGCCTTCACCGCGTAGAGCACCGCATAGGGGAAGCCGTGGGCGAGCACGCGGCGCACCGGTGGATCGACGATGCGATGGCGGAGCGGATGGGCGCACGCGGCCCGCAACAGGCCGGACACCTCGTCGTAAAACCGGTCGCCCAACTCGCCGCTGATTCCGGCGTAATGGCGCACCGCGTCGAGGAACTCGGTGTCGGCCTCGGGATGGAGGACGTGATTCACCGGCCGAGGATGGCGCGCGCTTTGGCCAGCGTGTCTTCCAGCGGCACGCCCTGCACCGTGCCGTTCTCCAGCTCGGCGAGCCGCCGGTGCGCCTCGGCGCGCCAGGCGGCGTCGGTGGCGGGATCGAGCCCGCCGTGCTTGGCGAGCATGAGACGGTCAACCAACTCGGACACGACATCTCCGGGCCATTGCTGTGCTTCCTCCACGATCTGATCGAGTGTGAGTGACATGCGGGCAGTGTGCGGAGGCGACGGCGCAATTCAACTCTCGCGTTCGCGGGGGTCGCACTTGGCGTGGGTCTTTTTGAGGTCAGCGATGGTGAGTTTCGCGTAGTGTTGCAACGTATCGAGGTGCTCGTGGCCGAGGAGTTCCTTCACGTGCCAGGAGCAGCAGAACGGGGCTTTGAGGTTTAGGGCAAAGGCGACAGCGTTTTTTTCAGCAGCGGCGGAACAGCGAACGACGTGACAGTTGCCCGTTTTCCGTCGTTGAGGAATGCCAGACTCGCTACCGACTGAGTCAGTCAATGGTTGCCGCAGGGCTTGCCGCTTATCCATGGCGTCTGCGGCCGAGTGCGGAGTGCAAAGTTGAAACCCTTTTCGGCCTCCCGTTTCCCGTCGGTTCAACAACACTTTCGCCCGACGTCACTGGAGGTGCCGGAGAATTTCTTTTTTCACGAGTGCAAATTGCTTCCAAGGCAGGAAGTGATTCATGCCGGGAAGGCGGATGATTTCCAGCGGTTGCGCGTTCGTCATCATGTGCTGCGCGAAGTCGGCGTTTGCCGGTGGCACGAGCGTGTCGGCCTCGCCCTGAATCACCGTGACGCGCTGGCGAATATCCGGCCAACGCGGCAGCATTTCGGTGAGGCCGTCTTTGAGCGCGCGAATCTCGCGATTCGCCGTCACCAGTTCGGCGGGCAGCAGCGAGCGGACGCCCCAGTATTCGGCGACGTATTGATACCATTTGGTTTCCTCTTGTGCCGGATCGATTGATCCGGCCAACACGATGACATTCGTGACTTTATTCGCGTGCTCCATCGCGAGCCGGCACGCGATCGGCCCGCCAAATGAGTGTCCGACCAAGATCACGCGCTGCCCCGGAGCGACCCGGTTGATCAGCGGCGCAATGTCGCGGCATTGCCGCGCGAGAGAAAGTTCCGCGCGACCTGCGCCCGAGCCGCCAAATCCCGGGCGATCCACGGCAATCAAATGCGCGCGTGCGGCAAGTTCAGGGTCGTTCAAGAATTCCACCCATCCGCGCCAGTCGCCGGGCGAGCCGTGGATCAAAATCACCAGCGGCACGGCTGCTTTCGTGCCCGCCTCGACAAAATGAATGGTTCGTCCCTCCGCCGTGTAGTCGCCGAATGCGCCGGGATGCTTGCGCTCGAAATCTCCCGCGTCTCTTTCCTGTTTGGCGGTAATTTCTCGAATTTCCACCGGCATTAAAAATTTGCAGCCACCGAGCGCCAAAATAATCCCGCCCAAAAGGGCCGAAAGCAAAAATCCATTCCGCGAGTAGTGTGTGCTGCGACTTGCCGCCGGACGCTGATGCCGGTTTTTCATGCCGGGAGATTGATCCAAAAGTCTGCCAGCGCAAATCTCACCCGCTCCAGTTCGTCGTAACAGCGACCACCCGGGTCCGCGCCGAAGCCGGCGTAGTGGTCCAGCGCATCGGTAAATTCCGCATCGGCCTCGCGATGGAAGCGGAAGGGGTTCACCCCCATTTGCCGTCGCGCAGAAACAAGTAGCCGAAGCGCGCGAGGTCCCATGCGTCGATGAACATGCCGCCCCCGAAATACCCGCCGCCGCTCACCGACTGCACGCGCCGGCCATCGAGCTCGATCCAGGAATTGTCGTAGCCGGTCCAACGCCACGTCGACGACGCGCCGATCGGGTCCATCACCGTCTCGCGCAGCACGTCGGGCAGGGGCCGGCGCCACACGTGCAGCGTACACAGCGCGAGAAGATTCACGCGGACGTCGTTGTATTTAAAAAATGTGCCTGGCGCGTGCTTCGGCCGGTTGGGATGATCGGCGGGCGTCGCGCCGACGGGACGGTCGGCCCAATCGGGCAACTCCCAGAGCGTGCCCGACCAGTCGCTCGTCTGCCGCAGCAAGTGATCCCAGGTGATCGGGGCGTTGTGGGCGGAACCGAAGAGCTGTTCGCGTTCCGCGGTGGGCAGCGATTCGCCGACCGGGGCGTCGAGATTGCGGATCAGGCCGCGCGACCACGCGAGGCCGGTGACGGTGGTGAGAAACGTCTTCGCCACGCTGAACGCCATGTCGATGCGGGCCGTGTCGCCCCACTCGGCGGCGACGTAACCCCGGTGGATAATAATGCCGTTGAGCGCCGCCCGCGGCTGCGTGGGGCCGAGGATTTTGAACAACGGCTCGCGCTTGCCGAAGGTGTTGCTCAACTCCTGCGCGAGATCCTTCGAACCGGGATTCTCATTGGCCTGCGCGAAGGCGATGGCTTGCGAAAGCTTCGCCGCATCGAGGCCGGCACGATCGCAGCCAATTCTTCCGCTGCTCCTTCACCACGCGAATTTAGCCCCAACCGAATGGAGGTTCGTCATGCGTGACCTGGACGCCCACGACACGAAGAATGCCGCGATCGATCGCGCTGCCGCGGCGTGGGTGATTCGCCTGGAGTCGGGCCTGACGAACGACGAGGACCGCGATCTGGCGGAGTGGACGGCCTCCGACCCGCGGCATGCCGCCGTGCTGGCGGAACACCAGAAAGCATGGGCGCGCTTTGCCCCCCTCGCCGCCCTTGCTCCCACC
>JBBRCR010000486.1:0-6613 GCA_038204695.1 Opitutales bacterium | reverse complement strand
GGTTTCCCGGTCATCCCCCACGCGCCGCCGGGTGTTTCCGGGGGGCGGCGCGCCCGCGGTTGTGTATCCCCCCCTTTTCCCCCCCGCCCCCCCCGGGGGGGCCCCCCCCCCCCACGGGGAGGCGCGAATCGCTCGGTTTCGGGTTTTTCCCATTCGCGTTTATTAGCGTCCATTCGCGGTTGAGAATCAGCCTGGCTTTTCTTCTTCGGCTGCGGCTGCGCCGCGGTGGCGCTCTGTGACCCAAGAATCGCGCGCTCAAAATCGTCGCAAACATGAACGATCCAGATCGATATTGGCATACACACTCCGGCTCACCGCCGTGCCGAATCCACGAGGCGGTGAAGCGTGTGTATAAAGGCATGGGCGTCCCGCCCATGTTCTGGGTCCTGCGTCCGTCCCGCCCGTCGTCAAAAGGCGCAGCGTTGGCTGCGCCTTTTGTCAAAGACAGGAGGCACTCGACTTACGCCGTCCGCAGCGCGCGTTTGGTGTGATCGTAGACTGTCTTCTTGCCCGTCTCGTATGACACCACCGCCATGAGCACGGCCACGGCATGTAGATAACCGGCCTCAATCGACGCGTGCGGCGTTTCCCCCGTGCGCAGGCATTGCAGCCAGTTGAGGAAATGATCCGGGCGCTCGATCGGCGCAATATCCACCTTGCCGCGAATCTTGCCGTCACGCTTCGGGCCGCCTTCCGCGCTGTAGCTCGCCGCATTCCAGTTGGCGAGGTCGAGCGTGCCTTTGGTGCCAAAGAATTTCCGGGTGTTGCCACCGCTGTTCCCGAAATTGTTCGCGCTCGTGAGCATGTATCCTTCGGGGTAAATCCAGGTGGCGGTCACGCAATCCGGCACGGTGAACTTGTGCTCGTCCTTCCATGTGAAGATCCCGCCGGTGCACATGCACGATTCGGGGAACTTCGCGTCCATCATGAAGTGGGCGGTGTCGAGGAAGTGGGCGCCCCATTGCGGAACCGGGCCCTGGCAGAAATCGTAGTGACCGTACCACGCCGCATACATCTCGGGATTGAATTTGCGCATCGGCCGGTCGCCGAGGAACGCCTTCCAGTCGACGTCCGACTCCTTCACGTCGCGGTCGAGGTATTGATACCAGTACGGCTTCTCGCCGTTCCGGTTTTCCTCGATCTTGTTGATCTTGCCGAGCACCCCGCTGCGCAGGACTTCACGTGCACCGACGATGCTGGGATAGCTGCGCAGCTGCGTGCCGACCTGCACGACGGTACCGGCGGCTTTGACCGCATCGACCGCCCGTATCAACTTGTCGAATTCAGTCGCCAGCGGCTTTTCGACGTAGATGTGCTTGCCGGCCTTCGCCGCGGCCTCGAGGTGCGTGGTGTGCAGGTGATCGGGCGTGGCGATCATCACCGCGTCGACGTCCTTCATCGCGAGCACATCCTTGTAGGAAGCGAATTGCTTCGCATCGCGGCCGAACCATTCCTTCACCTTGGCATTGGCCTCCTCGCGGGCCTTGCTCCACGTATCCGCCACGGCGATGATCTCGAAATTGGTTTCTTTGACGTGCTTGTAGATGCCCGTCATGTGCGCCGTGCGGCCGCGGTTGCCGCACCCGATTTGGGCGATGCGGATGCGGTCATTGGCGCCGATGGAGCGTTTGCGTTCGGCGGCCGTGAGCGGACGCGCGAGGGCCGCGCCCGTGGCGAGGACGGCGGACGTTTTGAGGAAATCGCGACGGGGCATCGATGGCACCGGGGCGGAGGGGGCAGACGAGTCGTTCATGGCAGTAGTGGTGACAAGTTTTTGGGAGAGTGTTCGCGGGCTTCAGGCCACGAGGATTTGATCCAGCTTCTTCGAGAGATGGGCGAGGAAATCGGCGTCGCTCATGTTCGGGTCCGGCCGGCGTTGCTCGGTGATCAGCCAGCCGGTGTATTTCACTTCATCCAGCGCCGCCATGACGGCCGGCCAGTCGCTGTCACCCTGCATCAGCTCGACCTCCCAGCCGGCATTGAGTCCTTTTTCGGTGCGCAATTTTCGACTGAATTCCTTCACGTGGATTTTTGCGATCCGGGGCCCAAGCGAACGCACCCAGTGTTCCGGCCACGCGGTGTTCACGAGATTGCCGATGTCGAGATGCCATTTGACCATCGGTGACTTGAATGAATCCACATAGTGCGCGGCTTCCAGCGGGCTCATCAGGAATTGGTTCCAGACGTTCTCAATCGCGATCGCCACGCCGACCTCTTCCGCCACGCCCACGCATTTTTTGATCTCGGTGACGGAACGTTCATAGGCGTCCGCGTAAGAGACCTCCTTGTTGACGACCCCCGGAACGAGCAGCACCGAACTGGCGCCGAAGGCTTTCGCGTCGCGCAATGCCTGCTTCAGCCCGTCCACGCTCACCTGGCGTTTGCCCGGATTCGGATCCGTGAGTGGGTGGGTCCAATGCGTGGCCAGAACCACACTCGGAATCTGGAGTCCCGCCGCATCGCGCGCCTCCAGCACTTCCTGCTGGGTGCGGCCACTTTGGACCTCGACGCCGTGAAACCCGGCGTCGCGCAACATCTGAAACTTTTCCTTGAGGCTCAGTTTGTTGGCGGTCGGTCCGCCAAACGTATTCAACATCAGCCCCTTCCTGTTCGGTCGCGGCGTCGTCCGGGTGGGGGCGGGTGGCGTCGCCAGAGCGGCCGGCTCGGCTGACTTTTTCTTTTTCTTTTCAGCGGCAGGGGCGCCCACGGGCGCGAGCGCCGCGAGCGCGGCAGCGGAAACAAGGAAGGTGCGACGATTCATGGCGGATCCAGGGAGGAGTGGTTTAGAGCGGCCGGACGGCGACGTCCTTGGGGATTCGCGGGTAAAGACAGCGCATGAGGAGGTGAAACATCAGCGCCGGGTGTTGCAGCGCAGGGTGGCCGCTGAACTACCAAGTTACTTCGCCTTCGCAAACTGAAATTCGCCGCGGTGGAAAAGAAACTCTGCGCAGGCGCTTCGCAAAACCCAGACTCGCGCTCCCGCGGCCAGTCGCTCAACGTCTTCTCTCTCATCCGCCCATGAAACGTTTTCTCACCCTGTTCGTTTTCTTCGCCATTGCCGCCGGCCGCGTGTGTGCCGCTGAGGCCAATACGCTCACCGCGGCGGAGAAGTCTGCCGGTTGGAAGCTGCTCTTCGACGGCAAGACCCTCGACGGCTGGAAGCCGAGCGAGAACCAGGGCTCCTTCACCATCCAGGACGGAATTCTCGTCGTTTTCGGCAAGCGCTCCCACCTCTTCTACGTCGGGCCCGTTGCGAACCACGACTTCAGGAATTTCGAACTGCAACTCGACATCAAGACGTTCCCCAAGGCCAACTCCGGGGTGTATTTCCACACCGAATACAAGGAGACCGGCTGGCCCGACAAGGGCTACGAAGTGCAGGTCAACAACACCCACAAGGATGTGAAAAAGGGAGCGGGGCTTTATTCCGTGAAGGACAATTTCACGGCGCCCGCCAAGGACGGGGAGTGGTACACGATGCGAATCAAGGTCGAGGGCAAACACATCCAGACGTTCGTCAACGGAAAGCAGATCGTCGACTACACCGAGGAGGCCAACCGCGAGCGTCTGCCCGCCATGAAGGGCCGGCTGGTTGCCCACGGCACCTTTGCCATCCAGGGCCATGACCCGGAGAGCAAGGTGATGTACAAGAACATCAAGGTACGCGTACTGCCGTAAGGGCGCCGTTGCCGGGCCGCGCTTTGGCCTGCTCGGAGCTCCGCTGGTCCTGGCGGTTGTGCATCGTCGTGGCGCGCGGAAAACCGGCCCCGGATCGCGCGGTGAACAGGACGTGAGTATTCGATTTCGCCGCGGCACCCAGGGACTGCGGCGGCCGCAGCGGGCGTGGCCGCACTGCGTCACCACGATTCAAATACACGGCTAACTGACTGCGCGGCGGCCACTCCCAACGCGCCGCGGCATTTCGCTGGCCCGTCCGGCCAATCTGCCTCACTCGTGTGGCCGTCAACTGGCGGCGGGCCTCCATCCCGCGGTCGTTCCGGTCGGGTTCCCAGCTTCAAATTGCCGTCCTCGGCCCGTAACGGGCTTGCGCTCAGCAGTCTGCTTGCGGGGAGCCAGCTGCTGCGTGCCCGGTTTGTCAGACAAACACCGACAGGTTTATCAGACCAGCACGGCTGATGGGAACCGCGCGCCTCCGGCATGATGGAGGGAATGAAGTTCAAATGTGTTGTCGCCGTTCTGCTCCCTGGTCTGGTCCTCGCCTTCACGGGAGCGGCGCGCGCCGTTGAAAACACCTGGGATTACGCGGTGCGCGTGAGTGCCAGCGCGCAGACGTCACCCGCGGCCATCACGCTCAGCTGGCCGCAGGACACGAATGGCATTCCCGCCAGCTACACGATTTCCCGCAAAGCGCCCGGCGCGACGTCCTGGGCGACCCTGACCACGCTGGCGGGCGGCACCACGTCCTACACCGACTCGAACATCAGCGCCGGCACCGCCTACGAATATCGCGTGGCCAAAGCGGCGAGCGGCTACAATGGCTACGGTTACGTGCAGGCCGGCGTCGGTGCCGCCCTCGTGGACAACCGCGGCAAGGTCATCCTGATCGTGGACAACACGTTCACTTCGACGCTCGCGGCTGAACTCACCCGGCTCCAGCGCGATCTCGCGGGCGACGGCTGGACGGTGGTCCGTCAGGACGTCTCGCGCAACGACTCACCAGCGACGATCAAGAATCTCATTCGCACGGCGTACAACGCCGACCCGGCGAACGTGAAATCGGTTTTTCTACTTGGACATGTTCCCGTGCCGTACTCCGGCAATCTCAATCCCGACGGCCATTCCGATCACCAGGGTGCGTGGCCGGCCGACGTGTATTACGGGGACCTCGACGGCAACTGGACCGACAACTCGGTCAACTACACGCAGTCGATCAACACGGATCCCACCGATGCGGCCCGGCTGTCGAACCGCACCGGCGATGGCAAGTTCGACCAGACGCAGATCCCTTCCAGCGTCGAACTCGAGGTGGGCCGCGTCGACCTCTCGAACCTGCCCGGCCGGGTGACGTGGGGCGGCCCGGCGACGTTCCCCAGCGAAACCGAACTGCTCCGCGCGTACCTGAACCGCGACCACAACTTCCGTCATCGCGTCATCAATCCCGCCCGCCGGGCCATCATTGGTGACTACTTTGGCGTCCGCGGCGGCGAAGCCTTCGGCGCGAGCGGGTACCGGAGCTTCGCGCCCCTCGTGGGCGCAGGCAATATCCGAAACCTGAATACCGAATTCAACGATCAGCGCGGCGTCTGGATTCCCCAGGCGGCGGCGGCCGATTACCTGCTGGCGTATGCCTGCGGCGCGGGCAGCTACTCGAGCATGGCCGCGATCGGGAACAGCGCGGTCTACAATACCGGCACCACGACGGAAATGGTGAGCAACAATGTGCGGGGTGTCTTCAACCTCCTGTTTGGCTCCTGGCACGGCGACTGGGACCATGAGGACAGCTTTTTACGCGCGCCACTCGCGACGAGCTACGGGCTGGTGTCAGTCTGGTCAGGCCGGCCCCACTGGTTTATGCATCCGATGGGCCTCGGGGAAACGGTGGGCTACACCGCGCGGCTGACGCAGAACAACAACGGGCTTTATGAGACCCAGATCAACAGTTCCGCCAACCGGATTCACATTGCACTCATGGGAGATCCAACCCTGCGGCTGCATCCCGTCGTGCCGGCGGGCAGTCTCAATGGCGGCGTGACCGGCTCGTCGGTGTCCCTCTCATGGCTCGCGTCGTCCGATTCGAACCTCGCCGGCTACCACGTTTATCGTGCGTCAACGGTGAACGGTCCGTTCGCGCGGCTGACCGGTACTCCGCTCACGACGTTCTCGTTCACCGACAGCGCCGCGCCGGCGGGTTCGACCTACATGGTGCGGGCCATCAAGCTCGAGAGCACGACGAGCGGCAGCTACCTGAATGCGAGCCAGGGTGTGTTCTACACGATGGGCGGCGCCACCAGCCCGACGGCTCCGAGCGCGGACTCGACGGCGCCGACGATCGCAATTTCCTCGCCCGCCAGCGGAGCGACGGTTTCCGGTTCCGCCGTGGGCATAACGGCGAACGCCACCGACAACGTCGGAGTGGCGGCCGTGCAGTTCAAACTCGATGGCGCGAACCTCGGCGGCGAAGACACGAGCGCGCCGTTCGGCGTGACGCTCGACACGACGATGCTGGTCAACGGCGCCCACACGATCGGTGCGGTCGCGCGTGATGCCGCGGGCAACATCGCGAGTGCGACGACGCTCACGGTCACCGTGAGCAACACGACGACGACCACGACTTCGCCGACCAGCCCGAGTAGCCCAACCAGCCCAACCAGTCCGACCGAGCTCACGCTGTGGGTTGATGATGCGCTGCCCGCGGGCGGCTCCGGCAGTGGCAGCGGCGGCGACGGCTGGAATTGGATTTCATCGGGCCCGGCGGCGTTCTCGGGCAGCAAGGCCCATCAGTCGAATCTCGCGGCGGGTCTGCACGAACATTTCTTCAACTGGGCCACGCCGATGGTGGTGGCGGCGGGTGAAGCCCTGGTCACGTACGTGTATCTGGATCCGGCGAATCCTCCGACCACGATCATGTTGAGTTGGGCTTCGGCGAACTGGG
>JBBRCR010000485.1:0-6620 GCA_038204695.1 Opitutales bacterium | reverse complement strand
CTGCGCACGGAGAAGGTCTATGCCTTTGCCGACGCCAGCGGGACGATGACCGACCGCGGCACCGCCACCGCCTTGCACGAGTTGGACCCGGCCACGGGCCAGACCAACGGCCTGATCATCCCGCTCTCCAGCAGTGTGCCGTTGGAGGACAATTGCTCCTTGTTCGGCATATTCTGCGGCTGGGGGCGCGTGGTGGTCGGTGGCTCGCAACTCTCGGACATCGCCCTTCCCAGCGGCCAGGTTACGGCGCTGGGAATGGCGAATCCACTTAACGAGGGCTGTGAGTCGTCTGAGCCGCTCACGGGCATCGCGGAGTTCTTCGGTGATGAGCTATATCTCGTCGCCAGCAAGTCGTTTGAGGGAGACGAATTCCAGCGCGTGCGGCTCGCGAACGGGGCGCGCACCACACTGGCCACCTTCAACGGGATGCCGAGCCGAACCAAGCTGACCTTTTCACCTGCGCGCAACCGGTGGTATTTCAGCACGGCTAACAGTTGGCTGAACAACAGCCCCCTGAATGAAGGAGCTGTGGGTTACGCGGACGCGACGTGGGATCAGTCGGATGAACTGCCGCCGCCGCCGCCGTTGACGCTCACGATTCCATCGCCCATCCAAATGAATGAGGACGGCACGACCAATATCTTGGTTACCTACACACAACCGGAAAATCCTGGCAACACTTGGATCGCCGCCGTGGCGTCGTCTAATCCTGCCCTGCTGCCGACGAACGCCGTGTCCACTGCGGGTGGCGGTTTCCTGTTTGGCGGAAGTTTTAATCTGACCCTTGCGCCGTTGCCCAATCAGTTTGGCGACGTCACGCTGACTTTGCTGACCACGAATCAGATTGGCGGGGGGGCGACGAATCTAGTGGTGGTTCACGTCGCCTCGGTGGCGGACTCCCCGCAAGTCGTCCTGGTGCAGCGCGGTTTCGTTGGGTATTACGCGGCGCAGGCAGGCGCGGTGATCACGGCGGATTTGTTCAACCCGACCCTCATCGCCACCAACGGCGTGGTGCGGCAGACCAATGTATTTTACGTCCGTGACCCGGATGGCCATGCGACGGGGCCGACGTTCAGTTTTGCCACGGACAATCCCGCGCTGCTGCCACTCTCCGGCATCACGCTCACCCCTCTCGGCACCAATTATCAACTCGTCATCGAGGCGGCACCGGATGTGTTCGGCACGGGGCGGATTTCGGTGACCCCGACGGATGCGGATGGGCTCGCCGGCGTGGCGCTGGATTTTCTGTTCGGCGATGTCCTGCCCACCGGCATCCGGCGCGCGGAGACGGTTTTGAACACGGACTTCCGCGTCTTTGCGCAGGGCGGCTTGCGCAATCTGGGGTCGCTGAGTGCCACCACCTTGAGTGTGACCGGGTTAGTAGGCCAGGTGCGCCAAGCCTGGCTTTACACCCATTCCATCGGCGATCTGGCCCGTGGTCTCACCGAACCCATGTTGCGTTGGAATGGCACGAACCTGTTCAGTCTGGACACGCTGACCGCCAACGCGGAAGCGGTGGGCTACGCGGCCGATACCTGTGAGACCGCGAGCCAGAGCGTGACCCGGCGATTTGATCTGACCGGCCTGCTCACCACCAATGGCCTTTACACCCTGGCCAAAACCAATCCCTTCAGCGCTTTTAACTTTAGTCTTAACGGCTTCTCGCTGCTGGTATTTTACGACGACGGCAACGCGGCTAACAATCAGGACGTGACCCTTTTCCACGGCAACGACAGCTCGGACGACGGCCAGTATGACGCCAATGGCTGGCAGACCCGGTTGAAAGGCGTGGTCTATGGCGGCGGGCTCGCCACGCTGGGACTGCACGTGGCATACGGCGAAATCATTGACGACGCGCCCATTTTTGTGAATGGCAACCTCTGGCAGCCCCAGACGAATCACTTTGACGGCTTGACCGTGCCTGGCCGCAACGATGGCACCAATGCTTTCTTCTGGGACGTGCGCGAGTTTAACCTGGCCCCGCTGCTCAACCCCGGCACCAATACGCTGCTTTTCACCATGCAGCGCACTACGAATACCCAGGATTGCCTGAACCTGGTGCTGGCCACGGTGGCCCAACCCGCCGCCCCGGTCGTGGCGGTCCGTCCGCAACTCACCATCACGCCAGCGGCCGCGAGTTCCGCGATCATCTCGTGGACCCCCACCAATTCGCCGGGCTTTGTGTTGCAACAAAGCGATGCCTTGGCCCCGGCGCTCTGGACCAATGCGCCGAGCGGTCCGACCAATCCCGCCACTGTCCCGGCCACGCTGCCGCCGCGGTTCTATCGCCTATCCAAACCGTGAACTGTCCCCATTCACGCCTCACGTTTTACGCCTCACGTTTCACCAACCAACCTATGAAAACCAAACTGGTCCTCGCCCTCACCGCGCTGCTGGCGCTGGCCGATTTCGCCCGCGCCCAAAACACCGCATTCACCTATCAAGGGCAACTCACGGAGAACGGCACGCCGGCCAATGGCGTCTTTGACCTCCAGTTCCGCCTCTTCGCCTCGACCAACACCATCGGACTTCCACTAGGCACGGCGGTGGTAAATGATGCCACGGCGACTAACGGCCTGTTCACCGTGTCCTTGGATTTTGGGGCCAGCCCGTTTTCCGGCCCGGCCCGTTGGCTGGAAATCTCGGTCCGGCCCGGCATGAGCGCGGGTGCGTACACGACCATAGCGCCATTGCAGCCGGTGACGCCCACGCCTTATGCCATCACGGCGCTGGGAGCGGCCGCCGGGAGCATCAACGCCGCCGCGCTGGCCAACGGCGCGGTCACGGCGGTGAAACTCGCCTCCAACTCCATCACCGCCGTGAGCTTGGGGACGAACGTGGTGGTGAACACCGCCAACATCGCCGACGGCGCGGTCACTTCCAACAAGCTCGCGAACGCCAGCGTGGGCGGCGGCCAACTGCTCAAGCCTTACGCGAGCGGATTCTTGAGTTCCTATGATTTCTATTTCCGCTTGGAACCCACCCATCAGGCCAGCGTGCTTTTTGCCACGCCCTTCGCCATCTTGCCGGCACTGGCGCTGAACCTGGAGACCTTGAGCGAAAACTTCTCCGAGTCCGCGTTCGCCCGGACGGACAACCGCTCCACCAACGGTTTCGACCTCAAGTTACGCATTACCAACCGGATTGATTCGGTGGTCGCCGCCGCCGAAAGCAGCAGCTCGATCCTGGGCCTGGATAGCGCAACGGTTGGCGGGAGGCCGGCAGTGGCCTTTCCGGTGGTGGGCTGTGTCGTTTCCGCCATCCCTTCCACCAACGTGACGGTCACGGAGAGTTGTTGGATTGAGTTCGATTTTCCGAGCGCTTGCGGATTCCCGCCCACACCATGCATGAGAACATCGCGGATTCCGGTGCCCTGTCCCGGCGGAGACGGTTCGAGTTTTGAGACCAACGTGGTCGTGACCACCACCTACGTCACGAATTGTTCATCGCCCCTGCTGTTTGCCCGGGCCGCCGATGCCGCCGGGAATAGTTGGAACACGACGCTGATCACGACGGGCAGCGCCGCCGAACCGTCGCTCGCCATGGTCAACGGCACGCCCACGATTGCCTATTACTCGCCTTCGTCGAGCTCTTTGCGCGTGGTGGAAGCAACCAGCAGCACGGGGACGAACTGGGGCGGCACCGTCTTGGTCGCCAACCACGCGGACGTGGGCCGCTACTGCTCGCTCGCCTCCGTCAATGCCCGACCGGCCATCAGTTATTTCAATGCCACCAGCAACAACCTCGAGTATGTCCGCTTCAATGCCGTCAATTGGAGTTCGCGTGTCATGGTCGAAGGCACGGGCGGGGCGGGCCGCCATAGCTCGCTCGCCGTGGTGAACGGTCGTCCGGCCATTGCCTGCTTCCGGTCCACCTTCGTCGGCGCCGGGGGCGGCCTCGTCTATTACCGGGCCAATGACCTCAACGGCAGCACTTGGGGCGCGCGCACGACGGTGGACAGCAACGTGGGCGACCTGAACACCGGCAGCGCCGTAACCAACGGCACGGTCATCTCTCTCGCCGTGGTCGAGGGCCGGCCCGCCATCGCCTACTACGACGAGGCGGAGGACGTGATGAAATACGTCCGCGCCAGCGATACCAACGGCACGACATGGGGAACGCCCGTCAGCCTGCCGATCTTTGCGCTCAGCGGAGGATTCAACTTCACGGCCAAAGGCGGTTCTTGTCGCCTGGCCGTTCTGGATGGCCGACCGACTGTGCAATTCGCCGCCGGCCCGGATGTCTATGTGGTCACCGCCCGGGATACGATCGGCACCAGTTGGGGTTCGCCCAGCCAGATCGTCAATGGAAGCACCTCAACTGCCTGGGCGGGCGGCTTGTTGACGACGGAAAGCCAATACGCTTCGGCGTTTCAAATCTATCGACCAAGCGCCGGCGAGCCGCCGCAAGTCCTCTTCACGCGCCGCGCGCCGCCGAAGTTCGCCCTCAGTTGGATCGCCGTGCAGCCGTGAAACAAAACCAGACCTCCACGAAAACCATGCAAACCATGAGCCATGATCCGCGACCGGTCGCCGGGGCGGGAGCCTGCCTGGCAATCGCCTTGATGCTGACGCTCGGCATGTTGCAAGCCAACGCCCAGACCAACTACGCCATCCCGTGGTTCAAGATCGCGGGCGGGGGCGCGATGCAAAGCCCCGGCGGCCTCTATTCCGTCAGCGGTACCATTGGCCAACCCGACGCGGGCGGGCCGATGACCAATGGACCCCCCTCGCTCACTGGCGGCTTCTGGGCATTGCCGACGTTGGTGCAAACGCCCGGCGCACCGTTCCTCTCCATTTCTTTCAACGCTCAACTCTCAACCATCACCCTCTTCTGGACGCCGCCCACACCCGGCTTCACGCTGCAATCCACCGACAGCCTCTCGCCGACCAACTGGGTCAACGCGCCCAGCGGCACGAACAATCCCGCCACCGTCTCCGCCACGTTGCCGGCGAGGTTCTGGCGCCTGTTCAAACCCTAATCCTCCAAACAAGCTAACTCCCATGAAAACGGACCCCATCAAACTCGGACGGTCTTTCATCACGCTCGCGGTGTGAATGATGGTCGGCAGCCATCCGGCGTTCGCCCAGGGCACTGCCTTCACTTACCAGGGCCGTTCGCAGGACGGCGCGAATCCGGCCACGGGCATTTATGATTTGCGATGCACCGTTTATGATTCAACCAATCTCCCCGGCACGGTCATCGCCGGGCCATTGACCAATGCCGTCGTCGCGGTCAGCAACGGGTTGTTCATGGGCGCGCTCGATTTCGGCGCGGGCGTGTTCGCGGGCGCGATGCACTGGCTTGAAATCGGCCTGCGGCCTGGCGACAGCGCGAGGCCACGGAGTCAGTCAATGGTATTGTAGTATTACGGAGCCAAGAATCCTGAAGAACCTCAATCCAAAGCTGCAATGCTTGCAGCAGTCCCAGAGCCTGCGGCGGGGCAAGCCTGAACTCAGCGGCGCCATTTTTTTCGAGATTGGTGATCGGTTTCCCGGACTGACGGCGCATTGTTTGTTGAGCAAGAACTAGAAGACTATCCGTCATGCCAGACAAATCCAATCGCGAGGACAACCTGTTCGAAGAGGCCCTGCTTAAGTCCTCGGGCGCCGAACGGGCCGCCTTCCTCGAAAGTGCGTGCGAAAACGAACCGGCGCTCCGGGCACGGCTGGAGATAATGCTTGAAGGCCACCTCAATGCCGCTGGTTTCCTCGCGACTGTGCCAGAAGGAGGGCCGCCTCAACGAACAAGGGTGGTCGCCGAAAGCACGGGATCGGAGCAGTTGGGGAGGAGGATAGGCCGTTACAAACTCCTCCAGCAACTCGGCGAAGGCGGCTGCGGGATCGTTTACATGGCCGAACAGGAGCGCCCGGTCCGCCGCCGCGTCGCGTTGAAGGTCATCAAGCTGGGCATGGATACCCGGAGCGTGATTGCCCGCTTTGAAGCAGAGAGGCAAGCCCTGGCCCTGATGGACCATCCGAACATCGCGAAAGTCTTCGATGCCGGCACCACCGACACAGGCCGGCCTTACTTTGTCATGGAGTTGGTCCGCGGGATCAAGATCACCGATTACTGCGATCAAAACCATCTCTCGACCGGCCAGCGGCTGACCCTGTTCGTATCGGTCTGTCAGGCCATCCAGCACGCGCATCAAAAAGGCATCATCCATCGCGACATTAAGCCGTCCAATATTCTCGTCACGCTGCACGATGGAGTGCCGGTTCCGAAGGTGATCGATTTCGGCATCGCCAAAGCGACGTGCGACCAGCGCCTGACCGACAAGACCATCTTTACCGCCTTCGAACAATTCATCGGCACGCCCGCTTACATGAGCCCGGAGCAGGCCGTCCTGACGAGCGTAGATATCGATACGCGCAGTGACATCTATGCTCTCGGTGTGCTGCTCTACGAACTGCTCACCGGGAAAACTCCGTTCGATGCGCAGGAACTTCTGGCAATCGGCCTCGATGAAATGCGCCGCACGATCTGCGAACAGGAACCGCCGCGCCCCTCCGCTCGCCTGAGCACACTGCCGGGCCAGGATCTGAGCACCACCGCCCATCTCCGGGGGCTCGATGCGCCCAAACTCGTCAGCGAACTGCGCGGCGACCTCGATTGGA
>JBBRCR010000484.1:0-6627 GCA_038204695.1 Opitutales bacterium | reverse complement strand
CCATGCCGGCCCGCAGCACATGAATCCGGCGGTTGGCGTCGATCGTGAAATCGATTCGCCCTTCGCGCGCCACGACCCCCGCGCCGTTCGCCTCGTGGAACGTCAGTGTCACGGGACCATCACTCGCGAATCCCGGAAGCTCGGCCAGTTTTCCGCGCAGACTCACCCCCACAACCGACCAGCCAGCCTGGACATCGCGCAAAGCACCGTCGTGCCAGTCCAACTCCACCTGCCCGGCAACGCCGGCGGCGCGCAGCGAACCGTTGCCGTGCACGAGCGCGCGCCCCTCGGCCGTCAAATCCTTGAAGGCTTTTCCCAGCGCCGGTCGCAGCGCCGCGAACCAGGTGGCCACATCGATACTCGATTTGCCCAGCCGCCATGTCGCGGCGTCCCAGCGGTCAAACGTCGCCGCGCCGGTGAGGGCCGTGCCCGGGCCGCTGACCAGAATGTCAGCCGTGCGCTCCGCACGGGACGCGCCCGCGTGAACGGAAAGTTTCCACGTCAATGTCGGCGCGCCCGGAATTCTCAACGGTGTAAACTCGCCGGAAAGCTCACCGCTGACCGGCGGCACTACCGGCATCTCCGCCGCCCGGGAGTCGTGCGCCACCAGGCCGAGAGCAAAACCGAGTGTGAACGTCCGCGCCGCCGCCAGAATGGGTTGGCCGGCCGCATCCCACGCGTCGCGAAAACAAACGGGCGCGCGCAAGGAGAGGCAGCAAGGCATGGCGAATAGAGTCAGCAAACCGGCGAAGGTTGCCAAACTAACATCGCGTGAGAATCGATCGCCATTGTGGACGAGAACGTGGTTCCAACCAAGTCAGCCTGAGTTACCGCAAATGGACGCGAATAAACGCGAATGAAAAATCCGAAGTCGAGCAAGTCCATCGCCCCGAGCGCGCGCGACTCCGTGGCGTCGAGCGCTGGCGAATCCTTGGCCCCGAGCGTCCCGCGGGTCCGTGGCTGCAAGCGCCAGCAAGTGGCTTTCAGCACCGAATTCCTAAAGCCATCCACTCGCCGGCGTTCGCCGCCACCGCATCGATTGTTAGCGAGTCTTTGTGGCGGCAGCACCGACGCGCTGCGTCGCTACACCGCTACGACGCTACACCTTCACCTCGAGCACCACCTGTACCTCCGTCGTGGAGCCGCGCGGAAGCCCGTTCACGGCGACGGCGGCGCGGGCGTGTTTGCCGGCCTCGCCGAAAACCTTCACGAAGAGATCACTCGCGCCGTTGATCACCGCGGGGCTCTCAGAAAAGCCGTCCACGGCGTTGACGAACCCGCTCACAAAAACAACCCGCGCCACGTTTTCGAGTGAGCCGAGCGCCGCCTTCACGTTCGCCAGGGTGTTGAGCGCGCAAACCTCCGCCGATTGGTAGGCTGTTTGTACTGTCTGCTCCTTTCCCACCTGGCCGGTGTGGGTCATATGTCCGTTCAGAAAACAGATCGTGCCGGCGCAATACAGCAGGTTGCCGGTTCGCACGGTCGGCACGTAACTGCCCGCCGCGGTCGGCGGCGGCGGCAGGGTCAATCCAAGTTCGGCAAGTCTGGCTTCAGGATTCATGGGTGCGAGGAACGTTGCGCTGCCCATCCGGGGCGGCAAGCGCGCAAACGCGCCAGCCGTGGGCGCGAGCGCCCAGCGTGTGGATCCGTCGCCCCACCCAACGTCCACCGCGCTGTGCGACATTGCACTGGCGGGATGCCCAGTGGAATTCAGAACAGGGGCGGGACGCCCCAGAACGTGGGCGATACTCACAACATGGGCGGGACGCCCATGCCACGCCGAGCACGATCCACATTCCGAATTGAAAAGCGGCTCGTGCATTTGCCCGTGCGTGGCCGCGAGCGCCCGCAAGCGGATTCTCCAATCGGAAAAGGGAGATGCCGCCACCGCCGGCACCAGCTCCGCAAATCACCAACCACCAATAACCGATAGCGAATAACCGATAACGAATAACCAATAACCGATATCCCAACACCGATCGCGCGGCACGGCGCTACTCGTTCCGCCCGCCAGCACTCACGGCGGCAGAAACTCCTTCGTCGCCACCGATGAGACCGCCACGGGCGCGGTCAGCACCTTCATGTCCAACAGCACCTGCATTTGCGCCGCAACTCGCGCCAGAGAAAGCTGCCCGATCCGCTCGCCCTTCGCCGCATCACCATGGACGAGTTGCCGCAGGATCATCTCGTCCCGCGAGAACTTCAGCATTTCCGGCGTCATGTTTTCATTTCGCCGCAGGATAAGCGCGTTTCCTGCCGCCGGATCGCCTTCCATGTAATCGCGCCAGCCCCGAATCGAAGCGTGCACGAACGCGCGCACCACATCGGGTGCGGCCCGTGTCAGTTCGCGCCGGCACATCAGGGCCTGGTACGAATCGTAACCGGTGTCGGCGAGCTGCAGCGTGCGCACCGGCCGGCCGTGCTGTTCCGCGAAAAAGGGTTCGTTCGTGACGAGGCATTGCTGAATCGCACCCGGGCTCGCGAGGAATTCACCCAGGCCATAGGTGTTCGGCCGCAGCTCGAACGTGATGCCGTATTTCTTCTTCACGTACGGTATCCACGTCATGCTCACGCTGGCGATGACGACCCGGCCGTCCAGATCCTTGAACGTTTTCACCGGGCTCGACGCGTGCACCATCAGCGCCTGCGGGTCACGCTGCATGGTTGCCGACACCATGATCAGCGGGAGTCCCGCGGCTGCCGCCATCAGCACATCGTCGCTGCGGTACAGGCCGAAGTCCGCCTCGCCCGTCGCGACCCGCAGCTTGATCCCCGCCCCCGGTCCACCGGGCCAGATGTCGACGTCAAGTCCCGCGTTTTCATAGAAGCCTTTCGCCAGCGCCTGATAATAACCGCCGTGTTCCGCCTGCGGAAACCAGTCGGTCTGGAGGACGACTTTCCGGCGCGAGGCGGCACCATCTGCCGAGGTCGGTTTCGCCTTTCGCCCGCAGCCAGCCGAGGTCAACGCCAGCACGGCGAGGAGGAAGGCAAGCACGGTGCGTGACAGCAATTCCATGGATGATCGAACCAAACGGACTGGGCACGCGCGAGCAACATCGCGGCGCGATTGCGTCATACCGCGCGACCCGCCACTCTGTCCGCCCCATGACGTTTCGCGAATGGCAGCAACTCACTCCGGGCGAGGCCGCGCGAACGGTGCACACGCGCGTCCGCGAGCGGCTTTCCCCGGCCCAACAACGGGCCGCGATCGCCGTGCTCCGCCCCGAACACGAACTGGCGGCGGACTTTGCGGCCGCAGCCGCGCGGCCTGACGCTCCGCTTCGTGGTGTACCGTATTTCGCCAAGGATTTGTTCGACGTGGCGGGGCTGCCCACGTTCGCCGGCACGACTTTCCTCCCCGAAGCGCGGCCGACGCCCGTCGCGGACAGTCGCTTGATCGCAACGCTGCGAGCGGCGGGCGCGGTGCTCGCGGGCAAAACGCACCTGCACGAATTCGCCTATGGGATCACCGGCGAAAATCCCCACTACGGGGATTGCGAGGTGCCGGGTTTCCCGGGCCGCACGACCGGTGGATCGAGCAGCGGCTCGGTCGTGGCCGTCGCGGCAGAGCTCACGCCGTTCGCACTTGGCACCGACACGGGAGGATCGGTCCGACTGCCGGCCGCATTCTGCGGACTGTACGGATTCCGGCTGACGCCCGGAGACCCCTTCGTGCGCGATGCCGTCGCGCTCGCGCCCAGCCTCGACACGGCCGGCTGGTTCACGGCGAACGCGGAAGACATGCGCCTCGCGCAGGCGGCGCTGGTGCCAGCAGCACCGGCGCAAATCAAACCGCGCGGCTGCTATGTTGACCTGCCGGGCATCGAAACGGACGTGGCCGTCGCGTGTCGCGCGGCCGCGGAACGTTTCGACGCCACGAACGACCCGGAGGTCTCGGCCGATTTGCAGCGCGGATTCGCGCCGGCCCTGGACATATACAATACAATTGTGGCGATCGAAGCTTGGGACGTACACAGGCCCTGGGCGGAACGGTTTCATGAACGCTATAGCAGCGCCGTCTGGCAGCGCTTGAACCGCGCGCGGACGCTCCGCCCGGAACAGTTGACGTCCGCGCAAACGGGGCGCGAACGGATTCGCGCGATTTGGCGGCGCTACTTCGAGCAATATGATTTCCTCGCGCTGCCGGCGTCGCCCGCGCCGGCGTTCACGAAAGCGGAGTGCACGCTGGAAAACCGGAATCGGATCCTCGTGCTGACGGCACCCGCGAGTTTGGGTGGGTTGCCCGTACTTTCGATTCCAGTACGGCTGCCCTCCGGGTTGACCACCGGCCTGCAACTCGTCGTGAAAGAGCCGAACAGCCCGGTGATCGCATGGGCGTTGCGATGTCAGGCGGCGCAGTAGCGGCGAGCCGTGGCTCAATTATTGGTTATTGGTTGTTGGTTGTTGGTTGTTGGTTGTTGGTTGTTGGGCCCGATCGTGGCTGCGAACGCCAGCGAGTGGCTTCGATGCTGCAATTCGTGCGTCATTCACTCGCCCGTTCGCCTCAGAGTCCAGTGCACCGTCGAGGGGCTGGCGCTCGCCGCAACCTCCAACAACCAACAACCAATAACTGATAACCAATTCCCGCTCACCGATTATCTACGCCCCGTTGCGGCTCCAAGCACCCGAAACCCCACCCTCGCAGCAGCCTCATCGCATTGCCCCCCATCACGGCGGCGCCAACTCCAGCGGCACGCGCCTCGTCCACGAGCCGCACGAAACCAGGCAACGCATCGACTTTCGGATACAGATTCAGTGGAAAATCCGACCCGAAAAGCACGCGCTCCTCGCCGAGGGTCGGCAACACGCGCTGCCAGATCCCATTATCATAAAGAAGCGGCGACGCCGCCGTGTCGTAATAAACATTCGGCAATGCTGCGAAACGAGGTTCGCGCAACGGCAGCAATCCACCCCAGTGCGCGAGAATGAAGGTCGTGTCCAAAAAATCCTGCGCCAATTGCAGGAAGTCCGCCGCCGGCGTTTCCATCCGTCCCGGAAATGCCGGGCCATCGGGATCCGTCACATGCAGGTTGACCGGCAGACCAAGCTCACCGGCCAGCGCGAGCATCTCCTGGAAAACAGGTTCATCGATCGGATGGCGCTGCGAATGCGGCGACAGTTCGCCGACTCCGATCAGACCCTCATCACGCGCGCGCCGCAGTTCGTTGAGCGTGGACTCGCGTCCCGCGGCCGGATGCAACGTCGCAAACGCCGCGAGCCGATCCGGGTGCGCGCGGACGCAATCCGCGTAAAAACGATTCTGCCATTCGCAGGTCGCCGGATTCTCCCAATACCAGCCCAAGAGGACCGCGCGATCCACGCCGGCCGCGTCCATCGTGGCCAGCAATTGCGGAAGCGTCGGCAGCGTTTGCACGGGCAGACCACTGCGGCGCTTGCGCGTGCAGAGCACGGCCCAATGCCGTTCGCCCTGCGCCGCCGCCCAAGCCGCCGGATCCCGGTCCACCTCGGACGGATACAGATGCACGTGGGCGTCGATTATCGGCATGGCGCGATGAAAAGGGAGGAAGGGAGAAAGGAGCGAGCGCACGCCCGTATCGATCCGAATGGTGCACGCGCGCGAGGATTTTCGTCGGGCTCGCAATCGTTCCCCGGCTGTGGCTCGTGCCCGCCCCTCCTTCGGTTGCGGCACACGGTCGCATCATGGCGGCGGCGGGCACGGCGGCGGCAGCTGAGCTCTCCCCCATGCGATGACTTCCTGCTTCCCTCAACCCCGCATTCCCGCAATCCCTTGTTGCCGCCGCCCCATGCTGAACCGCGTTTTCAAGCTCGCCGAGCACCAGACCACCGTCGGTCGTGAACTGCAGGCCGGGCTGACGACGTTTGCCGCGATGGCCTACATCCTCGCGGTCAATCCCACGATCCTGGCCGAGACCGGCATGGACAAGGCCGCGCTCGTAACCGTCACGGCGCTCACCGCCGCCATTGCCACAAGTATCATGGCTCTGGTGACAAACTACCCGCTGGCGCTCGCCCCGGGCATGGGCATCAACGCGTTTTTCACCTACACGATTTGCATCGAGCGCGGTGTGCCGTGGCAGGAGGCGCTCGGGATGGTGTTCGTGAACGGCGTGATTTTTCTGCTGGTGACGCTCACCGGCGTCCGGGAAAAAATCATCGATGCCATTCCCCGCCCGTTGAAGATCGCCGTCACCTGTGGGATCGGCTTGTTCATCGCGTTCATCGGCCTGAAAAATGGCGGGGTGATCGTGGCCAGCCCGGCCACGCTGGTCGCTCCTGGAAACTTCACCTCGGCTCCGGTGGCGCTGTGCCTCGCCGGAATCGTCCTCACCGCAATCCTGCTGGCCCGCCGCATACCGGGCGCGATCGTGTTGAGCATCCTCGCGATCACCGTGCTGGGGTTGTTCGTATCCACCGGAGGCAACCGGACCGTGACCCAGCTGCCCGCCAGCTTCGTTTCGCTGCCGGCCTCGCCCGCACCGGTAATGCTGAAGCTGACGTTTCAGTTCCTGACCAAAATGAACGCGATCATCCTGGCCATGCCGCTCATCTTCACGCTGCTGCTCGTCGACATGTTCGACAACATCGGCAGCCTCACGAGTATTGGCGTCCGAGCCGGCTTCATGCGACCCGACGGCACGATTCCGA
>JBBRCR010000483.1:0-6635 GCA_038204695.1 Opitutales bacterium | reverse complement strand
AAGAACATCGATCTCTCATTGGAATATTACTTCAAACCTGCCGGTATGTTCTCCGTGGGTTACTTTCGCAAAGACATCGGCGACTATATCGTGACGCGCGACATCGGCATCGTGCCCATTGGAGTGAACAATGGATTCGATGGTGACTACGAGGGATTCACCCTGCAGTCCCAGAGCAATTCGGGCTCGGCGAAGATATCGGGCTTTGAATTCGACTACCGGCAACAGCTGACATTCCTGCCGGGGCCACTGCAGGGATTCGCCGTCAGTACCAACTTCACGCTCCTCTCGGCCTCGGGCAATTATGGCGGGCCGCGCGAGCGCTCGACGAGCGAGATTGTCGATTTCGTGCCGGAGAGCGGTAACGCGAGCCTCTCGTATGCTCGCGGCAAGTTTGGCGCGAATATCCTCCTCAACTACACCGGGCGTTATCTCGACTCGTTTTCCGATAACGCCTCGCGCCTGAGCTTCCGAGCGTCACGCACGATCGTAAATGCTGGCCTCTCGTATCAGTTTCGCCCCTACCTTACGTTCTTCTGTGACGTCATGAATGTGTTCAGCGAGCCTCAGCGCCTCTACCGGGGCGGTCCGTCGCGGCCGAGCCAGGTTCTCAGCAACGATCCGGCGATGACGTTCGGCGTCAGCGGCCGCTTCTAACGAATCATGCGCGCCACGTCTGTCCTGCTGGGAGCGGTGCTGGGATTGCAGGCCAGCGCGGCCAATCTGACACTGCCGGAAAAGCTGCCGAGGCTCAGCTTCAACAATCCTTCACTTGTCACCGACTTGGGGGTGGGGTTGTGGAGTTGGCCGCTGCCGATGGACTACAATGGCGACGGACTGATGGATCTCGTGGTGGTTTCCACGGGCGTTCCGGCGAATGGGATCTGGTATTTCCAAAACACCGGGCAGGTCGAGTCCGCCACGCGGCTGCCGCTTTTCGCCGCGGCGACGTACCTGGGGCCAGCTACCGGACGACCGCGGCTCGATCCTCAGGTCTCCTATGTGAACGGCCAACCGGTCGTCACGACACCGGGCTACGTTCACCCTGATTTCAAAACGGTGGGTTTTGCGCAGGGCGTGAAGTTCGTGGCCAACCCGGAGATCAAGGGAGGGCCAGGGAGCGTTCGTTCGCAGCAATGGCGGTACACCGATTACGATGGGGATGGCGCCTATGACTTGGTGGTAGGCGTGCAATTTGGCGGCGACTATGGCCGCGCCGGCAGCTATGACGCCTCCGGAAAATGGCTGGGCGGCCCTCTGCGCGGTTATGTTTATTGGCTCAAGAACACCGGCACGAACAAGGAGCCGGCCTATAGTGAACCGAAACAACTCGTCGGCTCGGACGGCGCACCGATCGACGTCTATGGTTTGCCGTCGCCGAGTTTCGCGGATTTCCGCGGCGTCGGAAAACAGGACCTGATCTGCGGCGAGTTCCTGGACGGCTTCACCTACTTCGAAAACATCGGAACCCGGGAAGAACCGAAATATGCTCCTGGCCGACGCCTGAAGCTCGGCGGCGAAGAGTTAAGGATGGATCTCTGCATGATCACGCCGGTCGCGGTGGATTTCGATCGCGATGGGAAACCGGATTTGGTGGTGGGCGACGAAGATGGCCGGGTCGCGTTTTTGCGAAACACGGGTGCGGTCGTGGATGGCGTCCCGCAGTTCACCGCACCGCGCTATTTCCGGCAGCAGGCCGGCGATTTAAAATTTGGGGCGTTGGCGTCCCCCGTCAGCTTCGATTGGGACGGCGACGGTCTGGACGATCTGATTGCTGGCAATAGCGCCGGGCACATCGGTTTCATTCGAAACCTGGGTGGTGATCCGCCGCGGTGGGCGGCGCCGGTTTATCTTTCAGCTGAGGGAAAGCTCATCCACGAGCAGGCCGGCGAGAATGGTTCGATCCAAGGTCCCAATGAGGCGAAATGGGGCTATACCAATGTCAGCGTCGCCGACTGGGATGGAGACGGCCTCCCGGATATACTGTGCAACGGCGTGTGGGGTCGGGTGGTGTGGTACCGGAATGTCGGCACGCGCACGCAGCCCCGGCTCGCGGCAGCTCAGCCGGTTGAAGTTGCCTGGCAGGAGCGTCAGTGGCCGCGCTGGAATTGGTGGCAGCCAAAAGGCAATGAACTCGTCACCCAGTGGCGGACAACTCCGCTGGCGGTGGACTGGAACGGTGACGGGCTGACGGATTTGGTGACGTTGGATGCGGAGGGATTTCTGGTTCTCTTCGAGCGCAGAAAGGAAAATGACCAGCGATTGTCGCTGCAACCGCCCCGGCGCGTCTTCTGGGCGGAAGGGCCGAGCGTTTTCGACAGTCATGGGAAGCCGAAGCACGACGTATCCGGTTTGCTGCGACTGAATGACGCCACGATGAGCGAACCCGGCCGCAGCGGGCGGCGCACGTTTTGTTTTATGGATTGGGACGGCGATGGCATCCGGGACCTCGTGGTGAACAGCCAGCCAAACGTTAGCTGGTATCGCGGGCTGGGCCGGACCGCGGCGGGCGAATGGTCTTTTCGCTATGAAGGACCGATGGCGCAACCGGTGCTTGCGGGCCATTCCACCACGCCTGCGGCCGTCGATTGGAATCGTGATGGGGTTCAGGACGTCGTGATCGCGGCGGAAGATGGGTTCTTTTATTTGCTGAAGAACCCGCGTCCGGCGCGCTGAAAGGAAGAACGACGATCACTTCGTGATTGTCGTGGGCGCCGGCCGCGGAATGCTCGGCGGGAGCTTCAACTTTTCCCTCTTCTGCATGGCGCATAGCAATCTGGTTCAATCCCTCGAACGAGGCATCATGATTATCGATCTGGTGGCGCGTTCTGGCAGCGGACTGACCCTGGCGGAACTAGCCGATGCGCTGGGGGTCACGCGACCCACGGCGTTCAATCTGACGCGGACCCTGATCGCCCATCGTTATCTGGAGAAGACAGCGCGGCCCGTCCGTTTTCTGCTCGGGCCGGGTGTGCTCGAAGCCGCCGAGGCCTGGCGCCACCGGGAAATGGCGCGGCAGTTTGCCGGGTTAGTGCAACAACTCGCCAGCCGGATCGATGCGACCGTTGTGTTGGCCGAGCCGCTGGGCGGCGAAGTGATCGCCGTCCATCTGGTGGAAAAAAACCGGGCAGGGGTGGTGCAACATTCCGCGTCCCGACGGCTCGCGCCTTACATCCACGCTTCGACGCTTTGCCTGATGGCATTTTGGCCGGCAGCGGAAGAAGCAGCGTATGTCGCGCGGTATCCTTTCCAAGAATACGGGGCAGGCATCTGGGGCACGGAGGAGCGGTTGAACGACTTTTTGCAGGAAACCAGGACTCGCGGCTACGTTGAGTGGGAGGCGCCGAACTCCCGCTTTCTGGTCGGAGTGCCGGTGTATTCCGCCGAGGGCACCTTGCTTGCGGCGGTGGGAGTTTCGGTGGCGATGACGCGGCGATGGTCCAGCGCGGAGAAGTCCAAAGTGGTGCGCACCGTCACGGAAGCCGTAGCCCGCCTCCATGGCGACGGCAATTACGCCGGAATTCCAACTGCTTCGGCCTCCCGCAAGGCTGCCCCGAAGACCTGAGCGGCGTCCCGAACCGTGCGCGGCGTCTTTTCATTCCAGCCGCAGCGCCGGAGCAATGCGGCAGCTGGCGTGTGCGGAGCAAGGGGACGCAACCCAAGTGTCGTGGCCGAAGGCGCGGTAACCGCCCGCGCGATGTCGTCAGGATTCTTCTCGCCCTCGAGCCAGCAGGCCAGCGCGCCCGGCCAGGCCTGGGCGCGCACGGGATCGAGCGGCGCGTCCGGACTCGCGTGGTAACTGCCAAAGAAACCGCGTGACCCAAGAAACTGGATGTCCCGCACCCACGACTCCTTCGAACTCAGATCGAGGTCCGCGAAATAGGTTACGCCGATCTGCCGCTGCAGCAGCTGCCATTGCAGTTCGCACCCGGGCAATTTCGAGGGCGAAAGGGAGTCGCGGACGCAGAGTGCCGCCGCCACTCCTGCCGCCTCCCCGGTGTGCATGAACACGGGCTCGAGCCGCATCGTTCCCCAGCCCACGTGCGTGGCCGACATGCATACGGGTACGAGCAGGTTGTCAGCCGCATCCGACAGCAGACAGCGATACGGGATCTGCGAGGGCAGAGTCTGCTCCGCGAGGATAAACTCACCGTCATTGCAGCTGCCGCGCTGCCGGACTGGACTGCAGTCATGTGAATCCATCGGCCATTCGGCAAAGGCGACGGCATCGGCTCGGATCGGCGTGCGGCCGTGCTTCGGGTGACGGAGGGCATCGTGCTCCGTGAAAACATGCTTGCCCGCGAGTCGCCGCGCCTCGCGCACGTACATCAACGGCGGGAGATTGTCGTGGTTGCGGTATTCATCGCGCGCGAGTCCCCACTGGCGCGTGTGTTCACGGACTGCCAGGGGTACGGCCGGATCGTCCTGCAGAAAATGGAGCAGCCCGAGGGCGTGATCCATGTGCGCCCGATAAATTTCCTGTCGGCGCAGGAGAGTTGCCGTCGGATAATCATGATTTCCCCCGACTAAATTGCCGCCCAGCCAATCCATTTTTCCGTTCGGCATGTTGGCCGCAAACCGCAGTGACTCCAGCGACCCATGCAACAGGTGCGAGGAAAGTGGATACGCGCGTTGGTGCGCATCGGCAGCCCGGTCAAGGACGCCGAGATAGGTTTCGCGGACGTACCGCGGCGGTCGAGCCACCGGGCGGCGGTTCTCCTCCTGATCTGTGAGCACCAGTCGCACCGTGTAGGCTTGGATGGCCCGGTCGGCTGCGCCCGTGCTGCCGGAGAATGCCTGCCGGGAGGTTCGATTGAAAAAATGGAGGTTCAGGCGGCGCGCGAGGGAGTGCCCCGCGTCGCCAATCGGTTCGATCGTGGTGAAATGCCGGCCGGCGTGAGGCTCGCCAAACTCTTCGCGTGATTCCCGTCCCGTGCGAAACGACGCGCCGGCCGCGGCGGCCAGATCAGCTTCGTAGCTGGCGTCGACAAAAACCGTGGCGCTAACCCGAAAACCCTCAAGCCCGGGCCGCGCCGGCACGAAGTGGACGCTCTGCACCGTTGTGCCATCCTTGGTTACGTTTCCCGGACGGTATCCCTGTTGGAGCCGCACGCCGGTGGTCTCGCCCAGGATATCGCGGAAGATACTCTCCGCGGCCTGCGGCTCATAACGCGGCCGCTCCCCGTGTCGGCTCGGATCGCCGAAGCAGGCCAGCGCGTGCTGCGGAGACCCGGAACCGTGGCGGGTGCGGTAGTATTCCGCGAGGCGCGCGACGAACTCGGTCAGGATTGGGCAGCGGTGCCCGGCGTAGCGGGTATCGAAAACCTGGACACCGCTCGCCCACATGCCGCCGACGTGCGCCGATGGCTCCACGAGCAGCACGCGCAGGCCCTCGCGAGCGGCGCGCACTGCGCAGGCGATGCCGCCGGGAGTAGCGGCGAAGACGACGAGATCGAAATGGCCGGCGGTGGGAGTCGCGGCGGTGGAGCGTGCCGTGGTCATCGCGGGAGGTCGGCCAGTGCCACGGAGGCGGTTTCGCGTGCGGGGGTGCGATCCCAGACGGTGAGGTTGAACAGCGAGCCGCCGCGCCGCGGAAAAACCCAGGCGGCAAGCACGCAGGTCGTGAACATGATCACGTTGGCGAGAATCGACGTGTAGTAGGCGTTGAAGGTACGGGGCAGGATCCCGAACATAACCAAGACGGAATAACCGGTGAACAGCACCGTCGCCGCCACGCCGGTCATGACGGCCCGCGCATCGCCGAGCCGGGTGAACATCCCCACGACAAACGCGGCCGAGACTCCACCGCCGAGGAGAGCGGTGACGATGAGGATGAAGTCGAGAATCGTCTTCGTGGATGCGAGGTAGAAAAGCCAGGCGCCCGCGCTCATCAGGACGGCCATCGCCAGCGAGCTCACCCGTCCGGTGGTGAGATAGTGGCGGTCAACTCGGTCGCGGACCAGATGGGGGCGATAGATATCGTTTACCCACACCATGCTCGCCGCATTGATGCAGCTGCTGAGGCTGGCCATGGCCGCGGCCAGGGCAGCGGAGATGACGAGTCCGGCGAGGCCGTGCGGTAGAACCGTGACGATGAAGTGCGGGAGAATATCCTCGGCTTTCCGCGTGCCGGCCAGCACCGCGTCCGCCACCGGACTGGGGAACTGTTGATAATAAACCCACAGGCAGGTGCCGAGAAACATGAAACCGGTCCAGATCGGGATCGCGCCCAATCCGAGCACGTACATGGCCTTGCGCGCCTCCCGGTCTGACTTCGCGGAGCACCAGCGCTGCACGGAATCCTGATCGAGTTGCCCGGCAAGGTAGTTTGCGACGCCGACCAGCACGAGCATCAGAGCGGTTTTTTCCGTAAGCGAAAATCCGCTGCCGACGGGCTCGAGCAGGCCCGTCGCGGGATTGAGATCGCGCAGCGAAAGTTTGTTCGCCGCCCAAGCCTCGCCGAACACCTGGCTGATTCCCCCGGGCAGAGCGTGCACAATGAACCCGACGCAGGCGACCGCGCCAGCTAACAGCACCACGGTCTGAATCACATCCGTCCACACCACGGCTTCAAAGCCTCCTTTAATGGTATAGATCGCCGTGATGCCCGCGGCGAAGACAATGCAGGCGAGCAC
>JBBRCR010000482.1:0-6675 GCA_038204695.1 Opitutales bacterium | reverse complement strand
CGGGGGGGTGTGTTTGTCCCGTGGGCTGCGAATTTCCCCGGGGTGCCTAATGTTCCGGGGGCGGGGCGCGCCCGGGGGTGCACAGACAACCACGGGCGGGCGCTCGCAGCCACGGGGAAGGCACTCCCGGCCGCGATCGGCAGGTCCACTCGCGGGCGTTTGCAGCCACGGGTAAATGCCGGCGTGTCTTGACGGCCCCGGAGCGTCCACGACAACTCATGGCGGCATGAAGACCGAACTCGATCTCGTCGGCGAAACCCCGCGCGCGGAGAGCGTGAGCGAGTTCACGCGCCGAATTAAGAACGTCCTGGAATCCGGTGTCCGGCCTTGTTGGATTCGCGGCGAGGTTTCGAATCTGCGCGCGCAGGCGAGCGGGCATTTTTATTTTTCCCTGAAGGATGCCGGCGCGCAGCTTGGCGCCGTGCTGTTCCGGGGCGATGCGGCGCGTCAGACGGTGCGACTGCGTGATGGCTTGCAGGTAGTGGTGTATGGCGAAATCAGTGTTTACGAGGCGCGCGGCCAGTATCAGCTCATCACCCGCGTCGTGGTGGATGACGGTGTCGGCCGGCTTCAGCGGGAGTTCGAGGCGCTGAAGGCGCGGCTCGCGGCGGAGGGTCTTTTTGCGGCAGAGCGGAAAAAACCGCTCCCGCCAATGCCGCTGACGGTTGGCTTCATCACATCGCCCACTGGCGCGGCGGTGCAGGATTTCGCACGGATCATCACGCGGCGAAAATGGTGCGGCCGCATCATCGTGCTGCCCGCCAAGGTGCAGGGCGAGGGCGCGGCGGCGGAAATGATCGCGATGCTGCGGCTCGCCGAACGTCTGGCGATCTTCGACCTCATCGTGATCGGCCGCGGAGGCGGCAGCCTGGAGGATCTCTGGGCGTTTAACGAGGAGCCGCTGGTGCGGGCCGTGGGGAACTGCACGCTGCCGACGGTTTCGGCGGTGGGACACGAAATCGATTTCACGCTCTGCGACTTCGCCGCCGACGTGCGCGCGGAAACGCCCAGTGCCGCGGCCGAGTTGATCACGAGTCACTTTGTCGACTGCGCTGAGCGCGTAAGCCAGGCCACCGAGGCGATGACCACGCTCGTGGCCGCCGTCCTGCAGGACTCATCCGCCCGGCTCGACCATGCGCGGTCGCGGCTGCGCCTGTTGTCGCCGTCCGCCCAGGTGGAGCAGGGTTATCTGCGGTTGGATGATCTGGGAAACCGACTCGGCGCGGCCCTCCGCCATTCGGTGCAGGCGCGACGGGAGCAGTTGAGCGGCATCCGCTCGCTGCTCGCGCAGCGTTCTCCGGAAAAGCGGCTGCAGCTCGATTCACATCGGTTGCTGGGATTGTGGAAACGGCTGCAGGCCGCGAGTCCCGCCTCCGTTCTGAATCGCGGCTTCGTCATCATGCGCGATGCGGCCGGCCGGCCGGTGATGCGCCGCAGCGGAATCCACGCGGGCACGCCCTTGGGCGCCGAGTTTGCCGATGGCACGCTGCCGGTCCGCGCGGAGTAGAATCAGGCGCTGGCTCACTTCCCCACGCAGTACAGCTTGGTGCCGGTGCGGATGAAAAGATTGCCCTGCGAAATCGCGATGCTGGAGCGGTGCCGGGTGTCGTCGCCCTCGTCCCTGAAATTCGCGGTGTGCAGCCGCTTGAACTCCGTGCCACCGGCCTGAATCACGGAGACGTCGGCATCGAAATTCATCACATAGATCCTGCCGTCGGCGGCGGTGGGCGAGGCTTGGAAAACCGACCGGCCACCAAGGTCGCCGCTCCAGACGACGGCGCCGTCGGCGGGATTGACGCAGTAGAATTTTCGTTTGTTGCCGTTGAGAATGTAGAATTTGCCCTCGTAAAAAAGTGGAGTGGGCACGTCGGCCGTCAGGTCGCGCTCATTGATCGAGGGGGCGGCCTCGGCGGCGTCCTCCGTTTGTTGCACGTGGCTTTGCCAGGCGAGATCCTTGTGGGAGAGTTTGCCGCGGCCGCCGGCTTTCACGGCGTAGACGGGAGCATTTTTTGGACCGCATGCCAGGATGACGCCCCCGCCGACCGTGGGCGACGGAACGAGGCGCCAGTGGCCGATCCTGGTCGGATTCCAAGTGCCCCAGCGCCAGAGTTCCCGGCCGGTCGTGGGTTCGTGCCCCGTGATGCAATCGCCGCCGATGATGACGAGTTCCTGGCGGCCGTTGTGGGTGAAGGGCAGCGGAGTGCTGTAGGCCTCGCGTGATTCGGCCACGGCGTCGGAGGGTCGGACACTCCGCCAGATCTCCTTGCCGGTGGCCGGTTCCATCGCGAGCAGGTAGGACTCGTTGCCGGTCGGCTTGCCGCGACCCCGCACCGCGACGTCGCGCTGGAGGACCTGCATGATGAGGCGTCCGTCGTGCAGCAGCGGGCTGGCCGAGAACGTCCATTGGAATGCAAACGGCGCCAAGTTTCGTTCCCAGAGTTTTTTCCCTGCGACATCAAACGCGACGAGATCGCCGGTGCCGAAGAAGAATACGACTGTCTTGCCGTCGGTTACCGGGGAAGGAGAGCAGGTGTTGCTGTACTGGCCGTCCGTGGCGAATTCGCTGATCTCCGCCCGCCAGCGTTCCTTGCCCGTGCGGCGGTCGAGGCAGAGGGCGATCTGCTTGTTGACCGTCGAATCGGCGGCGGTCAGGAACACAAAGTCACCCCAGATCACGGGCGTCGCGGCGGACGAACCGGGGAGCGCCGCGGCCCATTTCACGCCCTCGGTCTTGCTGAACTTTTCCGGCAGGCCCTTTTCCGGGCTGGAGCCGTTATGCAAGGGACCGCGCCAGTTGGCCCAGTTTTCAGCGTGAGCCGTGATGGTGGGAAGGGCCAATGCGAGGGAGAGCAGGAAGCGATTCATGATGCAGAAAGGTTTTTTTGGGTGTGGGACAATGTCATCGCCGGAGGGTGACCGGCTGTGGGGAAGCCGCCGCGCACCTTGCACTCCGCAAGTTGAAGCGCCCGGGGTCAAGTATACAGCAACATCGAAAATGGCCCGCTCAACGACCCAGCCAACCGCGGCACCAGACATCCGGCCTTGAGAAATCTCGCCCGCCACGTCTCGCTTCGCCGATCTCTCCGTTCTCGCCGGTCTTGCGAGCCCAGGTTGGAACCCCGCTGCTTATGAAGTCTCATCACCCCAAGATGCTCCTCGTTTGGAGTGCGGCCGTTGCACTCCTCCCTTCAACGGTCGCCGCCCAGGCGATGGCCCCGCCGCCCGCGAGTTCGCCTGCGGTGGCGGACAAGGCACCGGCAGGCGAAGCGATCCAACTCAGCCCTTTCGAGGTGAGCACCGAAAAGGACAACAGTTACGGCGCGCTCAATTCGAATTCGATCACGCAGTTCCGCACGGCCCTCAACAAGGTCCCGGTCTCGGCGGATATCTTCACGGAGGACTTCATGCGGGATATCAGCGCCACCTCCATCGAGGAGATGATGCTCGGCTACGGTGCCGGGGCCGGCACGGTGATGTCGAATCCCGATGCCGACGCCCTCTCGCAGCAGCCGGGCGACCGCGTCGGCAACCAGGGACTCGGCACGCGCGGCACCGGCGCGGGCATGATTCATCGCGACGGCTTCACCACCACGGGCGGATCCAACTCCGGCACGACCGCCACGGGAATCTCGAGCACGTTTGACGTCGAGCGGGCCGAGGTCGTGCGCGGGCCGCAGGGGCTGTTGTATGGCGCCGGCGGCGCGGGAGGGACGCTCAATACCGTCTCGAAGCGCGCCCACTTCAACCGCCGCAACGGCACTACCACGTATCGGATCGACCAGTACGGATCCAAACAGGCCCAGTTCGACTACAATTGGGGAGCGGACAACGTCGCGGTGCGCTTCAGCCTCCTCGGTGACGCCCAGAAATACCGCCGGGTTTTCGTCGGCTACGAGACCCGGGGGTACTACACGCAGGTGGCATTCAAGGTGGCGCCGCTCCGCACGACGATCCGCGCCCAGGCGCAGGGCACGCTCAACGAGCGGATCCTCAACACCAATCAGGAGAACATCGGTTTTACGAATGCCGCGACGGATCCCCGTCACAACTACGGTCTCGCGTACATGCTCCGCAACCACCTCACGGGCGCGATCGATCCCGCCACCGGCCAGCCCTGGCCGCGCGGCGCGATCGCCAACGGGGGGCTCACGTGGGACAACATCAACTCCTGGGCCGGGTGGGCCGCCAGCGAGTACACCACGAACAAGATCTACACCGTCAGCGCGGAATCGGTCTGGGCCAGGTGGCTCTCCACCCAGTTCAACGTTCTTTACAACGACAACACCACCGACCGGGCCAACGGCAACATCACCAATCTCAGCGCCCCGCTCCTCAACGGCAACCCGCTGAACGAATGGGCCAACGGGGCCAGGTTCAATGATGTCGAGCAGCCCACGCGCCGCTGGGCGGTGCGGGGCACGGCGATGCTCACGAAGGATTTTCTCGCGGGGCGGGCCCAGACCCAGACGCTCCTCGGTTATGACATCGAATGGGCCGACACGGGACCCACGAACTTCCTCTACTTTCTCGCCGATTCGAATTTCAATCTTGTCTCCAATCCGGCGATACCGACGAACTTGGGCCGCACGCCCATGCCGACGCAGTGGTGGCCGGTGGGCAGCAGCCCGGTGAAGAAGCCGTACCAGCGCGGGGGCTGGCTCTCGCCCCGCCTCACCGCCAACGGGCAGAATTACGTGCGCATGGCCAACAATCCGCGCGATCCCACATGGGTGGGACCGAACAATCCCCTCGGACTGGCCTCCCTCGCCGGCGTGGCCGGGGTCAGCGGACAGAACAACGACGGCCACCATTGGGAACAGCGCACGGCCGGTTATTACACTTCGAATTACACGAGCTGGTTCCACGATCGCTTCGGCACGCTCGTCGGTATCCGTGGTAACGAGACGTACAAACGCACGCCCAACATCACCTCGACGGTCACCGAGCCGTGGGCCGAAAGCACCAAGAACACCCGCAGCTACAACCTGGGGCTCAATGCCGGGATCCTCGACTGGCTCCGCGCCTACTACAGCCTTTCGAGCACCTACAACACACCGCTGGTGAATGCCAACGATCCGCTCGGCAACGCCCCGCGCACGTCGAGCGGCACCGGCCAGGAGATTGGGCTCAAGTTCAATAGCCGTGACGGCCGCATCTCCGGTTCCGTCCAATACTTCACCACCGATTCCAAGGACGAAATGATCAACGCCGGCACCGGGGTGCGGGATCTGATCAATCCCAACGGACTCAACGGCGCGCACAACGGCCCGGCCGGCGCCAAGAATCAGTGGGTCAATCTCGACCGCACTACCAAAGGCCTCGAACTTATTCTCACCGCGAGCCCCACGCCCAACTGGCGCGTGCGTCTGGCCGCCACCTCGGCCGACGGCCAGAACCTCACCGACAAGTCTTACCCGATTCTCTGGAACGACCAGTTTCACCTTCGGAGTGGCGCGGTCACCTACCAGAACGGCCAGCCTTTCCTCGTCCCGACCACGCCGGTGGTCATCACGGCCAACATCGCCACGCTGAACCGCCAGATCGATCCCGCCACGATTCAGAGTCAGGGCACGTGGGAGCCGCTGACGCTTGGGATGATGAACGAGCGCACGAGCCCCTACTGGGCGCAGCCGTCCGACGACAACGGCCGGCTCCTGGCCAGCAATCTCCGCCGCGTGCTGCAGTTTTTCGTCGGGCCCAACGGCACCGCGCTGACGGGCGTGACCGGCCTCCTGACGAGCGACATCCCCTATTTTTGGTCCGACCCCAATGGCACGAAGGGCACCACCGTGGTCGCCCGCAAAGGCGAATCGACCGTCGGCTACTCCCAATACCGTTTCGTGCTGACGAACAACTACACGTTCTCCCGCGACAACTTTCTCAAAGGGTTTGGTGTCGGAGGCACGGTGGCCGTCGGCCTGAAGAACCGAACGTTTTATTACAATGCACCCGGCGGCGGCCGCTTTCGGTTTGGTTCACCCGACACCTGGCAGGCCAATCTCGTGGTTTCCTACCGTCGCAAGCTCGGTCCGCGCTTCGGCTTCGTCACCCAGGTCAACCTCGAGAACGTCTTCAACCATTACGTCCTCGGCACACTGCCGAACAACGGTTCCGGGTTCACGAATCCCGCCAATCTCGGTGTCACGTTCTACGGCCAGCCGCGCATGTATGTCTGGACGAACAGCGTGACCTTCTGACCGGCCGTATCCGGATGGGACGCATACGTGGACTCGCACGGTGTGGGTGACTCCGTTCGCCGGCTCGCTGCGAGTCCACGAAGACAATAGGTGGGGCGACCCGCTCCGCCTCGGGCTCGTCGCATTCGCGAAAAAGTGGATGTTCCGCCTTCGGCGGGCACGCGCAGAGGAGAGAATCACGGCACCTCGTAGATTTCCACGAGGACGATGCCGGTTGCATTGTTCGCACCGGAAACCTGGAGGGTGTATTCGCCCGGTGGCAGCGTCACCAGGAGTGCGCTGTCGCCACTTGCGTCTGCCAGTTCAAACGCACCCGTGCGTTGGGCCGCGCGCCGAATTTCCACCGCATTCGGCGCCGTTTGCCAGCGGGTATTGGTGGCGACCGATTGCGACCCAGTATACAAGGTCATCACCGGAGCGGGCAGAATTCCCGTTACACCGAATGTCGCGAGCCCGGGACCGACGGCGCGGAACATGA
>JBBRCR010000481.1:0-6697 GCA_038204695.1 Opitutales bacterium | reverse complement strand
GACGGGCTGACCCACACCACGTCAGGCGTCATCACATCTTTGATCGTCTTCATAGTCTCCAGAGTGCTCAATCAAGCGAGCATGGAATTGTAGTTAATGACAGTATATACCACGATGGCCTCAGTTACATCCCTGTATTCGAACCGCTCCAGGCATGTGAGTTTGGCGTTGTTGCATCAGTAAAAGATGTTTTATTTCCGGTTCCCGGGAAAGGCAAACCGCTGTTGTTAATATCGCCATAAACTGTTGCCGCGAGTGGATGTCTGTCCACTCGCGGGCGCTCGCAGCCACGGGACCATTCGCAGCCACGGGAACATTCGCAGCCACGGGAACATTCGCAGCCACGGGAACATTCGCAGCCACGGGAACATTCGCAGCCACGGGATCGTTCGCGGCGCACAGAGGTTGTTTTTTTTTCGTGCGTGCGCACTCCGCCGGCGTAGCCTCCTGGGCGTCCGCCTGTCCGAATCCGCCCGGAACCAACCTCCTCCATGAACCCCCTTCGCGTTCGCCTCTCTCGCGTGGCCGCCTTTTCCCTCGCCGTGATCGGCGCCGGTCTCGCGCACGCCGCCGCCCCGCAACGTCCCAACGTCCTCTTCATCGCGATCGATGATCTGCGTGACTGGGTGGGCTACTTCGGCCACAACCCGCAATCGAAAACGCCCAACCTCGACCGGATCGCCAATATGGGCACCACGTTTTCGCGCGCCTATTGCGCGGCGCCGGTCTGCAACCCATCGCGAGCGGCTCTCATGTCCGGCCTCCGCCCGTCAACCAGTGGCGTGTATCAGAACAGCAATGACTGGCGGACGGCGATCCCGATGGACAAGCCGCTCACCACGACTTTCCGCAACGCCGGCTATTATGTCAGCGGCTCGGGCAAGATCTACCATGAGTCCTACCGCCGGCCGGCCGAGTGGGATCATTATCTCGAAAGGGAACGCGCTGATCCGAGAGTCCCGGCCGGCCAGAGCGACGGCGTCGGCGGCATCAAGTTCGCCCCGCTCGACTGCCAGGACGACGAACTGAGCGACTGGCAGATTACCGACTATGGGATCGCCGAGCTGGGGAAGAAGCACGACAAGCCGCTCTTCCTCGCCGTCGGGCTGCACAAGCCGCACATGCCGTGGAACGTGCCCCGCAAATATTACGACCTGTTCCCGGTCCAGAGCATCAAGCTGCCACCGTATCTGGAAAACGACCTCGATGATCTTCCGCCGGCCGGCCTGAAGATGGCGCGCCCCGCGAGCGATCATGAACCGATCCTGAAGTCCGGCCGCTGGAAGGAAGCAATCCAGGGCTACCTCGCCGCCATCGCCTACACGGACATGAACCTGGGCCGGCTGATTGATGCCCTGGAAAAATCACCGGAGAAGAACAACACCATCGTCTGCCTGTGGGGTGATCATGGCTGGCATCTCGGCGAGAAGCACCACTGGCGCAAATTCACCCTGTGGGAAGAGGCGACGCGCTCGCCCCTGATTTGGATTGTGCCTGGACTCACCCGGCCCGGGACCAACTGCGACCGCACGATCGACTTCATGAGCATCTATCCGACGCTCACGGATCTTTGCGGGATCCCGAAGCCGAAGCATGTCGAAGGCCAGAGCATCCGGCCCCTGCTCGCAAATCCAAACGCCGCCTGGTCGCAACCCGGCGTCACGACGTATCAGTTTAAGAATCACACCGTGCGCAATGCCGGCTGGCGTTACATTCGCTATGCGAACGGCGACGAGGAACTCTACGACGAGACGAAAGATCCGAACGAATGGGCCAACCTCGCCGGCAAACCGGAGTTCGCTGCGCGCAAGGCCGAGCTGGCCAGGTTCCTCCCGTCCACCAACGCCGCGGACATCGGCGGCCGCAAGGATCAAGGCGCCGAAGACTTTGGCGACGCGAAGAAGGACAAGAAGGCCGGGCGGAAGAAAAACAAGTAGCTCACTCCAGCTCCGCCCAGCGCGCATAGCACGTGGCCAGTTCGGCTTCGATTTCGCCGAGCCGCGTCGTGGCGCGTGAAATTTCCGCGCCGCCTTGCTTGAAGAAAACGGGATCGGCGAGCATCGCCGTGCGCTTCAGCTGTTCGGCTTCCAGCGCCTCAATCCGGCCCGGTAAGAGCTCGAGTTCCGCCCGCTCCTTGTTGGTCAGCTTGCGCGGTTTGACGGGCTGCCCCGCCGATGCGTTCGAGCCACTTTTTCGCTCGCTCGCCGCGGCGAGCGCCTGAACCGCGGCGGCAGCTTTGGCCGCGCGTTCCCGCTGCCAGTCGTCGTAACCGCCGATGTATTCGGAGACGACCCCGTCGCCCTCGAACACCAGAAGGCTCGTGCAGACTTCGTTCAAAAAGGCACGGTCATGGCTCACGAGTAGAATCGTGCCACCAAACTCGACGAGCAAATCCTCGAGCAGTTCGAGCGTTTCGGCGTCGAGATCGTTCGTCGGTTCATCGAGCACCAGTACGTTGGCCGGTTTCGTGAACAGCCGCGCCAGCAGCAGTCGATTGCGCTCGCCCCCCGACAACGCCTTCACGGGTGTCCGCGCGCGGGCCGGTTCGAAGAGAAAATCCTCCAGGTAGGAAATCACGTGCCGGGTACGGCCATTGATCGTCACGGTCGCGTTGCCGTCGGCCACGGCATCCTGCACCCGCATGCTATCGTTCAACTGCGCCCGCAGCTGATCGAAGTAAACAATGTCCAGTTTGGTGCCATGTTCGATCGTGCCCGCCTGCGGCGGGATCTGTCCCAGCAGCAATCGCAGCAGCGTGGTTTTGCCGGCACCGTTCGGGCCAACGATGCCGATCTTGTCGCCCCGCTCGATCCGGGTGCTGAAATCGCGCACGAGCCAGCGCGAACCCGTGGGCGTTCCGTCCCCGTCGCTGGCAGCCGGGCGGCGGGCTTCGCGGCTGATGACGGGCGTTTCACGCAGAGGCGCGCCGGACGCGACCGGGACAGTCGCGTGGTAGCGAAAGCTGACATTCTCGCAGGCAATCACCTTGAATCCGCTGCGTTCAGATTCCTGCGCCGTGAGTTTCGCGCTGCCGGCACGCTCACGGCGCGCGGCGCGGTCGAGCCGCATCTGCTTGAGTGCGTTGATGCGATTCTGGGCCCGCGATCGCTGCGCCTTCACTCCGCGCCGGATCCACTCCTCCTCCTGGGCCAGTTTCTTGTCGAACTGCGCCCGCTGCACCTCCTCCGCTTCGAGGACCGCCTGCTTGCGGACGAGAAACGTATCATATTCACACTGCCAGCCGATCAGTTGGCCGCGGTCGATTTCCACGATGCGCGTGGCGAGCTTGCGCAGAAACGCACGGTCATGCGTCACGAACAACAACGCACCGCCCCACTCCAGCAGGAAATTCTCGAGCCACTGGATTGATTCGAGATCGAGATGGTTCGTCGGCTCGTCGAGCAGGAGCAGTTGCGGCTCCTCCACCAACCCGCGCGCCAGCAGCACACGGCGTTTTTGCCCCGCGGAAAGGGCGGCGAACTCCGCCTCCGCCGGCAGGCCCATCGCTTCAACCAGCCGTTCGACGCGGTCGTGCCGCTCCCAGTCGTTGTGCTCCTCGAAGCTGCCGCCTTCACCTTCAATCACGCGCATCACGGCGCCAGAAAGTCCGGCCGGCACCTCCTGCTTGAGCGTCGCGATCACGACGCCAGGCGAGCGAAAAACCTGGCCCACGTCGGGCTTCATTTCCGCCGCGATCACCTTCATCAACGTGGATTTGCCGGCGCCGTTGCGGCCGACCAGGCAGACGCGTTCGCCGCGATCGATTTGGAGATTCACGCGGTCGAGCAGCGGCGCACCGCCGAAGCTCAGGCTGACATCGAGAAGACTGACAATGGCCATGGGAACCCGCCAGCGTCGCGTCGAGCCGGGTCGAATGCAAGGCCGCGCACCACGGAATTCACGAGGGGCGTGGTTTCATTCGCATCGAGGCGATGCCCCGTCCGGTCGAGCGCCCGCGCTCTTGCCTTCAACCCGCGCAACCGCACGGTTCCGTCCCATGTCCGCGCCGCCACGCTACAACGTCCTGGGCGTCGGCGTCTCCGCCCTCACCCTCGCGCAGGCGCGCGAGCTGGTGCTCGGCGTCCGCGGCACCACGGGCCACGGCTACATCTGCCTGGGCACCGCCCACGGGCTGACCGAGGCGCGCGCCGATCCGGCACTACGGCGCATCTACAATGAATCCTGGCTGACGACGCCCGATGGCATGCCGCTCGTGTGGCTCGGACCGCGCGGCGTGGAGCGTGTCTACGGCCCCGATCTCATGCACGCGGTGTGTGAGCACGGACGAGCGGTCGGGCTGCGGCATTATTTTTTTGGCGGGGTGGCCGGCGTGGCGGAAGCGTTGCGCGCGAAACTCGTCGCGCGTTACCCAGGACTCGAGGTGGTGGGCACTTTCACACCCCCATTTCGGCCGCTGGCGCCGGATGAATTCAACGTAGTGCAGACCGAGGTGGCGCGGACCCGGCCGGACGTGATCTGGGTTGGGTTGAGCACGCCCAAGCAGGAAAAATTCATGGCGGAATACTGGCGCCGACTCGAGGCGGGCGTGCTGATCGGCGTCGGGGCCGCGTTTGACTTTCATTCCGGCCGCGTGCGCCAGGCGCCTCACTGGATTCAACGCAGTGGATTCGAGTGGCTGTTTCGCCTCGCGGTGGAACCCCGGCGGCTCGGCCCGCGCTATCTCAAGACGAACCCGCTCTTTGCGCTCCGCGTGCTGGCGCAAAAATCAGGCCTGAAATCCTACGAACTCACACCCTGAGACGGCGCGGCCGGGAGAGAGCGCCAACTGCGCTGCTCCGTATCCAATTACTCACTTCACCCAGCTGGGATCCTGGATGACGAACTGCCACCGGCCGCGGTATTGGCCGAGTTCGCCGTAAAACCGGATCCTCGCACCGGCGGGGTTGGCCGCGCGAAGCTGATTGCGCAAGGCCTCATCATAGCTCCAGACGTCGTACGTCTCGCCAAGAAACTCGACCGCCAGACGCTCACCCGCGGGAACCCGCCCCTCCACGCGGAAAATCTTTCCCTTGTAAGCCTCGGTCCGGATCATCGCACCGGCCGGCAACTTCGCGGCCGTCAAGGCCAGCGCCGGCAGATCCAGCTTGCCATACCCGATCTTCGTCACGCCCAAGGCACCGGCGCCTTCCTCGGAAGGTTTTCGCAATGACACGTAACGATCGGCCCGGCCATCGTTCACGGTCACGAACCGGGCGGCCAACGGAAAATGATCCGAGAAACCCGCGCCGCCCGGACCGTCGAACGACCAGCGCACGGGCAGCCCTTTGTCGTCGGTGTTCAACCCGCTGAATTTCGCCACCGAAAAGGAATTGTCCACGTACTGCACCCCCCGGAAATCATACAGTCCCCGCGAGATGATCAGGTGCATCAACGTGCCCCATTCGCCGCGAAACGTATCGCTGCCGCGCTGCTCCGGCGGCAGCTCATGCCACAAATTGTAGAGATCGCGGTCCGGCCCACGCACCGCGAGTTCGTTGCCTTGCGAGCGGAGAACGTCGTTCATCGCCGCGGTCTTCATCGCCGGATACCGCTGCTTTTGATTGTACTGCGAGTTGAAATCGCCCCCGAGAATGAGGTCGGCGTTCGGATCCGCCCGCAGAATTTCGTCCAACCGCTGGCGCAGCGTGCGCGCGTTTTCCACCCGCGTCGCTTCGGTCGCCGGATCACTCGCACCCGATTTCCAGTGATTCGCGAACACATACAAGCGCGCCCCGTCGACATCCACCTGCACCTCGAGGATCGCCCGCGCGTCGAGCGTCGGATGCGAACGGAAAGCGGTCACGGGGAAGCGCGTGAACACAACGTTCTTCTGCTCGAGCGGACGCGCCGTGCCGGCGCCGGTCACGTTTTCACCCACCACGATGTGATAGCCCGTGATGCCGCGATCGGACAGCGCCTTGGCCAGCAGCACCTCGGCGGGGAGATCGGCAATTTCGCGATTGAACTTTGGACCGAACATCTCCGGCAGCGTGAGACCCGCATAACGCGCGAGGAGGGTTTCCGCGGGCGCCGGGCGCGCGGCGGGCGTGCGATCGACCTCGATTTCGGAGAGGATGAGGATGTCGGGTCCCCGGCCATTTTCAAACCGCGCCACCACCTGCGCGGTGTTCTGCAACTTCGTCAGCGCGTGCGCCCGCGTGTAACGGGGTGGCTGATACTCCTCGAAGCCCGCGATCCCGTCGACATCGACGAGGTTCTCGACGTTGTAAGCGACGACGGTGAACGGCCGCGCCCACGTGGTCAGAACCCACGCGAACATCGCCGCGAGACAGAGCGAAACTCTCATCCGGCCAGCGTGACTCGAGGTTTGCTCAAGGCAACGGCGCTCCGGTTCCGGCGCGTTCCCGGAACGGCGGCTTTCCAGCCGCCGAGGTGCGCTCGACCGACCGGTCTTGGGCGACTGGAAAGTCGCCCCTCCGATGAAGCCCTGCTTAAGCGCGTGTGTGTCCAGTTGGCGTGCATTGTATCCAGCGCATTTCCGCTCGCGCGTTCCCGGAACGGCGGCTTTCCAGCCGCCGAGGTGCGCGCGATCGAGCGTAAGCGGTCCAGGGATTACAGGTCCCGAAGCTCGTTGGGCATAGCCTCGAGTGTTGTCCCGTGTTCGCGGGACTGAGCCGCGATCGGCGCAAAATGAAATTGTTTTCATTTTGCGCCGGACTACTCCGGCGCTCTTCGC
>JBBRCR010000480.1:0-6711 GCA_038204695.1 Opitutales bacterium | reverse complement strand
CCCCGGTATCGGGCGGGCGAAATAGAGCGCGTTCGGCCACCACGAGTTACTCCCGTAGAGCGCCCGCTGACCGGTGCCGTCCGGGTTCATCGTCATCAGGATCCGCACATATTCGTGCCGGATGCCGGTGTAATCCCATCGCGAATACATAATCTGCCCGTCGTTCCGCACGGTCGGGTAGAGGTCGTGATCCTGATCAAAGCAGAGCTGCCGGACGTTGCCGCCGTTCGCGTCCATTTGATACAGATTGGCCACCCGGTGCGGCATGCCGCTCCAGCACGGCACGGCCTGATAATTCGCCGTCGAGCCGAAGATGATCCGGCCGTCCGGCAGATAACAGGGATCGAAGGCGTCGACGTCATCGGGCATCTGCGACACCTGGCGCAGTCCCGTGCCGTCTGCGTTCAACTCGAAAACTTTCCAGTTGGTCGCATTGCTTTGCGCGAACAGCAGGCGATCGCCCTCGGAGCGGAGATCGAGTTCACCCACGTAGCCGCCATCGGAGGGCCGGTGCAGCGTGGCCACCGCACCTCCCGGCTTCACGGGCGAGAGGACCGCAATCTCGTTGTTGTAAACCGTGCGTGGCAGGCTCGCGTTGCACCAATGGTTACAGGGCATCCCGATCTCATGCGGCGCCTGCTGAAGAAGATTATAATCGATGGGTTGCTTCGACTCGCGGCGTACGAACAGCAATCGCTCAAAATCGAGCAGCGGATTCGCCAGCAGCGATTCCGAGCGGAAACGCGTCACCGCGGCGCTGAACTCGGCGACGGCGGTGGGCGCGGACGCCTCGCGCACCTCGCAGGCTTTCCGCAGTGCCGCTTCGCGCGTTTCCAATTTTTGCAGCTCCGCCAGAAAAATCATCCCGCGCGGATAACGGTCGCCGAACGTCGCACTGAGATCTTCGATCGCCAGCCGCAGACCCGGCAGATCGCATTGGTTGATTGTAGCCACAGCCTCTGTATATGGATCAGCGGTCGTGGCCACCCGCGGCGCGGCTCCAAACAAAACGGCCGCCCCCGCGACCAACACCCCCAGCGCCGCGGCGCGGACCAACTTTGCGCGGCTCGTCCGGACGATCGATTTCATAAGGACAAAAGGTACTCCGCCAAGTCGTCGATTTGCTCTGGCGTCAGCTGCCGCGTCGCGCCGTGCCGGTTCCAGCGATTGCGCGTGGTCAGGACATCGCGCATCGTGGCCGCCGATCCGTCGTGCAGGTAGGGCCCGGACCGCCACAACTCGATCAGCGTCGGCGTGTCGAACTCTTCCGCCGGAAGGTCGAAGGCCGCGGCTGTACCCACGTCATACGCCTTCAGGTCCGTGAACAAGGCACCGGCGTGGCACCGGGCGCAGGCGGTCGCTTCGCTCGCAAACAGCTTCTGCCCCCGCTGCGCCGACGAGGAGAACTTCCCCTTGACGAGATGCGGACTCGGAATCGGTTGCAACGACTTCAAGTATTCATCGAGCGCCACCGCCTCTTCCGCCGGGCGAACCGCATGAAGGATGTGTTTAATGCCGGCGCGCACGGCGGTCTCGGCGTCCTCGCGTACGCCCGACCACATCGCTGGCGGGGTGCGGTGGGAAAACAGAAGACTCTTGGCGTTCTTGGGATTTGCGATCCCGTCGTTCATGTTGTCCCAGTTCAATCCGTCCACGCGCGCGTCCGAGGAGTGGCAACTCGAGCAACTCTGCCATCCCTGAAAACAAATGCTGGCGTCATTCCACAACATCTCGCCCGTGCGAGCCACCGACATTTTTCCCGGCGGCCCGAGTTCGATCCGGACGGCGGGTCGCGCCGGTATCGCCAAATCAATGACGCTCAGCGTATCCGAGAAGTAATTCGCGACGTAGGCCTTCGACCCGATGAGCGCGAGGGCGCGGGGACCGATCCCGTCCACCTTGATCCGACGCCGCACGCCGACGAGAAACGTCATGTCGTTCGGCACGTCAGCCGCGGTACGGTCCGCCGCGCTTTCGCTGCCACCAGGTGAAGTGCCGGACTCCGCCGGGAACGCCTGCAACTTCGCGAGCAGCGCCGGCGCATCGATCACGCTGAGTTCGTGCGTGCCGGCATGCGTGACGCAAATCGTTTGGCCGTCGGCCGACCAGGCCACCGCCCAGGGGTTCGCCGCGCCGCTGCTCACGTTGTCGAGCAGCACGGTGTTCAGCCATGCGCGACGCGCGACGTCGATCACGCTGAGCGCGTTGGTGTTGATCCAGCCGCGATCGAGCTGGGTCGTCGGCAGATGGAAGCGCGAGAGTTGATGCGTCACCACCGCGTGCCTGCCATCGGGCGAAATGCGTACGTCGCGCAGCAAACCACTGCCGCTGGGAAGCTGAATCTCCTTCACGACCATGGCCGCAGTCGTGTCGATTATGCTCACGATCGCGGTGACGTACGCGGCATCGGCGCGACCGTGGTGGAGGTGATTCGCCACCAGCAAGAGCCTGCCATCCGGCGTGACGGCAGCGGCCATCGGCTCGCGCGGCACGCGGACGCGATGAACCTCGCGGCCTTTGCTCAGGTCGATGAAGGCCACGGCATCATCAAAGCGGTTGCACACGTACAGCATCTTTCCGTCGGGACTCAGCACCGGCGACATCGCGGTGTGTCCAGTCGCAATGCGGCCGACGAGCCGGCCAGTACCAGGCTCGACCATACACACGGTGCTCGCCGGGGCGGCACAGGTGACATACAGCCGCGCGCCATCGCCCGAGAGCGCGAGACCGAGTGGCGGCGCCGGCACGGTTATGATGCGCACGATGCGCCCCGCGCGCGGATCGAATGCGATGACTTGATTCGCGGTGGCGCACGCGAGAAACAGCGTGTCGCCATTCGGCGTAGCCACGAGCGCTGTGGGGGAAAGGGGGACGCCGTCCGTCGCCAGCGCCGGGCGCGCGCCAAATCCGATGGCGTTGAAAACGAGCAGTGCTCGCACCGCAGCCAGTAGCGTTCGCAACGGACAAGCAGTGATTTTGAGCTTCGTAAAGAGGAGGGGTTGGGCCGTCGGACGATGGCGTGCGCCGACGTCAGGGGTTGACGATGACTGGCGGCTGAATGCTAGTCGCGGCGCCGAGCATCGACCGCGCAGCCGTTGGTCTAGTTTGCGCATTTTCTGTTCAGATGTGCAGGCGATGGAAATCGCCGCCCGGCCGCCGTTGCCCGGCTGGGTCTGAGAGCGCAGGGCCAGGAACCCGGCAACCCGGAGGCTTTACACGCATCCGCCGGCAACGTACCAAAGCGTCACCCGGCCGGACTGAAGCCGCCCGGACAACCCATCGCCCCCTTTTGCTCGCATGAGATTCCCCGTCCTCCTCCTCGCCCTGCTCACCGGTAGCGTCCTTGCGGCGGACAAACCTAACATTGTCGTCATCCTTTGCGACGATCTCGGGTACGGCGACGTGAAGTCGAACAACCCGGCGGGCAAAATCCCCACGCCGCACATAGACCGCATCGCGCGCGAAGGCGTGCGGTTTACCGACGCCCACACCCCGTCATCGGTGTGCTCGCCGACTCGCTACGGTTTGCTGACCGGCCGCTATAATTGGCGCAGCCGGCTTCAATCCGGCGTACTCGGCGGTTTGTCGCCGCGGCTCATCGAGCAAGGTCGGGAAACGCTCGCCTCCCTTTTGAAGAGCCGCGGCTATCACACCGCCGCAATCGGCAAGTGGCACCTCGGCATGGATTGGGTGAAACTTCCCGGTCGCACGGTCAGCGAACTTTCCGTCGAAACCGCCGGGCAGGTTCATAACGTGGATTATACACAGCCGATCAGCAACGGCCCGAACAGCGTCGGCTTCGATCAGTATTTTGGGATCAGCGCATCGCTCGACATGGTGCCGTACACGTTCATCGCCGACAATCGCGTCACCGTGGTGCCGACGGTCGACAAGACTTTTCCGCTGCACCCGGGGTATCCCCAGCAATGCCGCCTCGGACCCGCCGCACCGGACTTCGAAGTTGAAAATGTGCTGCCTACTTTCGCCCGAAAAGCCGTGGAGTATATAGCGGCCCGCGCCGCGACCGGCCGGCCATTCTTCCTCTATTTGCCGCTGAATGCACCCCACACACCCATCGCGCCCAACCCGCCATGGCGCGGCAAGAGCGGGATTAACCTGTATGCCTACTTCGTGATGGAGACGGACTGGGCCATCGGCGAGGTGCTCACCGCTCTCGATCGCGCCGGTGTTGCCAAAGACACGCTCCTTGTATTCACGAGTGACAACGGCTGTTCACCCTCCGCCCAGATCGAAGTGTTGCAGGAAAAGGGCCATGCGGTGAGCGGGCCCCTGCGCGGCCACAAGGCTGACGTGTTCGATGGCGGCCATCGGGTGCCCTTCTTCGTGCGCTGGCCGGCGAAAGTGAAACCCGCCGTCAGCGATCAACTCATCTGTTTGACGGATATTCTGGCCACATGCGCCGAAGTCGTCGGTATCCGTTTACCTGCGACCGCGGGCGAGGACAGCTACAGCTTTCTGCCCAACCTCACTGGCCCGGGCAAATCAGCCCGCGATGCCGTGGTGCATCACACGATCACCGGGGCGTTCGCCATTCGCCAGGGTGCGTGGAAACTCGCGCTGTGCCCCGGCAGTGGCGGTTGGTCGGCACCACGCGATCCCGAAGCGGTGCAGCAGGGCCTTCCGGGCACCCAGTTGTATCGCATCGCCGAGGGAGATCTCGCCGAGCAGAAAAACGTGGCCGCCGAAAACCCCGAAGTCGTCGCGCGTCTGACGAAATTATTGGAGCAAACCGTCGCCGCTGGCCGCAGCACGCCCGGCGCCCCACAGCAAAACGCCGTACCGGTCGTTCTCCGCAAGCCGGTCCCCGGCACCGCTGCGGCCGCAAAGAGAAAAGCGAGATAGCCCTGCGCTTGCCCCCCATTCAGCCAGGGGAGAGTCAGGGCTTAGTCAGCTTTCCAGAGTGGCAGCGGCGTCTCGCCGCTGTCGGTTGACGTCCCAGACGCGCCGAGACGGCTCTGCCACTTGGGCAAACGAGGAACGCCGCTCCGTGCGCTTCCCCTGCGCGGATCTCATCTGCCGCGTTTGATTTGTGGGGCCTGCGCAGAAATAACCTCACCTCTCTGTCCTCAGAAATTCGCACTCCTGTCCCTGGTGTCTTATGGCGAGCATTTCCAAGCGGCGAGCCGGATACGTGCGTCCACTCGCTGGCGCTCGCAGCCACTGCCTGCCCGCGCGGCAGGGGCGGCATTGCCCGTGCGGCGCCACGATCGGATCGTCGCCAAGATACGCGGAGCCGCGAAAGGGGTGAATGTGCTGACATCGTCGCGGCAATCCAGCCACGCCGGCCATCATGCGAACCCTCATCGCGGACAAGGAACTTGTTGCCTATTGCGGTCTTTATTGCGGCGCGTGCAGCGCCTATCTGAGTGGGCGGTGCCCCGGGTGTCGGAAGAACAGCAAGGCAACGTGGTGCAAAGTACGAACGTGTTGCTCAACGCACGCGCATGCCAGCTGCGCCGACTGCAGCAGGCACCATGACGTGACGGATTGTGGTGCGTTCAACACTATCGTGAGCCGAATCTTCGGCCTCATATTCCGTTCCAATCGGGCGGCCTGTATCGAACGCATCCGCCAAACCGGCCGGGAGGCATTTGCCACCGAAATGGCCGCGCAGCGGCGGCACACGATTCGTCGCTGAAGGGTCCGAAATCGCGGGAGAGAAAGAAGGCGCCACACCGCGCGCGCAATTAGGCTCGCGCCCCTGGCGCGTGAATGCCGGGTTGCGACACACAATTGCCCTGTTCGGCCGGGCCACCCTTTGGTCTCATTCCTCATCCGTCATGAAGTTCACCTCATCGCTCGTTGTTCTCGCCGCCCTTTGTACTTGCCAGGTGGGTACTCGCGCCGCAGCGGGTCCGGCGGCGCGCCCCCCACCCAACGTGCTCCTCATCGCCATCGACGACCTCAACGACTGGGTCGGCGCCTTGGGCGGCTCGCCGCAGGCCCGCACGCCTCATCTCGATCGGCTGGCCCAACAAGGCGCGGTCGTTTTTCAGCGCGCCCAGTGTCCGGGTCCGGTGTGCGGCCCGTCCCGTTCCGCCCTGCTCTCCGGATTCATGCCGAATCGCAGCGGGGTATATGGCAATTCCCAGAACATGCTTCGGTCGCCCATCGTCCAGACCCACGCGACGCTGCCGGAATATTTCTCCAAGCACGGTTATCACGCGCTCTCGATGGGAAAGATTTTTCACAAGCATCCCGCCGATCAGGGCCACTGGGCGTTCGATGAGTGGCACCCGACCTCGGGCGGCTTCGGGGCCGATCGCGAACACCTCTACTCGCGTATCCAAAATCTGGTTGACGGGCAACCCGGCCCGACCCTGGCCGCCGGCGGGGCGGAGGATCCGGATGGCGCCGACGAAGCCGCCGCCTTGTTCGCGTGGGGCCCGACTCGCGAAGGCCGGGAAAAGACGAGTGATTACAACACCGCGAAATGGGCGGCGGAACAGCTCGCGCATCCGCCGCAGCAACCATTCTTCCTCGCCGTCGGCATTTCCAAACCACACCTGCCGTGGCACGTGCCGCAGGAGTATTTCGATCGGCATCCACTCGCCACGATCAAGATTCCCGAGCACCGCCTCGACGATCTTGATGATATTCTTGATTCAAGTGGCCGGAAGAAGTTCAGACCCTCCGCCGATTTCCGTTGGGCCGCGAGCAGCGAGAATCTCTTCAAGCGTGCGGTGCAGG
>JBBRCR010000479.1:0-6754 GCA_038204695.1 Opitutales bacterium | reverse complement strand
TCAACCAGGAAGGCTACCATCCCAGGCTGCCGAAAATGGCGATCGTCGGCTACTCACTGGGCGATCTCGAAGAACTGCCGTTGCCCGCGGATGCACCCTTTGAACTGGTCGACACGTGGTCGGGAAAAACCGTTTTTCAGGGCCAGCTGGAGCGGCGGCGCGAAGCCGGCTTCACGTATAAGCCGCAGCCCTACCAACAGGTCTGGGCGGCGGATTTCAGCAAACTCGAGGACGAGGGCGAATACCGGCTGGTGGTGCCGGGCCTGGGCTCGTCGCTGCCGTTTCGGATCGATGACGGCATGATGATGAATTTCACGCGCGCGTATGCGCTCGGGCTTTATCATCAGCGTTGCGGCGTGAGCAATGAGCTGCCGTACACCCGCTGCACGCACGACGCCTGTCATGTCGCTCCCGCGGAAGTGCCGACCCCCAGTGCGCAGTTCGCGAAGGCGTGGGAGATTATTGCAAATCTGAATGAGAAGAAACCGGATCATTCCGCGCCGTGGCTGCGCGATGAGCGTGCACAACTGTATCCGTTTGTGCGTACCGGGAAAATCGACGTGTCCGGCGGGCATCACGACGCCGGTGATTATAGCAAGTACACGATCAACAGCGCCGCCCTCATTCACCCGTTGATGCTCGCGGTGGACGGGTTTCCCGGCGTGGCCGACCTCGACAATCTCGGGCTCCCGGAGAGCGGCGACGGGATCAGCGATGTGCTGCAGGAAGCGAAGCACGAGGCTGATTTCCTCGCGAAGCTGCAGGACACCGACGGCGGCTTCTACTTTCTCGTCTACCCTCGCGAGCGGCGCTACGAAAGCGGCCTGATGCCCGACAAGGGCGATGCGCAGATCGTCTGGCCGAAAAACACGGCGGGGACCGCGGCGGCGGTGGCCGCCCTCGCGCAGTGCGCTTCGTCGCCCGCCTTCCAGCGCCACTATCCGGCGGAGGCGGGGAAGTATCTCGCGCAGGCGCTGCTCGGCTGGAAGTTCCTGACCGGCGCAATCGCCAGATACGGCCAGGAGGGAGCGTATCAGAAACTCACGCACTACGGGCACGATTTCACCCACCACGACGAGCTCGCCTGGGCCGCCGCCGAACTTTTTCTCGCGACGGGCGATCCGGCAATCGAGCAAAAGCTGATGGGCTGGCTCAATCCCGCTGACCCGGAGTCACGGCAGTGGGGCTGGGTGCGGGCGAGCTTCGCCTACGGCAACGCCCTGCGCAGTTATGCGTTCGGCGCGCGGAGCGGGCGTTTGCCCGCGGGCAAGCTCGACGCCGGCTACCTCACAAAATGTGAAATCGAATTGCGGGCCGCCGGCGACGATGCCGTTCGCTGGTCGCGGCAAAGCGCCTATGGCGTGAGTTTTCCCGACGCAACCAAACGCCAGCGGCGCGGCGGCTGGTTCTTTCCGAGTGATCGCGCGTTCGACGCCACGGTCGCCTATCAAATCAGTCCGCGCCCCGAATATACGGAAGCCGTGGTGGCCAACATCAATTACGAACTGGGCGTGAATCCCGTGAACGTCTCGTATATCACCGGGCTCGGGCAGAAACGTCCGCGGGAGATGGTGCATCAATATGCCCAATCCGACCGGCGCGTGCTCCCGCCCTCAGGCCTTCCCATCGGCAGCGTACAGGCGGACTTTGATTATGTCGGCCACTACAAGACCGAGTTGCGACTGACGAGCTATCCGCCGGATGACGCGCCCACCGCGCCGTATCCCATGTATGATCGCTGGAGCGATGCTTACAACGTGCAGACGGAATTCGTAATCACGAATCAGGGCCGGAGCCTGGCCAGCCTTGCCTTCTGGGCCGCGCACACCGGCGCGCGCGCCGGCGCCTGGAAGTCGGGTACGGCGCGCATCGTGATGCCGACGACGATGGCCGCATTGCACAAGCCCGTCGTCGCTCGCCTGGAGTCATCCGACATCAATCTGTTTGCCGCGCGTATCGTGTGGGAGGGTCGCGATCAGGAGCCCACGATGGGCCCCACTTTTCGCTTCGTCCCGAAAACGGCCGGGGCGCAATGGATCGAAGCGGAGGCGTATCTGCCGGATGGCCGGCGCGTGTTTGCCGCGGCCCAATTCACGGCCAACAGTCCCGTCGTATTCTGGGTCAACGGCCGGCTGCCGAACGGAGCCCAGCCGCTCACCACCGGCGGCGACACGTGGACTTGGACGAAACCAAAGTCGAAACCCGGCGACCTCGCGCGCTCACGGTACGCGGATACGCCGCAGCATCCGTCGACGGGAAAAACACCCTTGCATGAGCATGGATTCGATAACGCCGAGGAAACGCTGGCGGTCGACAAGGGCGACATCCTGTTCACGTTTGTGTACATCGATCCGGACGACCCGCCAAAAGAGATCATGCTCAATTGGAACGATGGCAGCTGGGAACACCGGGCCTATTGGGGCGCGAGTCTCATCCCCTATGGTAAGGAGGGAACCCCCGGCCAGCGGAACATGGGTCCGTTGCCGCAAGCGGGACAGTGGGTGCGCCTCGAAGTGCCCGCCAGCGCCGTCGCACTCGAAGGCCGCACGGTGAAAGGGATGACATTCTCGCTGCACGGCGGCCGGGTGATTTGGGACGCCTCTGGTAAAATGACGGGAGCCACGAAGCTCCTGGATCGGTTTCCAGTGCCTGCCAGCGAGCCGGGATCGGAGTAGGCTCACCGGAGAGTGATCGCAAATTTCGAATCAGATCAGCCGTTGCCCAAAAAGAAAAGCGCGACCCATGGCGGACCGCGCTTCGATTGGCACTCTGACTGGCGGAATGACTTACGGCGTGGACTTGGGGGTCGGCTGGTCGGCCGAACTGGGACCCGTCGTACCGGTGGCGGAGCCCGAGGCGCTGCCGCTCATGCTGCCACTGGTGGTGCCGCTCGTGGTGCTCGACGTCCCGCTCGTGCGAGTACGCCCGTTTCACTAATCGGATGATTTGGCCGACCACGCATCGGGCCGGTCCGACGACTCCGAGCCGGGGATTTTTCTGTTGCGCTCTCCCCGGGCGTCGCGTTTTCCCTTCACGGCAACACGGGTCTGTCACTTCGGTTGCCGCGTCTCCTCGCAACCATGTCCCTTCTACCGTTTTCCAGCCAGCTCATCGCCGATGTGGGCATCTCTTTCGGCGACGAAGGCAAAGGTCGCCTCATTCCCGAAATTGCCGATGAACTCCGCGGCACCCACTCGCCGGTCTCGGTGGTGTTGAAAGTGAACGGAGGCGCCAACTCCGGACATACGGCCGGCGGCATCAAACTCAACCTGCTCCCGGCCGGGGTGGTGGTGCGCGATGCCGCGCATCTCTGCATCGGGGGCGGCGTGGTCGCCGATCCGCGGAAAATCTGGTGGGAAACGCGGCCGCTCGAGCGCAAGGGTTACGCGGTTCTTTCCCGGCTGCTGATCGACGAACGGACGCTTGTTTCGGATCTCACGCACCGGCTGCTCGATCTCTCGTGGGAGGATTACCGCGTGCAGGTCCTCGCCGAGGAACCGCGCGGTTCGACCGGACGCGGCATCACGCCCGCCTATGTCGACGAGGTGAGCCAGCAGCAAATTCACTTCTCGGACTTTCAGGCGGGAGCGAATTTCTTCGCCCGACGGCTCGCCCAGCGGGCCGAGCGGGCCTGCCGCATCATCCAGCAGGTGTGTCGCGTCAGTGAAGCCACCTGGAATTCCTTTTTCGAGCGCCTGACCGCCGCGGAGCAGCGGGCGAATGCCGAAGCGATCGAGCTCGGCGTGTTTGCCCGCGAAGAGTTCGACTTCCTGCGTTTCCGCGGCCGCCAGCCATTCACCCTGAACCTCGATGCGCTCACCGCCGCGTATTGGGAAGCGGGCACCGCGCTGGCCCGCAACATCGGCGAAGTGCGCGAGCTGGTCCGGCGCGAACTGCGCGCGGGGCACACCATCATTGGTGAATTCGGCCAGGCGTACTGGCTCGACAAGCGCCAGGGCTTCTCGCCGAACGTCACCGCCTCCCACACCTACACGCCCGAATTCTTCGAGAGCGCCGGCATACCCGTACAACGGATACACACCGTCGGCGTGGCCAAGGCGTACGACACGAAAGTCGGCACCCATACGTTTCTCACGCAGATGGACGACGCGCATCCGCTCGCGGTGAAGCTGAAGCAAATCGAGTTCGGCACGAGCACCGGCCGGCAGCGAATGGTCGGCTGGTACGACGCCGTCGAGAAGGGCGATGCGCTGCGCTACGGCGGCTTTCAGGACGTGATGATCAACAAGGTCGACGCGCTCACGCAGGGTGGCGACTGGCGCGGCGAACTACAGATTTGCATCGCGTACGAGTCGGCGGACGGCCGGCGCTACCCGCACGTTCCCCGCAATGAGGCCGTGCGCAAAACGCTGCGGCCCGTGTATGCGCGTTATCCCGGCTGGGCGGAGGACGTCTCGCAAATCCGCCGGTTCGCCGAGCTGCCGGCAGCTGCCCGGCGTTATGTCGGCGGCATGATGAAAGCCGTGCTGGAGGTCGCGTATGCCGGGGAATCGTGGCCGGCCGCGGAGCACCTGCCGAACCTGCGCTATCTCGGCGTCGGCCCGAACCCGTCACAGATTATCAAGGACGTCCCCCCGACGACGGAGCTGATGCGGTTGGGCTAGAACCGGGCATCTGGAATCGGGAGTTTTCAACCCCGTAACGTTGGCCAAACACGGCGACCCCGTCCGAGGTTCGTCGCCTTGATTTCGTCAGCCTTCGCCCTGCAATCGCGCCATCACTTCGCCGAGCAGGTAAATGGAGCCCGTCACCACAATGATATCGTCGGCTTGGCCCGCGGTGCAGCGATCGGGTGAGGGAAACAGTTCCTCCACCCGGGCGCGAATCACGCGTCCGGCAAAATCAGCTGGCAGGAGCGATTCGAGTTCCTCGAACGAACACGCGCGCAGCTGTTTCGGCACCACGAAGTGAATCTCCTTCGCATGCCGCGCGATCGTTTCAATGAGCGGACGCGCTCGAGCGACGCCGAGTACACCCGTGATGATGATCGGGGCCCGCCCGGTCTCTGCCCACAGGTGGGCCAGATTGGAGTCGAGCACCTGCGCCCCCTCCGGGTTGTGCGACGCGTCGAGAATCGTGAGCCGGCCGCCGACCTGTACGCGCTGCCAGCGGCCGGGCCAGTCGACGTGCGTCAGCCCGCGTTCAATGGCGGCGTCGGTGATCCGCCACCGGGCGTCCAGCGCCCGGGCCGCCAGCGTCGCCGTCGCGGCATTCCAGCGCTGGTAGTCGCCCTCCAGATTCGTGTGCGGATAGTTCGCGACATCGTCGCCATAATGCTGCGCGACGGACACGACCGGGGAACCACACTGCGCCGCAATCGACCGAATCCGAAATTCCGCGGCGCGTGGCATCCGGCCGATGACGACCGGCCGGCGGGGCTTCACGATGCCCGCCTTTTCGCCCGCGATGTCCTCGATTTCGCTGCCCAGAATCTCGCAGTGGTCCATCGCGATCGAGGTGATGATGCTCACCTCGGGCGTGATGATCGTCGTCGCATCGAGCCGTCCGCCCAGCCCGACCTCAATCACGCCGATGTCGCACTGACGGCGCGAGAATTGGAGCAACGCCATCGCCGTGACGAACTCGAAAAAACTCGGGTGATCATCGGGGTTGGCTGCGCCGAGTTCATCGGCGAGAGGCCGCAACTCGCGCGTGAAATCCACAATTTCCTGCCCGGTCAGCATGGTGCGGTCGACCTGAACGCGTTCGCCCACGCGCACGAGGTGCGGCGACGTGTAAAGTCCGGTCCGCCAGCCTGCGGCGTGAAGAATTGCATCGAGCATGGCCGCGACCGAGCCTTTGCCATTCGTGCCCGCGACATGAACAAACGGCACGTCCTTTTCCGGGTGGCCCAGACGCGCCGCCAGCGCAGCCATTCGGTGAATGCCGAAGCTCGTGCCGTGCGCCTTCTGGGCAAACAGATACTCGATCACCGCCGCATACTCGGGCGGCTCGCGGGTCGACATGGCGGCGGGAGGGTGATCAGTTCACCGGCCGGCCGGCCGGCTTCCGGCGCAGGTACAGCGCGGTAAGAATTTCCGCCAGTCGATCACGCAGTTCCAAGCGGCTGACGATTTGATCGATCAAACCATGCTTGAGCAAAAATTCAGCCGTTTGGAATCCCGCGGGCAGCGTCTGCTTCGTCGTATCCTTGATGACCCGTGCGCCCGCAAAGCCGATCAAAGCGCCCGGTTCGGCAATGATCACGTCGCCCAGCGTGGCGAAGCTCGCCGTCACGCCGCCCATCGTGGGATGAGTGAGCACCGAGATGAAGGGCAGCCGCGCGGCGGCCAGCCGGCCCAGGGCCGCGCTGGTCTTTGCCATCTGCATCAGCGAATAGATTCCCTCCTGCATCCGCGCCCCCCCCGACGCGCTAAAGATGATGCACCCGATCTTTTTCGCCTGAGCCGTCTCGATCGTACGCGTGATTTTCTCCCCCGCCGCCGCGCCCATCGCGCCACCGCAGAATCGGAAATCCATCACGCCGAGCGCGACCTCGATCCCGTGGATCCTGCCCAGGCCGCAGACCACCGCCTCGGGGAGTCCGCTCTCCCGTTCATAGCGTTTGATGCGTTCGGGATACGGTTGTGAATCGACGAAGTGCAGCGGATCACTGGATTTCACCGCCGCATCGCTCTCGCTGAACGAGCCCGAATCGAGGAGCCTGCTCAAGCGGGCGCGGGCGCCGATCGGGAAGTGGTGGCCGCTTTTCGGCACGACCATCTGGTTATCC
>JBBRCR010000478.1:0-6785 GCA_038204695.1 Opitutales bacterium | reverse complement strand
TATGCGCGCGAAGGGAAGACGCATTGAAGGAAAATAAGAATAAGGACGAAAGTGAAAGGGGAGGAATGAAGGGTGATTGGCCGATGCTGCGGTCTCTTTTGCGCCTTCACGCTCGACAAAGCCTACCAGCGAATCAGGGCGCTTCCGTAGGTCAAGCCCGCCCCAAATGCCACCAACAGCGTGAGATCGCCGGGCTTGATCCGCCCGGCGCGTCGGGCCTCGTCCAACGCAATCGGGATCGAGGCGGCAGAGGTGTTGCCGTAGCGATCGACGTTTACGAAGAAGCGTTCCATCGGCAGTTCGAGATATTGGGCAATGGCTTCAATGATGCGCAGATTCGCCTGGTGAGGAATGACCAGCGAAATCTGATCCGCACGCAGGTGGTGTTGTTCCAAAATATCACGGGCCGCCTCATCCATCGCCCGCACCGCGTGTTTGAAGACTTCCTTGCCCTTCATCCGTAAACATTTTTCCCTTTTGGCAATCGACGCGGCCGTCGTGGGGGCAGCGCTGCCCCCGCGCGGAATCCACAACAGGTCCAACCCATCGCCGTACGCACCGAGCCGCGTGCCGATGAGCCCGCGGCCCTTTTCCTCGCTGGCTCCGATGACCACCGCCCCGGCGCCATCTCCAAACAGGACGCACGTCGTGCGGTCCTGCCAGTCGGTGACCGCGGAAAGTTTTTCCACGCCGATGACCAGCGCCTTGCGATAGCGGCCCGAACTGACCATCGCACAGGCAGTGTCGAGTGCATACACGAAGCCCGAGCACGCGGCGTTCAGATCGAAACAGGCCGTGGTCGTCGGGACGCCCAGCTTGTGCTGGATGATGCACGCCGCCGCCGGCATCAGGTAATCCGGCGTGACGGTCGCGACGACCAGCAGGTCGATGTCGGCCGGTTGCAGCCTGGCATCCTCCAGCGCCCGACGCGCCGCCTGCACCGCCATGTCGGACGTCTGCTCGTCCGGCGCCGCGATCCGCCGCTCACGGATGCCGCTGCGCGAATGAATCCATTCGTCGGAAGTATCCACCAGTTCCGAAAGTTCGCCGTTCGTGAGAACACGTTCGGGAGCATACGAGCCGGTGCCGAGAATGATGGTGGAAGGGGTGGACATCTGATGGATGACGCGAAAAGTGGTTTCTTTTTCGAGGGACAATTTCGCACACGAACGGCCGGCCCGGGGGGGGGATGACCGGGCGTCCGCCGATCAAGTTTCGGTTTCGTTTTCAGCCGAACGCCGCGTGGGCGAGCAGTTCGTTGGCGCGCGCAATGTCGGCCTCGATGTGCTGGTTCATGTCGGCCTTGACGATTTCGTTGGCGGCGTGAATGGCGCTTTTGATGGCGCGCCGGTTGGATGAGCCGTGCGCCTTGAGAATGTTGCCGTTGAGCCCGAGTAGGGGAGCACCACCGTAACGTTCCGGGTTGATCCGCTCTTTCAATGCGTTGAAGGCGCCTTTCGACAGCAGCGCGCCGGTCGCCCGCATCGGGTTGGCCTGCAATTCCTCCTTCAACATGCTGGAAAAAAACTTCACCAGCGACTCCCAGCTCTTCAGCATGATGTTGCCGACGAATCCATCGCACACGACGACATCGACGTGCTCGGCGAAAACGTGAAACCCTTCAATCGGCCCCGCGTAATTGACGATATCCGAGACGCGCCGGAGCAGCTCGTTGGTCTCCGTAATCAGAGCGTTCCCTTTGCCCTCCTCGGTTCCGATGGTCATCAGACCCACGCGGGGATTCCTCACCCCAAGCATGACGCGACAAAAATGGCCGCCGAGAATCGCGTTGTGGACCAGATGCTCCGGCTTTGCCTCCGGGTTGGCGCCCGCATCAATGAGGACGAAGTGACCGCCCTCACGCGGGCAAATCGCGGCCAGCGCGGGTCGGGAGACCCCCTCCATCATCCTTAGCCGCAATGTGCCGCCAGCCATCAGCGCTCCGGTATTGCCGCAACTCACGACCACGCCCGCCTCGCGGCTTTTCACCAACTCGATGGCGCGAACCATCGAGGAGTCCTTTTTCCGCTTCAACGCGTTCAGCGGCTTGTCATCCATCGTGATGACTTCGGACGCGTGATGAACGGACAGGCGCGGATGTCGCGTCAGCCCGACTTCACTCAGAATCGGCCGCAGTATGGCTTCGTCACCGACCAGCGTGATCGAGTTGAGGGCCGGGTACTGGTTGAGCGCGAGGCGGACCGCGGCAACGACTTCTGCCGGGCCCAGATCGCCGCCCATGGCGTCAACTGCGATTCGCGCCGTTGCGCCGGACGTGGTGACCATCGCGTGGATGGCGGGAGAGAAAGCGAGGCTTACACCTCGACGTTCAGAACCTGGCGTCCGCGGTACATCCCGTTCTTGGGATTGACGCGATGCGGCCGAAACGCACTGCCATCGGTCGGATCCTTGGCGAATTCGGGCGCCAGGAAAGCGTTGGCCGCGCGGCGGTTAGCGCTGCGGCGTTTGGATTGTTTGCGTTTCGGATTGGCCATGAGAGTGGACGTTTGGGTGCGAGCGGTTGCGGAGAAACGCTGGCGGATGACGATGAAAGGGTCGGAGTTAAAGGGGCCGTTTGGACGCGTCAAGCGTCATCACAGCCATCCGATTTCAGAGGTAAAACAGCCAGCCGAGTACGAGTGCCAACCCCAGCCGATACCACGCGAAAATCGCGAGGCCGTGGCGCGTGAGCCAGTGAACGAGGAAACGCACGCAGATCGCGGCCGTGAGTGCGGCCACAACGCCGCCGATCGCCAGATTGGTCCAGCCAAAGACTTGAACCATCGCCGCACCGCTCCGGTAGCCCTTGTAAATCGACGCTGCGCTGAGCGTCACGAAACCAAGCAGGAAGCTGAATTCGGCGGCGCGGCGCGGATCGAGCCCTGCGAAATACCCGCCCACAATCGTCGTCATCGAGCGGCTGGTGCCGGGCCACAACGCGAGACATTGCAGCAACCCGATCCCGGCGGCCGCTTTGGGCGTCAGATCGGTGAGCGCGTGCGTTGACTCGCGCTTCGCCGTTCGCCGCCGAAGCCACGCGTCGGCATAAAACATCAGGGCGGCGCCGGCGACGAGGGCGATGATGACGCTGCCGATCGAAAAGAGGTGCGCGTCGATCCAGTCGTGCGCGAGAAACCCAATCCCGGCGGCGGGAATGAAAGCGATGATCAGGTTGATGAGCAGCCGCAGCCCGGCGGGGTCGCGCCCGAGCAAGCCCAGGCCCATGCTGACCAACTGCGACCAGTAGAGGAGGGCGACGGCAGCGATGGCGCCGATCTGGATGACGACGACGTAGGTATCGGCGGCGAGCTTGAGCGTCAGCGGTTCGCCGGCCGGATTTTTTGGCGAGGGTTTCTTGTACCACAACGGCCGGCCATCGGACCCGGTCAGTGCTTGCTCCGAATCGAGTTTCAGAAAATGCGTCGCGATGATGAGGTGGCCCGTCGAAGAAATCGGCAGATATTCCGTCACGCCTTCGACCACACCCAGGATGATCGCGTCGGTGAGACTTAACTCGGCAACGGGTCCCACGACGGGGTGCGGCGGTTCGGGGGGCGTTTGCGCGAACAGGACAGCGGGCAAAAAGAAAGCGAGCCAGAGGCGGGATTTCTGCACGCGGGTTGTTTTCACTTTGTTCAAGCCGGCGCAAATGTAAACCGAGCCGCCCGTCGAGTCGCGGCCGCAGGAGCGGCAAAAGGGCGGCCGACGCAATTGCGCCGCCGCGCGGGCGCTCTTTCGGCATACATCGCACTGGCGGAAGTGCGCTCCGACGGACGGTGGCGATCCGCGCTCCAACGGGACGGCGACTTTCCGCCCTCCGACGGAGCGGCGGCTTTCCAGCCGCCGAAGTGCGTTCGATCGACCGGTTGTCGGGCGACTGGAAAGTCGCCCTTCCGTATGAGGTCACCCGCAACTCACCCAAAGGTCGCCCTTCCGTATGAGGTCACCCGCAACTCACCCATGGGCTCAGTGGCAACAACCCCATTCGCCGCGGCTTGGTCCGTCGGAACGGCCAACATGGTTGACTCGGCCATTTGCGGGCGAACGAAAATTCTTATTGAAACTCCGCCGGGTGCGGTCGGGGTTGAGGTCCGACATGTCAGGAACCCATGCCCCATCAGCGTCGCCGTCAGGATCGTCGCCCAACGCGCGCGAGTTCGCCGCGCTCTCGACGTCGCTGGCGAACGGCCGAAATTTGACGGACGCCGAGGTGGAACGCGCCGCCGCCGCGCTGGCCTCGACCGACGTCGGTGAGGACGCCAAGGCGACCTTCCTGACGGCGCTCGCGCAAAAAGGCGAAACGCCGGACGAAGTGGCGGCATTTGCCCGAGCGTTTCGCGGGCGCGCCATCGATCCTGGTGTCAATGCGTGGGCGGACCGCGCCATCGACATCGTCGGCACGGGGGGTGATCACGCCGGCGGATTCAATATTTCGAGCCTGGTGGTCCTGGTGCTGGCGAGCGCAGGTGTAACCGTGATGAAGCACGGCAACCGTGGCATCACGTCAAAGTGTGGCAGCGCGGATCTGTTGAGCGGACTCGGGGTGAAGCTGGAGGCGCCGCCGGACATGCTGAGGCGCGCGCTGGACGAGCTGGGTTTTGTTTTCTTTTTCGCGCCCGCGTATCACCCGACGTTCAAGCATATCGCTCCGGTACGGAAAGCGCTCGCGGCGCGCGGGCAGCGGACGGTGTTCAACATTCTCGGCCCGCTGATTAATCCGGGCCGCCCGGCCCACGTGTTGCTCGGCACCTTTTCCGCCGGCTGGGTGCCGAAACTCGCGGATGCGTTGCATGCACTCGGCACCCGGGCAGGAATTGTGGCGCACGGCGTGATCGACGCGCAGCGTGGCATCGACGAGCTGACCACCGCCACGGTGAATCGCGTGTGCGGATTTGGACGTTTGCGCGAGGTGAACACCGAGTGGCATGGACGTGATTACGGGTTGAATCCATCGCCCTTCAGTGATCTTGCCGGTGGCGACGTGGCGGCAAATCTCGCCATGGTGGATACGATTCTGGACGGACGGGCGCCGTCCGGACTGGTCGACACGATCCTGCTCAATGCAGCCGTCGCGCTGTGGATCGTCGGCAAAGTGGACTCGGTGCGTGCGGGGATCGCTCCCGCCCGGGAGATTCTGCTCGGAGGTGCGGTGCGAAAGAAAATCGCGGCGACGCGTGAGTTTTACGGACCATGAGCCGACAATATTTTGGCACCGATGGCGTGCGGGGGCCCTATGGTGGTCCGTTGATCAACGAGGAGTTCGCGGCGCGTCTGGGTGAAGCGGCGGCGCGATGGCTGCGTGCACCGGGTCGCGTGGTGATCGGCCGCGACACCCGTTTTTCCGGACCTTCGCTGGAGGCCGCCGTCGCGCGCGGGTTGGCGGCGGGCGGTGCCGAGGCGATGTCATTGGGCGTGCTGCCGACGCCCGCCGTCGCGCGGGCCGTGCCGGCCACCCGGGCCGCGCTCGGGATCGTCATCACCGCTTCGCACAATCCGGCTTCCGACAATGGCATTAAATTTTTCGGTCCAGCGGGCATGAAGCTGACGGACGCGGACGAACTTCAGATCGAGCGACTCCTGCCGGCGATGTCTGCGGAGGCGGGGGTCGGGCCGACCGCGTTCGATGCGTCAGAGCGACATGCCCGCGCGGCGGTTGAGGATTATGTTGCGGCGGCGCGCGGAGTGCTGCCGGCCGCGAGTCTTCAAGGATGGCGCATCGTCGTCGATGCCGCCAATGGGGCCGCCTCGGCGACGACGCCGACCGTGCTCCGCGCATTGCGCGCAGCGGTGGTGGGAATCGGCGACACGCCGGACGGTCGCAACATCAACGACGGCGTCGGCAGCGAGCATCCGGAGAGGCTGGCAGCTCGCGTGCTGACGGAGGGTGCGCGGCTCGGCATTGCGCACGATGGCGACGGCGATCGCTGTGTGTTGTGTGACGAACGCGGCGATGTCCTCGATGGGGACGATTTGCTCACGATCCTCGGCACGCACGCGTTGGCACAGGGACGGCTGGTGAAGAACACGCTGGTCGTCACGATGCAGAGCAATCTCGGGATCGACGCGGCCATCGCCCGGGCGGGAGGACGGGTGGTGCGCACCGCTGTGGGCGATCGGTACGTGATCGAGCGCATGCTGGCGGAAGGCGTGAACCTTGGCGGTGAGTCCTCCGGGCACATCATTTGCTCGGAGATTTCACCGACGGGTGATGGATTGGTGGCGGCGTTGAAGGTCATCGAGGTGATGCTCGCGACCGGCAGACCGCTGTCCGAATTGCGTCGGCGTCTCACGAAATTTCCGCAGCGGACGGCGGCATTGCGCGTGCGCGAGAAGAAGCCCCTCGAGACGCTGGTCCAGCTCGGTGCCACCACGCGTTTGCTCGAGCAGGAGTTGGGCGGACTCGGTCGCGTGCTCGTGCGCTACTCTGGGACGGAGCCCAAATTGCGACTACTGATCGAAGGGCCGTCCGATGAGATCGTCCGGACGGCGCTGGCCCGACTCGAGAGCGCAACGCGCGCTGATTTGGATGTGGTTGGGTGACGGTGTCTGGGGCGGCGCTGCGGTGGCCGGCGGAGCGTGCCATTGAATGCGAGGAGTCTGGGACGAAATAAACGTTATCGTATGGCTTCGAACGGAGTCTGGCGTTGACCGGATTCGATGCCGGGACTTCGCTCGCTTTTCTATGCCGGAGATCCCAGTCGCCTCGCTTGACCCTCGTCATCAGAAGCTCATCGAAAATGCGCGGGTCGCGCTCGATCGGGGCAATCTCGACTATGTCCTGGAGG
>JBBRCR010000477.1:0-6845 GCA_038204695.1 Opitutales bacterium | reverse complement strand
GTCTCCAGGATCTCATTACACAGTATCATATCGACTGTATGTGTAAGATCACCTTGGCGACCGGCACGATCGTCGGCTACGCCTACGGAATCGAGTTCTTCATCGCGTGGTACAGCGCGAATCCCTATGAAGGCTTCGCTTTCGTCAACCGCGCGTTCGGGCACTATGCGTGGGCTTACTGGATTATGATCTCGTGTAACGTGATCACGCCGCAGTTCTTCTGGTTCAAGGCCGTGCGCCAGAACACCACGATGGTCTGGGTGCTCTCGATCTTCGTCAACGTGGGCATGTGGTTCGAGCGCTTCGTGATCATCGTGACGTCGCTCGCCCGTGACTTCCTGCCGTCGAGCTGGGGCTATTACAGCCCGAGCATCGTTGAAATCTTCACCTTCTTCGGGACCTTCGGTGTCTTCTCCGTCTTCTTCCTCCTCTTCATTCGGTTCCTGCCCGTGATGCCGATGGCCGAACTCAAGGCCGTCACACCGCAGGCCGATGTGCACGGCGGCCATCACGGCGACCACAAGACCGGCTTCGGCGACCCGGTGAGCGTCGAGCAGGGTGGTCCGCGTCCGACCCATTAACCGACCATGGCTGCACCTTCCTACGGCCTGATCGCCACCTTCACCACCGCTCCGGCGCTTTATCACGCGGCGGAGAGCGTCCGTGACGCCGGTTACCGCTACTGGGACTGCATCACGCCGTTCCCCGTGCACGGGCTCGACAAGGCCATGGGGCTGCGCCGCTCGATTGTGCCGCGAATCTCACTCGCCGGCGGTATCACCGGATTCACCGCCGGCATGACGATGATCTGGTGGACGGGTGCGTGGGATTATCCGCTCGTGGTCGGCGGCAAACCATTTTTCAGCCCGATGTTCGCGTTTCCGGTGAGCTATGAGTTGACGATTCTGTTCACCGCCTTCGCGACGATCATTGGCATGTTCGTGCTGAATGGTCTGCCGATGCACTACCACCCCGTGTTGAAGTACGACCACATCCGGCGGGGCATGGACGACACGTTCTTCATTGTCATCGAAGCGCGGGATCCACGGTTCAATCTCGCGAACACGAAAACGCTCCTCGAAAAGGCCGGCGGCGTGTCGATCACGGAGCTGGAGGCCTGAGCCATGCGCAACGTTTATCTTGTCACCGTCTTCGTGTGCGTGGCCGTTGTCTCGATTCTCGGGTTGCGGGGCACGAAGTTCACGCAGCCGCCGATGGACGTGTTTCCTGAATGGGCGTTTCCCGGCATGAAGTACCAGCCGAAATTCCGCCCGCAGTCCGCCAGCGGATTTTTTGCGGATGGCCGCGCGGATCGCATGCCCCCGGCGCATGCCGTCGCCCGCGGGATGCTGCGCGACGATGACCATTTGTTCTTGGGGAAGGATAACGCGGGTGCGTTTCAAAAGGGATTCCCGGAGAAGCTCACCGTCGACCTGAATTTCGTCCAGCGGGGTCGCCAGCAGTATTCGATCTATTGCGCGCCGTGCCACAGCGAGGTGGGCGATGGCAACGGCATCACGAAGCGCTACGGCATGGGCGCGACGCCGTCCTACCACGACGACCGGTTGCGCAACATGCCCGAGGGGGAAATTTTCAACACGATTACAAACGGTAAAAACACCATGCTGCCGTACGCGGACAAGATTGCTCCCGCCGACCGCTGGGCGGTCGTGGCGTATGTCCGCGCACTCCAGCGGGCCCAGCAGGGCCGGCCGACGGACGTCAACGATCCCGCCGCCCGCCAGACTCTCGGTATCCAATGAGCGCACACGTTGTCACCGCTCCCGGCGCCCTCCCGGCCGAACATTCCTCGGCCCCCGCCACCGGCACCGCCCTGGTCGTCGGCCTGATCGGGCTCGGACTCACCGCGCTTGGTGTTTTCATTTCCGGTGGAGCCGCGGTCGCGATGTCATATCTCGTCGGCGTGACCTTCTGGACCGCGATCGCGATCGGCATGCTGCTGATGGTGCTGATTCACCATATCTTCGATGCCTCATGGTCGGTGGTGATTCGACGCCAATGGGAGCATGGGCTCTCGGCCTTCAAGTGGCTCGGCATCCTGTTCCTGCCGCTGGTCCTTGTCTCGCTCTTCGTTCAGCGCGACCTGATCTGGCCGTGGATGAACTCAGGCCATGAACTGCATGGCGGGCAAACCGTCGGCCATGATCCGTTGTACCTGAAGAAGGAGGGCTTTCTGAACGTCAACGCGTTCGTGATTGGGACCGCTGTTTTCTTCCTCCTCTGGATGTGGCTGTCGGCCCGGCTGCGCCGCGCATCGTTCCAGCAGGACAGCGATGGTGACATCCGGTGGACGCACATGAACCGGAAGACGGCGGCCTTCGGGATTCCGATCGCCGCGCTGACCCTCACCGCCGCGGCAATCTTCTGGGTGAAATCGCTCGAGTATCACTGGTTCTCGACGATGTACGGCGTATGGTTCTTCGCGAACTGTGTCCGCGGCGCGCTCTCCTTTGGCGTGATCATCATGGTGTGGCTGTGGCAGCGCGGCGACTACAAGGGCGTGCTCAACAACAATCATTTTCACAGCATTGGTCAGCTGATGCTGGCCTTCACCGTTTTCTGGGCGTACGTCACGTTCTCCCAGTACTTCCTGATTTGGAATGCCAACGTGCCGGAGGAAACCTTCTGGTACAACCTGCGCGAAGTGAATCACGACGGCTCGCCGAACCAGTGGAAATGGGTGGGCATCTACGGCATTTTGTTCGGGCATTTTTTCATCCCGTTCTTCGCGCTGCTGTCCTACCGCTACAAGATCACGCACCATGCGATCCGCCGGATCGCGTTGTTCATCCTCGCCGTCATCCTGCTCGACATGTGCTACAACATCCTGCCGGCGTTGAAGGACGAGCATGGCGATTCCCTGCCGTTTTTCTCCCTCAACCTGCTGTGGGTGCTGACTTCGGTGGCCGGCGTGGGCGGCATTTGCATCTGGTCGTACCTGCGCAGCTTCCCGACGGCCAAACTCATTCCGATTCGCGACCCGCGTATCGGCGAAAGCCTTACGCACCATGAGTAACCCGCCGGCGCCCGGTGCAACGCCGCCTTCGCCGCGGCCCGTTTCGCTTTTCACGCTGGGATTTCTCCTGGCGCTGTTCGCGCTCTTCTTTTTCGTCGTCCGCTATTTTTATTCCCCGGTGGAAACCTCCCCGCAGAATGCCGCGGCCGAGAACATGGGCAAAGATCAGGAATGGCGGGCCACCAACGTATCGCGGCGCGCCACCTTGAATGAAATCCGGCAGGCGCAGGCGAAACAGGCGTCGAGTTACGGCTGGGCCGACCAGAAGGCCGGCGTCGTTCGCCTCCCCCTCGAGCGGGCGATGGAACTGACGGTCGAGCAATATGGCGGCAGGAACCAGGTGCGACCGGTGACTCTGCCGCGCCAGAACAATTCGCGATGACCGACGCCCCGACGAACGCCCTTCCGGCCGAAATCACGGCCATGGACACCCGCGCGCGCGGCCCCCTGCTGCTGCTGCTGGGCGCCGCCGTGCTCTGGCTCATTGGCAGCGGGATCCTCGCCCTGATCGCCGCCATCCAGCTGCACTCGCCCGCGTTCCTCCAGGATCTTCCCTGGTTCACGCACGGCCGCGCTCATGCTCTGCGCGAGACCGCTTTCATTTATGGCTGGGCTGCGAATGCCGGGCTCGCCACCGGCCTCTGGATTGTTGGCCGGCTCGGCGGCAATCTGCTGCGCGCACTCAACTGGACCGTTACGGGCACCCTCTTCTGGAATCTCGGGGTGGTGATTGGCATGGTGGGCATCGCCATCGGGGACATGACGTCGTTCGCGATGCTGCAGATGCCGCGTTACGTGCAGCCATTGCTCGTGATCGCATATGCCGCGATGGCCATTGCCGGCACGCTCGCGTGGTCGGGTCGGCGCGTTGATTCAACCTATGCCTCCCAATGGTATGTCGTCGCGGCCTTGTTTCTTTTCCCCTGGTTGCTCACCGCGGCCCAAGTCGTCCTGCTTTGGTCCCCGCTGAGGGGGATTCTTCAACCGATTGTCGCCGCCTGGTTCGCGGAAGGCATCTGGGCGTTATGGCTCGCGCCCCTTGCCCTTGCGGTTGCGTATTACATCGTCCCCAAAGTGACGGGCCGGACTTTGCCGAGCTATGAATTCGCCCCGGTCGGCTTCTGGATGTTGCTGCTCGCGGGAGGATGGACGGCTGGTCGCGCTCTGGTCGGCGGACCCGCGCCGGCGTGGGTCGCCACCGTCGCAATCATCGCATCGGTGATGGTGCTGTTTCACCATCTCGTGCTGGCCTTGAACATGCGTGTCGCATTGTCCGGGACGGGCAACGCGCTGAGCTTCGTGCGCTATGGAATCGGTGCTTACCTGCTTTCCGGCGTGTTGAGTGCAATTGGCTCATTTCGAGGCGTGGCCGAGCGCCTGCATTTCACGTTTGCGACGAGTGCGCTCGAGCAACTCGCCTACCAAGGCGCGATTTCCATGCTCTTTTTCGCGGGCATCTACTACATGGTCCCGCGGTTGACGGCGCGGCCATGGTCCTCGGGAGCTTTGACCGTGGGGCACCGTGTACTCTTCACGGTGGGTGTCATCGGTGCCGTGCTCAGCCTGGCGGTGGCCGGCTGGATGCAGGGTGGTTATCTGTTGGACGGCAAGATCCCCATGGCAGATATCATCAATCAGATTCGTGTGCCGCTGCTGCTGGCGACCGCCTCTCAACTGGTCATGGTGGCGGCGAATCTGCTGCTGGCCGTTAACTTTTTCCAAAGCGTCTGCCCGTGCTCGACGGCGGACGCCGCCACCCCTGGCGTGCTTCGTCAGCCGGCGACCCTGGAGGCAACCGCGACATGAAGAACGCGCCTGTTTTCCTATTTGGTCTTCTGGTCGCGCTGACGATTTCGTGGGCATCAATTGTCGTTGGCACCCACGCTCAGCTGGGAGCGCTCACGCCTTACTTTGACGACGGTGATCAACAGTCGTATCCACTTCGCCCATCCGGCAACGCGGCGCGCGGGCAGCTTGTTTATGCGGATCTTGGGTGTGCGTCGTGCCATACGCAGCAGGTGCGCCGGCCGGGCTACGGGTCGGACCAGGCGCGCGGTTGGGGTGAGCGCCAGAGCGTGGCCCGCGATTACATTCACGAGATTCGTCCGCAACTTGGCTCGCTGCGCCTCGGCTCCGATTTGGCGAACCTGGCCGGCCGCAAGCCCAGTGCGCCGGATGCCGAGGATTTGATGAAGTTGCTTTACCTGGGCTCCGCCACTCATCCGCGCTACCGGTTCCTCTTCGAGGAACGTGCGATCGCCGGCCAGCGCTCGGCCGCCGCATTGCGGCTGACCGGCCGGGACGCTTCAACCGCCGGGCGCGAGATCGTGCCCACCGAGCGCGCCCAGTCACTCGTGGCCTACCTGCTCGGTTTGAACCACGCCTATGTTTATCCGGAGGCGCGGCCTGCTCCGCCTGCGAAAAAGGCGGCTCCCGCGCCCGCCGCCGCCCCGAAGGAAACACCGGTTCCGGCCGCGGCGCCAGACGAAGGCAGGAAGAAGACGCAGGGCGCACCGAAATGAGCACCCCTCTGAATTCCGATCCGCGCATCGATCACGCCGCCGTCACCGATGACAGCGTCATTTCCGCGCACGAAAAACTGCTCGGCAAGCAGCCGGACGAGAAGGCCCGCTACCGCCTGCTGCCCCTCAATCTCCTCTTCATTTTCAGCGGATTGATCTTTTTTGGCGGGACCTATCTCGGTCGCTATGCGGGACATTTCGACCCGAAGGTTTTCGATGAGACGGCACCGAAGCTGACGGGCAAGGAGGCCACCGCCGCGGAGGACCCGGTTGAAAAAGGTCGCAAGGTATACGCGACCGTGTGTGCGAGCTGCCACCTGGTGACGGGATTGGGCACGCCCGGCGCGATTCCGCCACTGGCCGGATCCGAGTGGGTGAACGGCTCCGAGGAGCGCCTCATTCGTATCGCCCTCCATGGACTGCAAGGTCCCGTGAAGGTGAAGGGCGTTGATTACAATTCAATGATGCCACCCGCCGGTCGTGTCGCTGGGTCCGGCTTCAACCTTTCCGACGATCGGATCGCTGCCGTGCTGACGTACGTCCGCCAGGAGTGGGGAAATCAGGCGCCTCCGGTTATCACGGAAAAAGTCGCCGCTATCCACGCCAAGGAAGGCGACCACAAGCCCTGGACCGTGGCCGAGCTGGAACAGTTGCCGTAGGTTCTGCCGGCGACCGACAGCGTGCTAAGCATCAGCCGATTTTCGGCTGCCCGATCCGTGGCTGCGAACGCCAGCGAGCGGATGGCGCGCCCCTCACTCGCCGCTGACGGCCGGCACCTGTTCCAAAACGTCCCCGAGCTTTTTCTCGGGTACGAGATAGTTCTGAACGTAATCGCGGACGGCGTCCGCCAACCCCGTCACGGACCGGCTGTAGCCAGCGGCGCGCAGCTTCGAAACGTCCGCCTGCGTGAAGTACTGGTACTTGCCGCGCAGGATCTCCGGCATGTCGATGAAGTCGATCTGCGGAGCCCGCCCCAACGCGGAAAAGATGGCGCGGGTGAGCGTCAACCAGGTATTCGCTTCGCCACTACCGAGATTGTACAGCCCGCCGGCACCGGTGCCTTCACTGGCAAAATGCAGCGTCATCTCGACCGCGTCCTTCACATAAAGAAAGTCGCGCTTCTGTTCCCCGTCCTTGAATTCAGGTCGGTGACTCCGGAACAGCTGCACGCGGCCGGTCGCCAGAATCTGCTGGTAGGCCTTGTTCACCAGCGAACGCATGTCGCCTTTATGGTCCTCGTTCGGTCCGAAAACGTTGAAATACTTGACCCCGACGATCCGCGTCAG
>JBBRCR010000476.1:0-6851 GCA_038204695.1 Opitutales bacterium | reverse complement strand
CGCACGCCCTTGGGGTATTGGCGGGTGGGTGTCTCGCGCAGGTAGCACCAGGCGTCCGGCGTGTCGTCGATGGTGCGACCGAGTTCGAGGCATACATAGTGCAACAGCGCAGGATCGAGATCGGAGCGGTCGACCAGCAGGTAATTCCGTCGCATCTGAAGGGCGCGCAGCATGGATTCACGATAGCGGTGGCCGAAGGTCTCGTAGGGGCCGAAACGGGCGGTCCAGCCTCGACCGTATTCCTCGTTCTCGTCTCCCCACGCATAGCCATTCGCGATGGGTGGGCAGTTATCGTCGATGAGGAGATATCCCTCGACATCGACCGATTGGCCCAGCGCGGCGTTGCTTACATGCCCGAGGTACATTTCGACGAATCCATTGCGCTGGCCAATGCCGAGTCGGTAGCACTCCGCCAGCACCTGGGGCTTGCTGGAGACGGTCATCAGAACATGGCGTTTGGGACCGAACGCCTCGGCCCACGTCGCGAGGCGCTCGCGGTAGCGCTGCCACCCCTCGCCGCTGGTCGGCTGGTCTGCCTCGGTCCAACCTTCTTCGCCGTTGGTGGCTGACTTGTCGCAAAGGTAGGCGACCTTCACGGCGTCGAGCGCGGGGATGCCCGATCGACCGAGTGCGCGGATGAAGCGCAGATAGCGTTCGTGGTAGATGGGGTGGAAGATGTCGCAGTTGGTTATCCGGAATGGCGAGGCGTTGTTGGTGATGGCTTTTTCCTCGATGAGGGGGATGCCGTGATCGGCGAGCCAGCGGGGCGCGGATTCCGGGGGCTCGTTGCCGCGCGATGGTCTCGTCACCTTTCCCTCCCGGTCCACCTGATCGAACCGCCACACGGTGGCCCGGACGTAGAGATTGACGCCGAAGCCGGCGGAGGCGATTCGCGCGATGCGTTCGCGGACGGCCAAGAAATCGAATTCTCCGTCGCGGGGCTCGAGATCACGCCAGCGCAGATAAAGGGGAATCACCCGATTGCCGGGCGGGAACGGCACGTCGAGATCTTCGCCATGCCCAAACGCCACCCAGCCCCGCGGGGAGGTGCGGATGTCCGGAGGCAGGGACCAATCCCACCCGGAGATGTTGTCATCGGTCGTTCGCCAGGGTTGGGCGACCGGGCCGACGGCGCCTGAAGCGGAGGAGAAAAAGAGGAGGCTCAAGAGGCCAGCGCGGGCGTGGCGGGTGCGCGCACGGCCCGAGATGAGAGGCCAGGGCGGCTTTGTTTTCATGAACGGTGAAGGTGGAGCGATGCTCGGCAGCAGGCTTTCCCGAGTGCCAGGTGGGAAATTCGATCTTTTGGTGAGCAGATCCGCGCGGGGAAACCAAGAGCTTCGCGCGCGCGGGTCGGGGCGGTGAGCCGGACGGAGAGCCGGTCACTTCTTCTCTTCTTTCGGCTTCGGCCAACGGTCCACGGCGGTCTGCGCGGCGGCCGCGACGGCCGCATCGCTGCTCGCGGCGAGGCGCTTGGCGCAGGCGAGGCTGTCGGCGTCGCCAAAGCGGGGCAGCATGCGCAACTGGCGCAGTTGCACGGCGGGAGGGGCTTTTTCGAGCGCGGCGAGCACCACGCGGACGCCCTCGGCGGGCTTCGCGGCGCGCTGGGTGATCGCGATGAGCGCGCGTTGGGCGCGCGTGAGGTTTTCTTCGTCGGTCTGCTGCCAGGTCCATTCCAGAACGGCGGCCTGCTCGGTGATGGGGGCGATTTCGGCCAACAGGTCGAGGGCCGCGGAGCGTACGGTGGTCTCGCTGTCCTTACTCAGCTGATACGCGAGCGGCATCGCCTCGAGCGTGTAGCGGGCGGCGAGCGCGCGGAGGCACAGCACGCGGGCGGGGGCGGCGCCCTGACGCGCGCCGGCCAGCAACAGCTCGTCGATGCCGGGGCCGTTCAGCCGGCCGAGGGCCGCCAGCGCAGCCTTCGTCTCTTCGTTGGAGCTGCCGGCGGCAATCTCGAGCAGGCGTTGCGCCACGGACGGTGTGCCGGGCAACCGGCCCAGTGCGGTCACGGCGGCGAGGCGGACGGAGCTGTCGGCGTGTTTGGTCGCAGTGACCGCGGCCGTAACGGCGGCCTGGTGGCCGAGGCGGGCGAGCAGAGTCAGGGCGGACCGCTGGGTCGCGGCGTCCCATGACGCGAGTTGGTCGGCCGCGGCTGCGGAGACGGCGCCCGCGGGCAGTTGGCCGAGTTGCTGCAGCGCCCGCTCCTTTTTCGCGGAATTCGCTCCGCCAAGGTCCGCCACGAGAGCGGAGACCGATGCCGTGGCGGGAGCGGCTGCGGGCGCGGGCGGTTGGCGGCGACTGAGGCAACCTTCAAGCGCCTGGCGCGTGGGGCCGTCGGTGCGCGGGGCCGCCTTCCGGAGCAGTTGGTCGATGGCCGGGCCCGGCACCCGTTCAAGGGCGAGCAGCGCCAGCGGCGCGAGCTTGGCGTCTTCCAGCCACGGGGCCAGCACGGCCAACGTGGGGTGCGCGGCGGTCACCTCGCCGCCGGAAGCGTCCATGAGCAAGTGACCGAGGCGTTCGCAAATCGCCTGACGGGCCGCGAAGGTGGTCGCGGGCGCGCGTAGCGTCTCGGTGAGACGGGCCACAAGCGCAGTCACTTTGGCGGCATCCTTGCCGGCGTTCGCGACGGCGGCGTCGAGGGCTTTCAGAGGTTCCAGGCTGTTGCCGTAGTCGTAGGCCGCGAGTCCGGGGATTTCCGGAGCCAGGGCCGCGGCAGCAGTGGGGGTTATCGGGGCCGCTTCGGGTGCGGTCGTTTGGCAGCCGGCGAGACCGAGGAGCAAAACCACGGGCCAGACGGCGAGAGCGCCCGGCCGATGGGCAGGGAAGGAAAAGAGAAAAGAGGAGTTCACGGGGAGATCAACGCGACGGAGAGGAGTGGAGGGTCAGAGCACGCCATAGGGGGCGCGGCGGGGGCGATCGGTCAGGCGGGCGGCCAGCGGGTCGCCGATGATTTGCTCGCGCACGGGATCCCACTTGATGGGGCGCTGGAGGATTTCGGCGATGCTGTTGAGATGGCAGATCGTGGCCGTGCGGTGGCCGATCTCGACGTCGGCGATCGGGCGCTGGCGGTGGCGCACGGCTTCGAGGAAATCGGTTTGGTGGCTTTCGCTGGCGTAGAGATGGATTTCTTCGGGGCGCAACAGCCGCGACGCGAGCGGCGCGGGATCGGTGAAAAGCACATTGCTGCGGCCGACCCAGATTTTGCCCTTCGTGCCTTCAAACTCGATCATGGCGGGCAGCTTTGGGGTGTCGCGCTCGACGGTGATGCCGTTGGCGTAGATATGCGTTTGGTATTTCGTGCCCTGCCAGCCCTTCGGGATGAACTCGACCGGACCGGAGTCATCCATGCCAAGCGCCCATTGGATGATGTCGAAGTGGTGCGCGCCCCAGTCGCCGTTCTTCCGGGCACCGTATTCAAAATGCTCGCGCCAGCCGCCGCTGTATTTGCCGAGGACGCGTTGGGCGTTGTAGGGACGCCATGGCGTGGAGCCGAGCCAGCGGTCGTAGTCGAACCCCTCCGGAATCGGTTCGGCGGGCAGCGGGGAAGGCAACGCGAATTCGCCGAGCCGGGCGCGGGCGGCCTTGATCTCGCCGATCCAACCGCTGCGCACCATTTCGCAGGCCTTGCGGAAGGCGCGCTCGGAGCGTTGCTGGCTGCCAGTTTGGAGAATGCGGCCGTAGCGGCGGGCGGTCTCCACCAGCACCCGGCCCTCGCGGATGCTGAGCGTGAGCGGCTTTTCGCAGTAGACATCCTTGCCCGCCTTCATGGCGGCGATGGACAGCGGCGCGTGCCAGTGATCGGGAGTCGTGACCCAGACGGCATCGATGTCCTTTCGCGCGATCAGCTCCTCGCTGTACTGGTACGTGGCGATCCCCTGGTTGCGGCCGCCGGACTTGGATTCCACCAGTTTCTTCATCTCGGCCGACTTGGCCTTGTTGCAGTCGCAGAGCGCCACAATCTGGCAGTCGTCGCGACCCGACAGCGCGTTGACGTGGCTCTTGCAGATCAGGCCATTGCCGATGAGGCCGACCCCGATCCGATTGCTCGGGGCGGTGCGGCCAAAGACGGACGAGGGCACGAAGCTCGGCGCCATCGCCGAGGCAATCACGCCGGCGAGGCCGTGCTTGAGCAACGTGCGGCGGGTGAGCGTCGACGTCGGTTTCGTTTCGCGGATGGATTCTGTAGTCATAAAACAAACACGCCTTCGGTCGTTTGTGGTTGAATTTTGCGTCCAGATTGGACGCTAGGAAATGACGTCCCACCGTCAGGCGGGCGGCGTCGCAGCGGAGGAACGGAATGCGCGCGGCTCAATGGGTGTTCGCCGGCCTCGTGGTGGCGACGCGCATGACTGCCTCGTAGGCGGGCTTGGGCCGGTTGTTGCCGTCGAACAGCAGCGGGTTTCCCTCGCGACGCCACGAGACGGCGTCGTTCACTCCCCAGAACGTCACCATCTTGACCGAGTTCCGGTGTTTCATGATGGCACGGAAGACGCCCTCGTAGGCCCGGGTCAGCCGCTCGTCGGCCCCGGCCACCAGGCCGCCCCGGGTGGCGGCGGCGTTGGCCGCGAGGTCGGCGTCCGCGCTTCGCTGCCCGCCTTGGGCGCTGTTGATATCCAGTTCGGTGACGTGAATGGGCAGGCCCAGCTTCGCGAGCTCGGTCAGGGAACGGTCCAACGCTTCGAAGCCGGCGGTGGAAACATTGAGGTGGGCCTGCGTGCCGATCGCGTGGATTGGCACCTTTTGTTCCTGCAGCGATTTGATCAACGTGACGAGCTTCTGAATCTTCACCGGGTCTTCGAGCCTGTAGTCGTTGTAACGCAGGATCGCGTTGGGGTCCGCCTCGTGGGCGTACTGAAACGCCTTGGCGATGTAGTCCGGCCCGATGATTTGCAGCCAAAGCGAATTGCGCAGGAGGATCTCCGAGCCGCCATTGTCCAGCGCTTCGTTCACGACATCCCACACCTTGACCTTGCCCTTGTAACGGCCGACCACGGTGCGAGTCATTTGGGAGAGATAGTTGCGGATGGATCACGCGGCGTACGCGTAGCCGTCGGCTCGCTGAATGATCGCGCAGAAGCGGTGAGCAATGCCATGAACGGTGCCGCGGGCGGTTTGGATATTGAAGCTGCCGGAAGCACGCACGGCAACGCGGCCGAAGTGATGGCCCTTGCGTTTACCTGTCGGGACATCGGCGGTGACGATGTCGCCGGTGCGGAAACCGAAGTGGGACTTGGCTGGCGAGAGGTAGCCGCGCGGGAATCCGTGCGCGGTCAAGCGGGTGCGCTGGCGCGACCCGCGGCCGGTGCATTTGATGCCGAGTGGTACGATCGACGTACCGGTCAGCGTATCGACGGTTCCAACACAGGCGGCGTCGAGTGCGTGGGTCTTCGGCAGGCCGAGTCTCGAACGATTCCACTTGGTGCGTCCGCCGGTAGCGGTTTCGACCGGTAGGCCGGTATCCTGGAGCAAGTCGCGGAGCGCGAACCGCGTGGCGTTGACGGCCGCGGCGGATGCGAGCGGGGCCTTCGCGTTGGCGAGGATTCGGTCCAATCGCTTAGGGTCGTGCACAAATTCTCGCACGTCGCGCGCGGCTTTGGCCGTATTGCAGCGAACACAGGCGAGGGTCAGGTTGCTCACGCGATTGGAGCCACCGCGCGCCTTTGGCGCAACGTGCTCGATCTCGAGCGGCGTGTCCTTGGCGTCGCAGTACGCGCAGCACCGTCCCCACTTTTCGAGGAGGTATTCGCGGACTTCGTAGCCGGCCAGTTCTCCCTGCTGATACTCGACCCCAGCGAGCTCGGGGTTGGCCAGTTGCTGCAGGTCGAACCGAACAAGTTCCATGGCGATCGCCGCGACCGGTGAAAAGCGCCGGAGCCTGGCGACCCAGCTGGAGGTGGTTTCGAGGCGATGACGCAGGGATGGCGGGAGCCATCCCGTTTTATCTCCGCCGCGATTGTCGAACCGTGGTGCGCGGTAACGCGTCTTGCGGTTGCGGCGTGACCGGCGGAAGGACGCACGTTGCGTGAGACTGTCGCGGATGGCGGAGCCGCGGTGCGTGAGTTCCGCACCGAAGAGGATATGTTGGGTTGAGGGTTTTTGTTGGTCGATCCGGACGACGGCCAAGCCGGTCGTCTTGGCACCAGGATCGAGTTTGACCGCGACCGGTTGGGCCGCGCCAGTGGTCCGGTCTTTGAGCCGGATAACGAACGGATACGCGCGGTGGATGACCGCACGGCCCGCCTTGAGCAGTTGCCGGGCGCGCGCCGGGTGGCACGGCATCAGCGGTTGATGGGTTTTCCCCAGGACGAACACCCGACCTGACATACCGGCCTTACGGCCAGCGAACTCTCCATCCCGCGAGCGGATGGAGGTAACGGGGGCCGCTTGCGCGGCCCCACACACCTCGACCATGTTGCCAGCCAGCGTGCGACCCGTGCCGCAGCCCCCGCCCGTTTCGGGGCGATCCCGCGCCTTGTCTGCTGCGGGGGCTTCAAGAGCTTGGGACTGGTGAAGCATCCCAAGGTTAGTCTTTGACTTACTGGCAACGTAGTCCGGTTGAACCGGACTCGGTCTGGTAAACATGGGCTTTGCCAAATTCGCCCGCACACAACGCTCCGCCACCGACTCTTGCGAGCCAGCTTGAGATTTGAATTGTGTGGTGGGTTTCATCTGACAAAGCCCGGGCCTTTAGGCCCGGGATGGTTTACGTGGATCCTGTGCTCACATCTTTCTCTTCCAGTCAATCGTGGTGGCGGTCGAGAAGTCGGTTGAACAGAACGTCGCGACGGTGAAGTCCGCCACCGCCAAGGCGCGCTCGAAAAAACGCTGAGCGAAAGCCGCCGAAACAAGCGCCC
>JBBRCR010000475.1:0-6862 GCA_038204695.1 Opitutales bacterium | reverse complement strand
GGATCTCAATTACGCAGGTGGAACCAACCCGCGGCAGGCGCTGGACTTGTACCGGCCGAAGCTGCATGCACGGGACGTTCCCGTGCCGGCGGTCGTCTTTATTCACGGAGGCGGATGGCGGAATGGAAGCAAGGATGCCGGCTGGCGCTGGCTCCAGCCGCTCGTGGAGTCCGGAGCCTACGCGGGCGTCTCGATCAACTATCGTCTCGCCGGGGAGGCTCGCTGGCCGGCCCAAATCGAGGATGCCAAGGCGGCCATCCGCTGGCTGCGCGCCCACGCGGCTACGTATGGTCTTGATCCGCGCAACATCGGGGTGATGGGCACGTCGGCGGGAGGCACGCTGGCGACGCTGCTTGGCACGAGTGGTGGCGTGAAGGAACTGGAGGGCGAGGTGGGGCCCCACCAGAACGAGAGCAGCGGAGTGAGCTGCGTCGTGAACCTCTATGGCCGGCTGAACTTCCTCGCGCCGGAATCGGCACGCGCCGCTCCGGGCCAGGCGGACGCGCTTTCCGAGCGGCTCGCGCTCTTGTTCGGCGGCTCGCCGGATGAAAAGGCCGACCTCGCCCGGATGGGCTCGCCCGTGACGCACGTGAACGCCGGCGATCCGCCCGTGCTGACGTTGCATGGCACGAACGACGACACCGTGCCGCTGGCCCAGGCAACCGAGTTTGCGCGTGCATGCCAGCGAGCGGCCGTGCCTCACCTGCTCATCGTGATGCAGGGATTCGGGCACGGATTTCAGGACCCCGGGGCGGATGGGCGGATCCGGCAATTCTTCGATCGAAATCTGCGCAATCTATCCGTGGAGGTCTCGAGTGCTCCCATCATTAAACGAGCGCGTGACCGGGCGGCACCATGATGACCTCTGCCCGAATCCCCCTTTCTGGGTTACCCGGGCCCGGGCAGCATCGTACGGGTAGGGGAGGAATGGATACTCGGTGGACTTTTAGCGGCGTCCGCGAGCAGATTGAGAATCGCATCGCGCCAGCCCCGGGGCCCCGGCTTGGCCAGTCGGCGCAGATTTGGAATGTCGATGGCGGCCCAGGTGCCATCGTCCTTCGCCAACAAATAGGGTCGGTCGACCGCTCTTAGCATTCCTTCGTCGTTGGCGCTGTCACCGAGCCCCACCGTGATCACCGGCTGGTGCGCCGCTGCAGCGCAGAGTTCCGCCACCACCCGCACGGCGATGCCTTTGTCCGCCTCCACTCCTGTCACCGTGCGGAATCGCCCGCCATGCCGGCAACAGAGGCCTTCGGCGGCGAGACACTTTTCCAGCGTCAACCAGGCTTCGGGCGGAAAATCGTCGATCAGCGTTTCGCTGTATTCTCGCTCCCGCGCCCGTTCCGCCGCCGGCTCGTCAAGGCCGGTCAGTTCGGCCACCTGGCGAATGGAGAGATCCGCAAAGCCGGTCACATGCAACTGGGCCGCTGCGGCCGCCCGGGCGATGCCCGCTCGTACCTCGGTGGCCGGACGGCCCAGTGTGCGCACCCGCTCGCCGAGCCCGTGGCCTGCCGTCGGCCAGTCCGTCACGGGCAGGTCGGCTGACGCTGGCACGAGCACCGCTGCGCCATTCTCCACAATGAAGGGCGGATGCACGAGACCGAGTTCGAGCCGAAGCGAGCGTTGCTCCGACGCCGTTTTCGAGGAGCAGAATACGACCGGCACGCCGTGGCCGGCCAGGAGAGCGAGGGCCTCGCGCGCCGGCCCGACGGCATACGTGCGGGCGTCGAGCAACGACCCGTCGAGATCGGTGAACACCACCCACGGCGCAATCGCCCTCGTCACTTCGAGCGGCATCAGTTGCCCGCTGGTCTCGACAGCGATGGTGCGCCCACCCGGTGATCGACGATCTCCTGGGCGGCTGCGGCAAAGCGATCGATCGCGAGCCCGTTCAGTCGCGGATAGATGAGCACCGGCTGCAAAGTATCTTCTTCCTTCAAGTATCCGTCCTGGCGCAGTTCAGCGTCGATCTTGTTCTGCAGGGGCGCCGGGCACAGCCGCGAGTGATATATCGTGGCCAGCGATCCGACGATCATGGCGGCGATGTGGGCATCGCCCTTGTCGACATGCAAATGGGGATTGCGCGACTCGATCTGACAGATGCGGACCATCCGCCGCATGTCGCCGTGCTCGGTGGAAAACACGCCGCCGTATTGCTCGAGCACATCGATGAAGTGGTGCGGTTCCACGGCGTAGCCGGTCGCGTAACGCATCGACAGCGCGAGATCCATCGTGAGGGCATGTTCGCCGGAGTTCCCCGTCTTGACGATTTCCGTCTCGAAACCCGTGTAATGGCTGAGGAGTTGGTTGAGCGCGCGGTTGCAGCGGCCGGAACTGCGGCCCCATTTCGCAAAGAACAGGGATTGCTCCACAATCTTCGGCTTCGAATGCCAGCAGATCCGGACCATCGTGTCCTGTCCGCCAATGGTCAGGAATCCGGCCGCATATTCCCGGACGTATTCGTTGACCGCGCCGGGAAAATAATTGTCGCTGTCGACAAAGCCCACGTAGCGCCGGCCGAGCATTTTCGCCAGCACGGTACCAATCATCATGCCCTCGGCCTTGCCATCCCGCACGAGGCCGGTCTCGTCGAGAATCTCGCCATAACCGCCTTCGGCAAACGCGGCGGCGATCACCGGATCCTTCTGGTGCACGATCAGGATTTGTTTGCGCGTGAACCGACAGAAGTTGGTGATCGAATCCTGCTCGAGAAAGTGACGGTCGATGGGCTCGCGCGGGCTGTTCGACACGACGATGACGAGACAGGGGTTCGGGATGCCGACCAGCACGCCTTCGATTAGCTTGAGCCGCTCGCTGCGCACCGGAACTACGATCGCCATCTCGCGCTGCACTTCATAGATCGCCTCGGCCGGCAAGCTGCGCACCACGGCATCTTCGCCGCCCGCGATCGGCTGGCCGGGGCCCGCATCGAGTTCATAGACCTTTTGCAGCCCATAAATTCTAACTGCACCGAGGCGTTCAAACTCGCGGGGTACTTCGATTCGCATGACGGAGCGACTCAATCAGCGGGGCCGCCAATCGTCGAGTCACACCGCTCGAAATCAGCAATTTCTCGAACGCCGATCGCGTCCAAATCGCCCCGCTACGGACGGCGGTAACTCTGCATGAGCCGCCATGCGGTCACCACGGCCGGCAGCCAGCGCGCGAGGGGACTGCGCGCCGTCAAGACCCCCGCGCCGGCCGCGCCGGCCAGCCACCACCAGCGGTTCGCACGGATCCGCCCCCGGGTCTCGTCGACCCGGGATTTCAGGCTGAACCCCGCGAGGGAGATTAATTCCCGGTGCAGATCCGCTTCCGCCACGAGGAGGCGCTTGTGTGCCGCCAGTTCCGTCAATCGCGCCGCAGGCATTGGAGATCCTTCTCGAATTCCGCCACGGTGCCCGCAAACGGACGTGGACCTTTCAAGATTCGGCGGCGCAAGGCCCAGACACCCATTGCGGCGACGGCGAGGCAGGCGATCACCAGACCGATCAGTCCGGCGTAGCCCGCCCATTTCCAGAGCAAGAGGGCAAACGTTCCAATCCCGACGAAAATTCCGCCGGCGCCAATGGCGGCCGTGAGGCCAAGCCAGACGAGAAGATTGATCGTGTGCAGCTTCTCCTCCTGCAGTTCGACCGCGAAGAGCGAGGCCGTTGGCTGTTTTCACCTCTTCCTTGCCGCGTTGAAAACCGCGTTCCTCGAAGAACACGTCGCGCACCGCCAGCCGCTCGAGCGTGATGCCACCGAACTCGCCCGATTGGGTGGTGGACACAAGTAGGTCGCAGCGCATTTCAGCCGCCTGATCTTCGTCGCCCAGTCCACCGCCGTCGGCTTGGAGAATGAGATCGCGCACGTGAATGTGGCGGGCGTTGCGCAGCCAGACGGCGTTGGCCCGGCCGCGCGCGTCGATCGTCGCGCGCGCCGGTCCGGCGGAAGCCGCGTTTACGCCCCCGCCATAGCTGGAGACGATGATGGGCTGTGCGGCCGTGCCCGCAATTTCGCCCAGCACGAGCGCGCCCGAAAGAATTTCGTCCCGCGCCAGCAGCAGCTGATCGCCGGGCTTCAGGACAAGCTGGCTCGCGCGGGCAAGCGTGCGCAACGGTGTCGCGGCCGAGGTGCCTGGGTTGGCGTCATCGCCGCGGGTCGGATGCACATGATAAATCGCGGCACTCGCGGCCGGGCCGGCGACCAGCGAAAAGCACATTGAGAATATCCGGGCCAGGACCAGCGACGAGTGCATCAGGCGAAAAGGGTGAGAGGGCGGGTATGGTTGGCGATAGTGGAGGCGATCGCGCAGCGGAAGCCAAAGATGGATGTGGCGTTTGGTGAACGAATGAGCGGGGTGCGATTTTGACTCGCCGGACGTGGGGGAGGGGCCGGCCTTTTTGGACCATAGTTCCGCGTCATGCGCTCCCCGGTTGCCGACCAGCTTCAATCACAGAGCCCGAATAGTTCGTGACACGACCTGCTCTCGCACCTGAACACTATAATGACCTCCATGCTCCACGCAGGTCGCGGATTCGCTCCGCCGCATTTTCACGACGCGAAGTTGATGTGCGCCTTCGTCCAGTACGGACAGACGCTGGCCGCCGCGGAGAAATCCGCCGCCGCCCGTTGACCCTGCGCGTCGCGTCTTTCCTCCGCGTGTCGACCCCAACGCTTCCCTTCCGCAGCCTTCCGTTTCAACTCGCGCAGGTGCGGCGCGAAAAAATTGAAGGTGGCACCTGGCGCGACTGGCTGCCGGGCGAACGCGTTCTCAGCGAGACCTTGCAGGTCAGTCGCAAAACCGTCCGCAAGGCCCTCGCGCAACTCCAGCGCAAAGGTCTGATCGAGGTCACGCATGGGGTTGGCAATCGGGTGCTCCCGCGAACGAGCGCGCCCGCGAAGCGCCGCCCGACTGTTCATGATATCGCGCTGCTCACACCTGAATCGCTGGAGCATTTCCGGCCATACACCGCGCTGTGGATCAACCACCTCAAGAGCTACCTGATCGAACACGGCGTGCGGCTGCACTTGTGCTCGGGACGCCGGTATTTCACGCGCAACCCGGGAGGCGCACTCGACCGGCTCATTCGTTCCCAGCCCGCGGCTTGCTGGCTCCTCGCACAGTCCACGCTGCCGGTGCAGCGCTGGTTCGAAAAGCGGGCGTGCCGTGTCTCATCGCGTGCCGCGCGACCTCGCGCTGGTTTCCCGCGGCGACGACCCGTTTTTCGCGTTCGTCGTGCCGGCGCCGACGCGGTATGCGTGCAGTCCCGCCGTGTTTGCCCACAAGCTGCTCAAGCCGTTGCTCCAGCACGTCCGCGGCGAGATGGTGTCACCGGCGCACACGCGGATCATGCCCACGTACACGCGGGGCGAAACGCTGGCGCCCCCATCGGGCGCACCCGGCAGCGTGGCGTGAGAGATCTCCGCGGGAGACCAGTGGCGGTGGTTTGAATGGGGCACGCGCGACCGCTGTGCTGCGGGCGTTGGCCGCGCGTTTCCCCCGCCGCGGCCGCTGGCCGCAACCAAAGCTATCGCATCATCAGCCGAGTGTGATTACCGACCGTCCAGATAATTTCCCGTCGTGCGCCGTCGCGAGCGGATGGAACACCTGGAACATCCGCAGCGTGCTTGTTCGGATTTTATACCGCATTTCCCGAAAAAGGCGGACTTGCCACCGAGCCCAATCGAATCGTCGCCAAATTCATCGCGGAGGAATTGCCGACGGGGCTTCGTGGTGTGTTGATCGCAGGCGTACTGGCCGCCTCGATGTCGACCATCAGCGCCGTCTTGAATTCACTGGCGACCGTCACGATCGGCGACTTCTTTCCGATATTTAACCGGCGGGCGGCGGGGATGCGCGATGCGCGCTGGCTGACGCTGGCGTACGGCGCGCTGGTCACATTGCTTGCCTGTTTCGGCGATCGTTTTGGCAACCTGCTCGATGCGTCGGTGCGCGTGATCAATCTTTTTGCCGGCAAGTTCAGCACCGTCAACCAAAACGGAAATGCCTGCTCGCTCGATGTGGAGACCATTGCCGTCACCATGTCTGCACCCAAGGAACTGGACTCAGCCTGTACCTTTGTCTGGCTGCCCTACGCACCGGGCGGCGTGAACTATTACGAAGGCCCTGACGAGGTTGTCAGCGGCCTCTTCACCGGCTGCTATATGTCGTTTTATACAGTGGGCGGGAAACGCCGCGTCGCCCACGTCAACACCGGCAGCGATGCTCCGCCTGACTGCAAGGACTTCTTCATGGCTCAGCCTTTTGCTGGCCGAAGCAACTTCAAGCCCTTCAGTCGGGACCGGGATTCGGCCCGGTTCGCGGCAATTTGCACCCAAACGAAATTCGGCTCTTTTGGTTGCGCGGTTCTGGGACTCGTCGATCCCAACAACATTTGCTACTCCGTGTTTCTGAAGAAACTCGAGAAATGTGATTTCGAGGTGGCCGACGTGATTCAGCAGAACACCACGCCCGGGTTGTCATAGATTTGGGGCGTCGGGAGGTTAAACCTCGCGCCGGGGCTGCGACCGCCAGCGATTGGAAGATCGGCCACTCGCCGGCATCAGCAGCCATGCGCATGAACGTTTCACGGGGGTGACGCGATGCGCATTTCTTGGCTTCCCGAATGCCAGTTTTTGCGCGTATTCGATTGCGGACATGCACCCGGCCGCGGGTTTTCCTAGCGCCGACGTCATGCCTCTCACGTCTGCCGGATCCCCACCGCTTGCCCTCATCGCCTGCCGCGTGCTCGACGGTGAACTCGACGCGCTCACCCGCGATGCGACGCATATTGTGCGTCGCGAGTTTTTTGAGATGGGGCTTCACGATCGGCCGACTGAACTTCGGGCGACCTTGTCTGGGGCGATTGCCCGGGCC
>JBBRCR010000474.1:0-6863 GCA_038204695.1 Opitutales bacterium | reverse complement strand
GAAATAACGGTTGGCGATCATCATCAGGGAAATGATAAGCAGCCCCGGCAGAATCCCCGCGGCGAACATGGCGCCGACGTTCACTCCCATGATCGAGCCGTAGATGATCATGATAATGGAGGGGGGGATGACCGGCCCCAGCACGGAGCCCGCCGCGGTGAGCCCGATCACAAACATCTTCGGATAACCGCGCTGAGTCATGGCGGGGATCATCAGGGAACCGACGGCGGCCATGCTGGCGGCGGCGGAACCGGTGAGACTGGCGAACATCGCGCAGACCAGCGTGTTGATTTGGGCCAATCCGCCCCGGCTCCAACCCACGAGGATTTCGGCCAGATCGAACAATTTTTCGGTCAGCTTGCCGCGACCCATTATCTCGCCCGCGAGCAGGAAGAACGGCAGCGCCAGCATATTGTAGGAGGCCACGCCGTTGAACAGCTTCTGCGGAATCAGCCCGACATAGTCTCCGCCTTGCGGCAGCGTAAGGAAGCCGGTGATCGTCGCCCCGAGCAGGGTGATCAGCACCGGGGTTCCGAGGGCAAGCAGGAGGACGAAGATGACGACGAAAAGCATCGATCATTCCTCGCTCTTGTCCGGGCCGCCATAAGCCACCAGGCGGAGAGTCCGCTCGAAGCTGATGATGAACATGCAGCCGAACCCGACGGGCAGGCTGAGGTAAAAAGGAAACAACGTCAGGAAATCCATTGACGTAATCGTGATGGCCCTGCCCATCTGGGCGTAGTTCCAACTGACGACGCCCAGCAGACCCAGGACGACGAGGGTCAGAACCTGAATCAGGATCCGCACCCCCCGTTGTCCCGGCGCCGAAAGCTTGTGCAGGAGAAACTCCATTCCGGGATGGGCGCCGCGCGCAAACGCATCGGCCGCGGCGAACACCGCGAGCCAGGGGGCCACGAGCTGGGCGCTGTCCATGATCCACGGCTGCGACAGGCGGAAGACCACGCGCAGGACAATCATCGCGTTTACGGCTGCGATCAGGTACAGCAAGAGGGCCAGAACCGCCCACCGAATCCCGCGGACCAGAGGAGCGGTGGACTGCGACACCCACTCACTGGCCCTCTGGAGATTCAGCTGCATCAGGCCATTGACACTACGCCCCGGGGTTCATAACGTCAACGGATATGATTTTATGGGCCATTACTTTTGTTGATGGCGATGACAGGTCCCCGGGAGGGCGGTCATGTACGAGCTGATGCTTCGTTTTGCGAAGACAGTGGAGTGCGGCGGCGTGAGCGCGGCGGCGCGGGAGCTCCATATTTCGCAACCGGCCGTGACCAAGTCGCTGCACCAGCTTTCCGAGCATTACGGGGTACCGTTGCTGGAGAGAGGCAAGAATGGCGTCGCGCCGACCGAGTACGGCCAGATGGTCTATCGCCTGGCCAAGCTGCTGCAGAAGTCGATGGAGGATGTCGGGAGTGAAATCGATGCCCGCCGGAAGAATCGTGCCAGCCATCTGAGAATTGGCGCAGGATTGTTGTGGTGCTACGTCTATGTGCCACCTGCCCTGGAAAACCTCACGCGGCGCCTGCCAGGGCTGATGATCGACGTTTTGCTCCGGCCGCCGGCGATGCTGCACGAGATGGTTTGCCGGGGCGAACTGGATATTGGTCTGGGCCAGATGCCTTCCGATCGCCTGCCGGGCATCGTCTATGAGGAGTTGCTGGTGAGTCGCAGCGCGCTGTTCGCGCATCGCAAGCATCCGCTCACCACCAAGAGAAACCTCCGCGACAGCCATCTGCACCAATACCCCTGGGCGGTATTCGCCGGTGCCGACAGCACGGCGGTCACCACGATATCGAGCGGGAGCGAGAATCACGTGACGACCATGGATAATCTTCTCCTGGCCTGCCTGCTGATGCAGGATGGACGCCACCTGATGCGGCTGCCCCGGGCGCTGGTCGGGGTGCTGGCGAAGTTCGACCTGGTCCCACTGCCGCATCGCTCGGCCGAAGTGGAGTTTGTTTCCGGACTTTACTACCGGGAGTCGGCCTTGCTCCGTTCCGCTTCGCGCGAAGTGATCGAGGAAATCCGCGAAATCAGCCGGCGCGGAGAGAAGGAGAGTGGATGAAGGATATTGCACCACCGGCAGCGCCCTTCCTCAAGCCGGCCCTCGGACTGGGCCTGCTCGTCGTGCTCCTGTTCGGTTGCTCTGGCCGCACGAGACCAGGCTTACCCGATGCGCTCGAATGCATCCGGGCGGATTTGGGCGGCAAGGTGACGTTCAAGACCCTGGTGGCGGAGCAGGGGACCCTGCTGCTCGCGCCTGAACTTGGAGGCAAGATTATCGGAATATCGACCCTTGGTGCCGATGGTCGGAACCTGCTGTTCACGCACGCCCGCCTGTGCGAACCAGGTTTCCTCTCGGAGAAAACCGATTTCTTCAATCCGGGAGGCGATCGATGCTGGCTCGCTCCTTCCACCCGCTTCAACTTTGATGCCCGCGGAACATTCCGGATACCTGCTGCGATCGATCCGGGCAATTACACTCTGACTGCATCATCCGACACACGTGCAGTCATGACGAGCCGGTTGCGGGTGGCGGACAACCGGGGCAATTCCTATGATCTGGAATTGCAGCGCGAGATCGAACTGCTTGCCGTGCCGCGAATCGCCGGTCTGGAGCAGGTTGCCTATCGCTGCACCAACCGGCTCGTCAATCGTTCGTCCATGACAGTGGGGACGGATCTGCCGCTGGTCTCTCTGAAGACCTTCGTGGAAGTTGCACCTCCCGGCGAGATTCTCATTGCGCTGACACCCGCTGCCACTGGCAACTCCGCGTTCAGTTACCTTGACCGTTTTCCCGCCGATTCCGATCGTGGCATCATGACAGTCCGTCTTGACGGCGGCAGCGATGGCTTGCGGCAGAAACTGGGCCTGCCGCCAGAGGCGGTCACCGGCCGGCTGGCGTTTGTGGCTCCGCTGGGCGCAGGTCGGAGCATGGCGCTCATCCGCGTTTTTCCCGTCGATCCCAACGCCTGTTATATCGAGAACCGCGAGGAAGCGCGCGGAAAGCCGGGCGATGCCATTCAGGTTTACGATGACGACCGGCGTTTTGGCGGATTCGCCGAGATGGAGGAACTCGGACCCGCCCGTCCGCTCGCATGCAACGAAGAACTTATCCATCCCGTCATCACCTATGCGATCACGGGACCCGATCGAGATGTCCGGCAAGCTGTCCGCCGCTTGCTCGGTCTTCCATGATCCAAACCATCAAGGACTGGCGGGGCAGATCATCGAGCCGGGAAAGGAAATTGGGCAGCGACAAGGGAAAATGCGCCGACGGGAACGCCTCGGTGGCATGCTCAACTACTATTACCGTGACGCCGCGTAAGTGATTCGAGTTTTTGGACAGGACGGGGTGAGTGGTTCGAACGGAACTCCAACTACAACCGGGTATATTGCGGGAAATGGCATGCGGGCGGGAGCTGGTCGTATCCCGACGCCGAAGGCCGTCGCACCATCCCCGGTTTTTCCATCATCCCCGTTGGCACCCACACCCCCGGCCTCACCGGTGACTTTGTTGACTTTCAGGTCAGCGGGGCCTTGAGCGGGTTCATCCGCAATTATACCGACGAGAAACCCTTCCTCGCCGTCGCCGGGCTGATGAACCCGCACGACATCTGTTATTGGAAGGGCAAGATGATGCCCGCCGACAACTACTTTGGCATCAATGACCGGACGCCGCCGCTGCCGCCGAACTTCGAGGCGGAATTCGAAAAGCAGTACCTCAACACCGAGATTGCCAAGCAGCTCCTCGAAAAACGACTCGATCGGTTTTCGACGCAGCAATGGCGCAACTATCTGTACGACTACGAGCGAATGATCGAGAAGGTGGATGCGGATGTCGGCCGGTTGCTGGCCGCGGTGGAATCGCGCGCCGACGACACGCTGGTGGTGTTCACCAGTGACCATGGGGAAGGGTCCGCCCGGCACAAGCGGACCGAGAAGAACTCTCCGTATGAGGAGGCGTTGAAGGTCCCCTTCATCTTCGCGAGTCCGCGGCCGGCGCAACGCGGGGTGCTCGACCAGGACAACCTCGCGTCGGGGCTGGACCTGGTCCCCACCCTGTGCGCCTACGCCGGAATTCCGCCGCCCCCGCACTGCCGGGGCGAAAGTCTGCGGGACATCATCGAAGGCCGGGCGGCCCGCAAGCGCCGCAACTTCGTCTTTGCGGAACTCAAGCAGACCGTGCGAATCGTCCGGAGCGGCGACCACAAGTACGTGAAGTTCTACCGGCACTCCGGCGAGCGGGAGAAGCCGTTTGTCCGGAAGAGCGATGGCGCGGCCGAGAAATTCCAGCCCGGCCGTGGCAGTGACCGGTACGCGGATACCGGGATTGCCCTGTTGTTCGACCTGCGCCGCGACCCCTGGGAAAACCGGAATCTCGCGCGTGAGCCGGCGGCCGCGCCCGTCGTGGCGCAAATGGAACAGCTGCTCGCGGACGAATTCGAGTCGGTGATTCTTCCGGGCACGAACTACAATCGCCAATGACCGCCATGAACCGACGAACCTTCATCCGCCACGGCAGTGCGGCGGCGTGTCTGTGGTCCCTGCCGGTGCAGGCGCTGCTCGCCTCCTCCCGCGTGCCGGCGGGCCGCGTGCAGGGCTATGGCCGGGAGTTCTCGCTGGCAAAACTCGACGACGCACTGAAGAACTACGATTATCCCCGCGCCGGCGGCTTCGATCCGGCGTCGTACAAATGGCGATTTCAGGCGGTCAGCGCGCTCTCCGGCCGGGGCGTCGGATCGGTGGACCTCTCCCGGGGGGAGGAGGGCGACACCGTGAAGTACCGGTTTGACGTCCGCCGGGAGATTCCCGGCAAGTTTCTCTACCGGGTCGAAGGCGCCGTGGACGCGACGAACGGTGACTTTCCGGCGGTGCGGCGATGGGAATGCCGATCCATGGTCAGCCGCAGCGACAGCGATGAACCCTGGCACAACACCCGGCGGTCGTTCCAAGGCGAAGCCCGGGCGGGCCAGGTGACATTCACGGAAGGTGGAAAAACGCGGGTGGAGCCAATCGCCAGCGAGCATCTGTCCTGGAAGTGGGGCGTCATCGACCTTGTCCGCGCCATGGCGGCGAAAAACCATCGCCACCGGGTGTTCTCGACGCTCGACGAGATGGACCTCCTTTTTGGACGGCAGGAGATTCGGTTCCGGACGAACATGGCGCTGACCGTCGGCGAGGGTGCGCCGCAGAAAGTGAATTTCCAGGTGTTCGATTTGCAGGGCGACGGCGTGATTCCCACGGTCTACTGGGTCGATGCATGGGGCCGCGTGGTCTTCGTCGTCACCGGAACCGAGGGATATCTCCTCATGCCCGGCGCCTGAACCCCGCGACGAGCGGTCCGGCCGGGGCCCGGCGCGCCCGGCCGACCTCCGCGCCACGTCCGATTCTCACCATGTCAAAACCCGTCATCGTTGGTTGTGCCTTCCTCGCCCTCGTGTGCGCGCTTCCGGCCTTCGCCGCCGAGAAGCGAAATGTGCTGATGGATTCCTACTCGCGGGGCGTCGTCCGCCAGGCGCTGACCCTCGATCACAGCTGGATCAAGTACCCCGCCTATCGCGATCGGGCGGGCTGGGAACGGATTCCCGCGGAGATCCGAAAGGCGACCATCAGCCGCGGCGAGAAATTCCTCGGACACCCCTGGCCGGTGATCAAGGCCACGGACTACCTCGAGTTTACCCGCAAGGGCAACCGCGCGGTCGTCGACAATACCCTGAAGGAACTCAGCGGGGCCTTTCGTTCCCTGCTGGCGGCGGAACTGATGGAAGGCACCGGCCGCTTCACCGACGACATCATCAACGGGGTCTTTCACTACTGCCAGGTGACCTACTGGGGTTCCTCGGCCCATTTTTATCTCTACGGCCACGCGGGCGACTACGGCAAACCGACGACGGTCGTGCCCGATCAGATCGATCCGATCATCGACCTCGGCGTGGGTGACGTCGCGGCGGATCTGGCCTGGACCTGGTACTTCCTGCACGAGGAGTTCGACCGGGTCAGTCCGGTGGTTGCCCGCCGTTTGAAGGATGAGATCCGGCGGAAAGTGCTCGAGCCGTATTACCGCCGGAACGATTTTTGGTGGCTCTACGGCCGGGACGGAAGGGGCCGGGTCAACAACTGGACGCCCTGGTGCAACTACAATGTGCTGGTCTGCATCCTGCTGCTCGAGGACGACCCGGCGAAAAAGGAATACGGCATCTACAAGTCGATGGGATCGGTCGATATCTTCATCAACGGTTATCCTCCGGACGGTTCCTGCAGCGAAGGACCCGGCTATTGGAGTCCGGCGGTGGGGCGGATGTTCGGCTATCTCGACCTGCTGTCCGACTGCACCAAGGGCAAAATCGACATCTTCGGGAACGAGAAGTTGCGCGAAATGGGCCGTACATCTATCGCACCTACATCAGCAGTGGCAGCTATTACGTCAATTTCGCCGATGCCTCGGTGCGGATTCGCCACGATCCGGGACGGATCGCCCGCATCGGGCGGCGTATCAAGGATCCGGTGATGGAGGCGTTCGGCGCCTATCTCTTCAAGACGGCGGGCCGCGACGAGGAGGCCGCGACGGGCCGGATCGGGGACGCGTTGGAGGACTTGTTCGACGCCAGCGGCTGGCAGGACACCCCTCCGCGGGAACCCCTGATTGCCGAATACTACTTTCCCAACTGGGATACCGCCATCGGCCGGGACGCCGCGGACACCAACGCGGGGTTTTATTTTTCGGCGAAAGGCGGCCACAACGCCGAGGATCACAACCACAACGACGTGGGGTCGTTCATGCTCTATTACGACGGCAAGCCGGTCTTCATTGATGTGGGGGTGGGCACCTACACCCG
>JBBRCR010000473.1:0-6877 GCA_038204695.1 Opitutales bacterium | reverse complement strand
ACGCGCCGCTACCAACTTTACGCGTCCGTCGTCGATTGGGGCGGGTTCGTGCAGGACCTCCAACGCTACGCGCCCGGCACACCCGACTACGCCAAGCCCACTCGCTGGCAGGAGCTGGGCTTCTACACCAACGTCGGCATTCGCGGCACGTTCTGATACCGTGCAACCGCTCGTCCCTCTTCTGTGCGTTTGGGCGGCGGTCGCGGTGTGCGTAGCCGTGCCCGCCGCCGAAACGAACAAAGCGTGGCGGCAAAAGGCCGCCGACCGTCCGCGCCGCATCCTCTTCAACAACGACGGCAACGATCCCATCACGGCGATCAGACGCCCGTCGGTTGACGATATGCTCGCCGTGCGGACGGCGCCGCTGGCAGGGACGCAGGTCGACGCGATCTTTTACTGCACGTTCTGCGCGGGCTTCGGAAATTTCTCGCACCTCACGAAGATCGGCCAGGTGCACGTGACGAAAGACGAGCGTTTCGCGCACAACCAGATGGAGACTTTCGCCGCCGCCGGGATCGATCCGCTGCGGGTGATGACGGACTTCGCCCACCGGAATCGCATGGAGCTGTTCTGGTCGTTCCGCATGAACGACACGCACGACGGCGGCGCGAGCGGGCAGGGGCCCGTGCTCTTCACGACCAACAAACTCAAGACCGGGCATCCCGAGTATCTCCTCGGCGGCTATCGCGAAAAACTGAAACACGGCTCCTGGTCCGGGGTGAATTACGCGCTGCCGGAAATCCGCGAACTCGCCTTTCGCTACGTGGAAGAAGTCTGCCGCAACTACGACATCGACGGCGTTGAACTCGATTTTTTCCGCCATCCGGTGTTTTTCAAATCCACCACGCGCGGGGAAAACGCCACACCCGACGAGATCGCGGCCATGACCGCGATGCTGCGTCGCATCCGCACGATGGCCGATGAGGTGGGGCGCGCCCGGGGACGTCCGATCCTCATCGCGACGCACGTGCCCGACTCGGCGGACTACTGTCGTGCGATCGGCTTGGATCTCGAACGTTGGCTCGCAGACGACCTCCTTGATGTCCTGATCCCGGCCGGTTATTTCCAGCTCAACGACTGGGAGACGAGCGTCGCGCTCGGCCACCGTTACGGCGTGAAAGTCTATCCCTCGCTCGACGAGACGCGTCTGAAGGACGAAACCGCCGTGGCCTTGCGCATGACGGATCGCGGCTACCGGGCGCGTGCCGCCAACGTGTGGGCCTCGGGAGCGGACGGCGTTTACCTGTTCAATTTTTTCACGCCGGAGAGCTCGCGCTGGCGGGAACTTGGCGATCCCCGGGTTCTCGCCCGCCTCGACAAGGACTACTTCGCTTCCTTTCGCGGGGTCGGCATTGCCGCGGGCGGCAATCTCCCGTTTCCCACCTATCAGCACCTCGAAACGCTCAATCCGACGCGACCAAAAACCCTCACGCCCGGCGGCAAGTCAGCCGCGCGCCTGCGGGTGGGCGAGGACGTGCGCACGGCGGGCGCGGTCACGCTCGCGCTGCGGCTGCAATTCAGTCCCGCACCCGCCGCACTTCCGCTCACGGTCAGGCTCAACGGCAAAACGCTCACCGCGTCGCGCACCGAAAAAGACTGGATCGAGTTTGCGGTCACGCCCTTGGAGGTGCGCGCGGGTTTTAACGACGTGGAAACTTCACTCGGCACGGCGTCAAAGCCGGCCAAGTGGCTCGACCTCATGCTCAGCGTGCGGCATTCCGGGGCGCCCTGATCTTCTTCCGATGCGTTCACTGTTTCATTTTCGATTTTACGGCGCGGTTGCGCTCGCGGTGGTGAGCGGTCGCGCGTTGGCCGGCGAGTGGTGGGACGACGTCTCTGCCCAACGCATCGCGTTTCCCGACGCGCGGCTGACCGTGAGCGGGCTCGCGTGGTTCAAGGAAGAATCGCCCGCACTGCGCCGTCTGCCCACGCGCCTGAAGGCCGCGATGCCGCCGAAAGTGTGGTCGCTCGCCGCCTCGCCCAGCGGCGGACGCATTCGTTTCGCCACCGATTCGCTCACCGTCGCCGTCATCGCCCAGGGGCCGGCCGGCACCACGCCGGTCCACGTGACGGCCATCGCTCAGGGCGGCTTCGATCTTTATGTCGACGGCGTTTATTCCGGCAGCGTGGCGCCCGACGCCCGGGGAGAAATCAAACGCCAATGGACTGTCGGCCAAGAGCCGAAGCTCCGCGAAATCACGCTCTACCTCCCGCTGGGCCGCGCGATCACGGTGAAGGAATTTCTGCTCGCGCGCGGTGCGGTCGTGCAACCGCCGCGGCCCTTCGCACTCACGAAGCCCGTGGTCTATTACGGTTCGAGCATCACGCAGGGTATCGCCGCGTCGAACCCCGGGGTGATTTATCAGGCGCTGCTCGGCCGCTGGCTGAACACCGACTTCGTCAATCTCGGCTTCAGCGGCAACGGTCTTGGTGAACCCGCGCTCGCCGAGGCCTGCGCCGAGATCGATGCGGCGGGTTTCGTCGTCGACTACTGGGCCAATCCTTCGACCGCCGTCTATCGCGACACACTGCCCAAGTTCATCGACCTCCTCCGCGCGAAGCATCCGCTCACTCCCATCGTCGTCACGGGTCCTTATTACAATCCGTCCGAGGAAGTGCCGGGCGAGGCCGGAGCCCGCCAGGTCGAGAAGCGTGGGGTCGCGCGTGAATTCGTCGCCGCGCGCCAACTCGCGGGCGACAAACAGATATTCCACGTCGATGGACTCGATATGCTCTCGAAAGCTCAGGCCGACGGGCTCGTCGATGGCCGGCACGCCAACTCGATGGGCTTTTATTTCTGCGCCCGCGGACTCGAGCCTCACTTGCGCCGCGCGCTCGGGTTGCCCCAGGCGGCCGCACCCGGAAAATAATTTACCTCATGAAATCACGCATCCTTCGTTTTCGCACCCTCGCGCTTTTTCTCGTCTCGGTCCTGACTGCCGCCGCGGTCGTCGAGAAAACCGACGTCTTCATTTCCGGCGCGGACGGCTATCACACCTACCGGATACCCGCCATGGTGAAGGCCGCAAATGGCTCGCTCCTCGCGTTTGCCGAGGGGCGCAAGTCTGCCGGCGGAGATTCCGGCAATATCGATATCCTCCTGAAACGCTCGGCCGACGGTGGCCGCACCTGGAGTCCTGCACAGGTCGTGTGGGACGATGCCGAGAACACCTGCGGCAACCCGTGCCCGGTGCTCGACGAATCCACCGGCACGCTCTGGCTGTTGCTCACGCACAACCTCGGCACCGACCACGAAAAGCAAATCGCCGCCCGCACGGCCAAGGGCACGCGCACCGTGTGGGTCGCGAGTTCGAAGGACCATGGCGCCACTTGGACCAAACCGGTCGAAATCACCGCGACGACCAAAGATCCGTCGTGGACCTGTATGCCACCGGTCCCGGCAACGGCATTCAGCTCAAGCACGGCGCGAACGCCGGCCGCCTCGTGATTCCCTGCGACCACAACTACGACGACGCCACGCTGAAGAAGCACGTCTCCGGTTCGCATGCCATCTACTCCGACGATCACGGGAAAACGTGGAGGCTCGGCGGCACGATCCGCCCGATCGTCAACGAGTGTCAGGTCGTTGAACTCAACGATGCTCGCGGCACGTTGTTGATGAACATGCGCTCGAATTCCGGCCGCAACGTTCGCGCCCAGTCCACGAGCGCCGACGGTGGCGCCACCTGGACCGCGCCGTCCGACGCCCAGCCGCTGATCGAACCCGTCTGTCAGGCCAGCATCATTCGGCACGAGTCCGGGCCGCTGATCTTTTCCAATCCCGCGGCGAAGACCCGGATTCAGCTCACGGTCCGCGCGAGCGACGATGAGGCGAAGACCTGGCGCGATGTCGCCGTGCTCCACGCCGGTCCCGCGGCCTATTCGAGCTTGGTGTCACTCGACGCCAAGACGGTCGGTTGTTTCTACGAGAATGGCGAAAAACGTGCTTACGAGCGCATCACGTTTGCTCGCGTCGATCTCTCCGCCAAGTAACGCCTCCGCCTTCCACGGCTCCTTTCCCTTCCGACATGCAAAACCGATTCCGCGGCCTCGTCGCCGCACCATTCACGCCCTTCAACGCCGACCGTTCGATCAATCTCGACGTCATCCCGACCTACGCCCGTTTCCTCCGGGAAAATGGCGTGAGCGCTGCCTTCGTGTGTGGCACGACGGGCGAGGGGCTCTCCATGACGCTCGAAGAGCGCCTGGCCGTCGCCGAAAAGTGGGTCAAGTCCGCTGATGCGAGCCTGCCCGTGATCGTCCACGTCGGCCACACGTGCCTCGAGGATGCGCAGAAGCTCACCGCCCATGCGCAGAAAATCGGGGCCGCCGCCGTTTCGGCGCTGGCGCCGTGCTTCTTCAAGCCGCGCAACAACGACGAGATGGTGGACTGGTGCGAGGCCGTGGCGTCCGCCGCACCGTCGTTGCCGTTCTACTACTACAACATTCCGTCGATGACCGGGGTGACCCTGCCCGTCGCCGAGTTTCTCACCAAGGCCGCGGATCGCATCCCGACACTCGTCGGAGTGAAATACACCTACGAGGATTTCCCCGACTATGACGCCTGCGTGAAGGTGGCCGGCGGTCGCTTCGACATTCTCTTCGGTCGCGACGAATTGCTGCTCGAAGGCTGGAAGGCCGGTGCGCTCGGCGCGGTCGGCAGCACCTACAATTACGCGGCGCCGATCTATCTGCGCCTGCTCGCGGCGCACCGGCAGGGCGACGAAGCCACCGCGCGCAAGCTGCAGGACACGGCGATCAAGATGATCGCGATCTGCAACGGCGTCGGCGTCACCCACCTCGCGGCCTCGAAGGCGCTGATGGCGATGCTCGGTGTGGATTGCGGTCCCGTGCGGCTGCCGCTGATTCAGCCCAACGCCACGCAGTTGGCCACCATGCGGTCGAAACTGAACGAGATCGGCTTCTTCGATTTCGCCTGCCAGCCGGTCGCGTAATCACGCGGCCCCGGGAGACGGGCGGCGCTGCGGCCCACCCTGCTCCCCGGCGGAGACGCGCGGTGCGGCGGTCGAGCCGCCCGCGGCAAACTTGGGCAGCAACGGCGCGGGCGAACGCAGCGCGGGGCTGCGATTGAGCATCTGCAACAGCGAGCCGAGCATCTTTTTCGCGAACGTGTGGGGATCGACGATATAGCGCGCCGGAGCGGGCGCGAGCGACCCGAGAAACGGATCGTCGTCGCGGGAGATGAGCGAAATTTCCTGCGGGATACGCAGGCCGCGCTGCGCGAGCAGGGTGACCGTGGAGAGGAAAGCGAAGGAATTGCTCACGACGAGCGCGGTTGGCGGGTTTTTCTTGTCGAGCAGGTGGCGCAACGCCCGCGCCACGGACTCGACGTCGTCGCGATGGTAGGCGATGTCGGCCGTCGCCTCGGAGTGGGAGGAGCCGCGCACGCCTTCGACAAAGCCGCGTTCGCTGTCGACATCGCCGGCGCGGCGCGACTCGCGGTTCAGCAGCGCCAGACGGCGGTGACCGAGACGCAACAGGACGCCGGCGGCGTGACGGCAGATCGCCCGGTAGTCCAAATCGTAGTGCGGCAACGTGACATCCGGATACGTGGAGCCCGCGATCAGGCACGGGGCGCCGTGCCGGGCAAACCAGCGCTGCATCGCCTCCGACGACAACGTGAGGACCCACGCGCTGTGCGGATGCTGCCCGATCAGTCGCTCAAGGGCGCGCGCCGGATTCGTTCGATAATACTGCCGGCTCTCGTGAATGCGGAGCCGATAGCCCTCCTCCAAGAGCAGGTCCTTCAGTTCGTCGATCCACAGCGCGATGAGCGGACGCAGCCGACCGATGGGCTCGGGGATGAGCACGCCGACGGTCTTCGCCTGTTCCGGCGGGAGAGCGAGGCGTTCGCGGATGGAGACGCGGTTGCCCAGTCCGCGCACCGGCTCGACGAGGCCGGCCGCTTTTAACTGTTCGATCGCCACGCGCACGGTGTTGCGGCTCGCCTGCAAGGTGCGGCTGAGGACGCGTTCACTGGGCAGCCAGCCGGTCCACGTGCCCTTCTCCAGCTCCGCGCGCAACTGCACCGCGATCTGACTGGCAACAGTGCGATGGGGAATGAGAGTCATGGCCGAAACGGTTCCGCACCGATGGTCACGAGATCCCGGAGAAAATCACGCCGTAAAAAATTCCGGCAATTCAACCCGCGCCGCCGCGGCGATCCGCGCAACCCGCTCCGTGGGTGCGCTGCGGTAAGGCCAGCGCAGGCGCGGAGTGAGGCCGGGCAACCAGCCGCCGGCGACTGCGGCGGCTTTGTCCGCGGCCATGTTGGCGAGGCCCGACTCGGTGATGAGCGGGGCGACGTTGCGCTGCCAGAAAGGGAGGATTCGCTCCTGCAGGCGCAAGCCGGCCGCGGGATTGCTCACGCAGAGTTCAAACCAGCGCTGGGCGCCCGCCGGACTCAGGCACGCGACGTTCGAGTAGAACCGTCAACGGGGTCAAGAACCGTCATCTGTGTCCGGTGCGTGAGCTATATATAGGCGGCCAAGCGCAGTTTAAACAGCGGCAGAGCCTCGTGCCAGAGGATCGGACGGCGGAGGAGAGTGCGCACAAGGCGGATGAACTGGCAGCTCAATTGCAGGGCGAGTTTGGCGATGAAGTAAAAGGGATGATGAGGAATGCCGCGGGCCGTGCGAACGTCAGCGGCTGCCTCGTGACGCGCGACCAGTTTTTGTTCGGCGATGTCATGGTTGGCGTGGAGCCGATGCAGCAGCAGGGCGAGGAGATTGTGGGTCAGCACGCTGAAGTGGGCCTGGATTTCCTGCGCGGTGTTTCCGTTGGCCCAGGCCTTGATCAAGTGCAATTTGCTTTTGAAGGTATTGAAGGTCTTCTCTATTTTCCAACGCAGTCGATA
>JBBRCR010000472.1:0-6948 GCA_038204695.1 Opitutales bacterium | reverse complement strand
CGGAGCAATTCGGCATCGGACACCGCCTGCTGAGATGGAACGTTCACCAGAACGTGAAAGTGATTCGACAGCAGGGTGAACGTATAAATGAGGACGCCACAGTAATCCGCGACTGCCACAGTTGCCCGCGCAGCACTTCCTTCGCCACGTCGTCGAAGAGCCACTCTCCGTTGACCGTGCCCGTGACGCAGTGATAAGCCGCTTCGCTTTCTGCGGTCGAAACCTTGATTCGCGCATGTCTCACCAGGCCAGACTTAGGCTGCAATGCGGGATCGCGAGGGCCCGGAATACCCAAATTTGGGTATATTGACCTGTCCCTTCCAGGTGCCCCTCCCTCCCCGAAAGCGGCATTTTCATCCGCAGATTTCGGGCGTGGAACCAACCGCATGCGAACCATGCCTGCCGGGCGACTTCCGACCGGTGCGCCGCAACACCGCGGCTTTTTCCGATTTCCGGACGTGACCCCATGTCAACTTTCTCAGGCCCCCAGGTTCCGAGATTGCCTCCGCAAGCTAGTTCGTGCGCCGCCTGCTCGAAGCGAAAGGAAAAGCCGAGGTCGAACAGCTTCTGTCAGGAGTCAAGACCTGACGTCTTCTGCCCGTACTGACGTCTTCTGCCGGCATCGCTTATTCCAAACCGGCGATATTCGCCGCGGCATGGAGCTGTTTGATTTCGGCGTCTGTGAGTTTGCGGTTGAAAACCGCGAGACCTCCAAAATGGCCGATGCTAGCCTCCTTGAAAATACTGCCACCGGCAAAACGGGCCCCAACGGTAAAATCGCTGCCCCCCATCGGCTTGGTCGAACCATGCTTGGCTGGGTCATAGCTAAAAATACCACGCCCATGATAATAGGGATTAAGGCCGCGGTCGCGTCCACCCGGTCCCTCTTTCGTGAAGTAAGAGTCCTCCCGCCGATGCTTGACGGGATCCAGAGCCTGCTCCTCGAAGACACCATCAATATAGGCCCGAATATAGAGTCCGTCGTAAGTGAAGGCGAGCGTACACCATTTGTCCGTGGGCACGTCACGAACACTCGCGGCGTAGTCGGCATTCCACGGCAACGGGGAGCCATCCGCGCGACGCGTGACGCCACCCTCACTAGAGATGTGCGGCACCAATTTCCCGGGGCCGCCATACATCGGCATGTTCATGAGCATCGCATATTGGCGAGTGCCGGTATCGTCACCCGAGCCTTTCCCTTCCCTCCACATTCCAGCAATCGTGCGGCTCTGTCGTATATTAACAATCCGCACGACCGCAAACATGCTCACCTGGGCTTTCGGTCCGGAGATGTTCAGGTCACGGGTTTCGGCATAAGGAAGGGCTAAATAGGTCTTGCCGTCGAAATACGCCGAGAAGCCGGAGAACGGTCCACCCGGCGTCCGCGGAATCGCTCCGCCAATTTCAGCCAGCGGGTGCTTTTCTTTCGTGCCCGAGGACACGCGCGGCTGTCCCGTTTCCTCGCCGAAAGTCCAAAATGCGACGAGGCCGGGCATCCGTTCGACAATCGAAGGATCTCCGCTCGGTGCCGCCGGAAGTCGGCAGTAGGCGCTCGTCAGACCGAAGGAAAACGCGAGTAACGTTATGCAATGGGATAAAGATGACATTTTTGAAGAGAGAGCTTTAGAAAGTTCCTTTTACGCCGAAAGTTGCCTGCGCACCATATTGGCGCCAGCGGCTACCAACGGCATATTCGGGCGTCCCCGGTCCGTAGACTTCAGCGCGCCACACCACGTTCGTGAGGTTTCGCAGGTTGGCAAAAAGCGCGACATGCCAGGTCGTAACTATCCGAGGTCCAGGGGCGCAGCGCGGTATTGCTGACGGTAATGGTCGGATTGGTGGTGACGAGTGTGGGGTCCGTGGCCGTCGTCGAGGGAACAATATTGGAAAGCTCAGGACGCGTGATCGTTCGCGCGTAGCTGGCCCGCACCAACAATTTTTCGCTGATTTGCGCGGAGGCATTGAGGCTCGGGTAATAGCTGCCGTACCGTCGCTTCGCATGGGCTCCTCTTTCCTGGTAACGCAAGCGCGCCAGAGTGACCGCGTCGCCGGGCAGTGAAAGAGGACGGCCATTGGCGCCGCGCACGATTTCGCCGGCGGCATTTCGCTGATAAGTGGCAGCGATGTCATTCAACATACCGTATCCCTCATCGAACGTCTTTTCGTAACGCACACCACCGACTAATTTCAGCCGGTTGTTGAACAGGCTAAGATCGGAACGGAGGTAGCCGGATGCCACCGTTTCGGTCAGCTTACGCGACCCCGTCGCGGTGGAAGAAATGAACGCCACCTCGTCCTTCACGAAATAGTTCGGATGGGCCTGCAGGAGTTCGTAGATTTTATGATTACTGAGCCGCTCGAAATGACCGTAACCAAAAGGACGATTGATCTGATTGTAGCCGCTGTAAACCAAGTCGTACCGGCCGACGCTATCGTCGAAGTTCATGGCGATTTTATCCGGACCCACAAAGCTGTAGGTCGAGGTTGGACCGCGAAACTCGCGCTCCTCACGACGAACATCCACGCCGGCTTTGATGCGAAACGGAATGCGTGTCGAAAAAATCCGGGTGGCGTTGGCAAACGCACTAGATGTCGCGCTGCGTTGCATCGACGGATTGAGCGTCATCGTGGAGAGGGTGTAGTTGTCTAAACCTCTATAGTTAACGGGAACACGATTATCGTCGAAGAGTGCGATGGTGCCGGGAAGCGAGTTCTCGATGCCGTCGAAACGAAGCGTGAAGTTGCGCAAATGTGCGCGAACATTAGTCATTGCGCCGTCAGCATCGGTGACGAATTCCGATTCCGAATAGGAATACGCCCCCCCGTTTTCGAACTGCCAGAGCGGCCCGGTATGACGATGGGAAAGACGAAGATTGTAGCCGCGGCCAATCTTATGATGGTAAGTGGCACTTTGCAGGACTTCCGACTGGCGTGCGGCGCTTTCCGTGTAGTCGCGTCCAAACGATGTCGGCCGTACATTGAGCGCACTAAACGTAATGTTCGCGTTTACGACAGTCGTATCAAACCGGTTCCATTGACCGGAAGCGCTAATAACATCGTTGGCTCCGAGACGCCAATCGAGTGTTGCACCAATGGACCAGCGATGGATCTCCCGCGGAGAATCCTGCATGATGAATTGGTTCAGAAAAGGATTGTCCGCCGAAGCGACACTACTCGATCCGCTGGACGGCAACCACTGGGATTGCAGGACTCCCTCTGGCGTAAACTGGTTCGAATTCATGACACTGACGCTAAAGCCGAAATTGCGGCTCATCGGATTGATATACGTGAAGTCAAAACCCGGCATAATCTTGCGAGATGTCCCCCGGGTCGGCGCCGGTGTCGCCTTGAACGAGGCAAAGTTGGTCTCATACGCATCGTTGTGATTGGCGTTCAAATTCACGCGATAGTTGAACACTGGCTTTGCCCGTTCGAACGCACTTTTGAGCACCATATTGATCGATCCGCCAATCGTGTCCGCCGGCGTGTCGGGAGTCGGGGATTTGCTCACCTCGATGCGAGATATGTTATTGAGGGAAACCTGATCAAACTCGGTCGCTCGCGAAAATCCACCGGCGGCACTCGCCAGTCGGCTGCCATCGATCATCACCGCGGTTCCGAAGGAGGGCATCCCTCGAACGGTGATGAACCGTGGTTCGGCGCTTGTATAATCAAGCGCAATCCCGGGCAGATATTTGACGAACTCGCCAATATTGCCCTCGGCACTATCCCCAAACTCATCCGCGGCGATCACGTTCTTGAGGTTGGCGGCCGCACGGCGCTCGTTGATCGCCACGGCGCTGCCGCTCATTTCGCGCTGCGCCGCGACGACGAAGCTGTCGAGCAGCACTGTGCCGTCGGAGGCGACCGTGCCGCGATCCATCGTGAGATCGAAATTGAGCGTGGCGGTCGCGCCCACGGTCACGGTGGCCGTGGCGGCCCTGGGCGCGTAGCCGGAGACAAGCACGCGCACGACCGCGGCGCCGGCCGGCACCGCCTCGAAGCGATACTCGCCGAAGCTGTTGCTGCGGGTCTCAAGCTGCGTGCCGTCGATGGCCACGCGGGCGTTGTTGATATAGTCGCCGTTGACCGTGCTGAAGACACGACCTTCGAGGGCGCCGGCTGCCGCGGGATCGGCGGCGTGGGCATGGCCGACACCGAGCGCGAAGCCGAGCCATGCGCGGAATGTGCTCAAAGAAGTTCTTGGTTTCATCGGAAAAGGGGAAGCAGCAGGAGAGGGAGGAGATTGCGTTGAGTCGGTTTCGGGTCTGCCCACTCGCCCGATCAGCAGCGCACCGGTCTGGGGATCCTGGGAAACAAACAACTCGGAGCCGGCAGTCATCCGCTCCGCGGCTTCGCGGGCGGTGAAATTGCCCTGAACCGGTTGGGTCTGGATGCCGTGGACCAGGTCAATGGGAAAGAGGATGGATTCCGGCGCTTGCCGCGAGAGTTGGCGGAGCGTGAGGGCGGCGTCGCCGCCGGGGATGGAGAACGGAGTGCGCGGCGCCTCGGCTCCCGCGAGCCACGACACACCGCACTGCAGGCAGACCCACGCCAGGACGAGACGCAGCGGTCGCGTGACGGGGCCGGGATAGGTCATTGATGTTTCATGCGTCGGACCGGAGCATTGGGCGGCTGGCCGGTCCGCGCGTATTAACGAGTGAGCAGACGAATTCCGTTATGGAAAAGTATTCTTTCGAGATAAGGACCGGAAGAAACGCTGCCCATCCGCAGAGCTTGAAGATCGCAGATTCTCGCGCAGAGACGCAGAGGCGCCAAGACGAAGGCATGCTCCTTGGCGTCTTTGCGCCGTGGCGCGAGAATCTACTCCATGGGCAATGACCAACATGTAGATTTCGATGGTCGGATCTTCAGACCTCATTTTCTTCCGGTTGGCGAGGCGGTGCGCAGCAACCAGGCACCGGCCGGCCGGCGCTCCACTGCGATGCCGAAGCCCGCCTCGAGCAGCCGCGCGAAGGCCTCGGGTTTGTCGGCTTGAAACGTGCCAGCGACCTTCACGCGGCCCGCCGCGGCGTCGCCAATCGCGAGCTGGAGCGAGTTGCGCAGGTTGAATTCCGTCACGACGGCCGCGAGCGGCAGCCCCTCGAACTCGAGCCGCACGGCGCGCCATGCCAGTTCGCGTTCGATCGCCTCGGGCCTTTCCGCCGAAACCACCGGCCGAAGATTCACGCCGATGCGCGCGCGTTCTCCGCCCGCCACCGACACGGGCGCGCCGGCCGACGACTCGACCTGCACGCGGCCCTCGGTGACGAGCACGTCGACCTGGTCACGTTCCAGGCGCACATTGAACGCAGTGCCGACCGCGCGCACGACCACACCGCCCACCTCGACGACGAAGGGCCGCGCGGCGTCCTTCGCCACGGTGAGATGCACTTCACCCTCCTGCAGGCGCACGCGCCGCTCGGCGGCGTCGAACGTTACCTCGAGACTTCCGCCCTGCTACAACTCAGCCACCGAACCATCGGCCAGCGCCTGCGGTACGGGGCGGGGAAGCACCCGGATCCCCGCCGCGGTGGGCGACCGCTGGGCGACAAGGTCGGGCCCGAGCGAGGCCGGGCGCCAGACGAGAAACGCCAGTGCGGCCGCGGTGGCCAGTCCGGCGCCGGCGAGCAAGAAGTGCCAGCGCCTGGTCGGGCGACGGCGATCGAGAGGGGGCGGCGCCAGCAGATCAGGATTGGGCGCGGCGCCATCGGCGGGTTGCCAGGCCGCGAGGGAATCGAGGGCCTGCCAGGAACGCTCGAGGCGGGCGACCTCGGCGCGGTGGTGGGCGTCCGCCCGGAGCCACTGCAAAAACGCATCCTGCTCGGCGGGCGTGAATCCCCGGTCACGTCGCGCGAGCCACGCCGCGGCCGTGGCGGCGATGGCATGGCGCTTCGGGTCGGAATCGGAATTGGGCGCGCTCATGGCTTCGTTCACGGCAGGCCGAGGCGGTTGAGAAAATCGGCACACCGATGCATGCCGATGCCCACCTGCGCCTCGACCGTGTGCTCAGAAATGCCGAGCTGGCGGGCGATCTCTTTCTGGGGAAGGCCGTAGATCTTCCGCAGCGTGAGGATCTGCCGGCAGCGGTCGGGCAGCGCCTGGATCGCCTCGGCGAGCAGGGCGAGTTCCTGGCGCCGGCTCACCGTTTCGCCGATGCCGGGAGCGTCGTCGGCAAACACGGCTGCGTCGGCGTCTTCGGGCAACGCGAACATCGGCACGATCTGGCGGCGGCGCAGTTCGTCGAGCGCGAGGTTGCGGGCGATGGTGAACAGCAGCGGCTTGACCGCGTGGGCGCGCAACGGATCGAGGGCGCGAATTTGCAGCACCCGGGCGTAGGTTTCCTGCACCACATCGTCGACGTCGCCGAGCGCGGAAAACTTGGCGCGCAGCCAGCCGCGCAGGGCCGCGCCGTGCGGCTGCACTTCGGCGGCAAACCAGCGGGCGTCGTCGGGCGGCGGGGTGGACATGGACAACACCTGCATTAACGAACGGCGCGGACGTTTCCGCTAGGGAAAAATGCGGGCGCTCCGACACCTTTGCGCCTTCGCGCCTTCCCGCGAGATGGTTTGGGTTGATAGCATGGCCCCGACGGAGCTTCACAAACGTGACTCTGATGCAGGAGACAATTGCATCAGCAGTCACGCACGTGTACTCCGGCGCACTTCTCGCCCGTCAAAAAGATTTGGGGTCGCCTCGTGAGGTTCAGATTGCTCGCGCAAAGCTGCGAAGCCGCGACGGAAACCGGCAGAGTCACAGGAGCGGCCGGGAAGAGCGTGGCGCGCATCGTCACGTCAACTTTCGACTCGCCCCCGCTACCGCGTGTAATGCACGGTGCTGCCGCGAATGATCAGCCGCACGAACGACCACGACGTTTTGCCATCCGCCGCCTTCTCCTGGGAGAAGAAGGTGAAGTGCACCACATCGCCGAGTTCGGGCGCCTTGGTC
>JBBRCR010000471.1:0-6962 GCA_038204695.1 Opitutales bacterium | reverse complement strand
TGCGGAACCGAGTTCGCGTTGAACTCCGGCGGCGGTTTCGTTGCGCAGGGCGGCCGAAGTCGGGGAGGGGCCACCATGATCCACGACGATGACCGCCGGGGCGTGCAGCCGCTGCGTCGCGATCACGTCACGTATCCGCGCGGCCATTATCCGCACCAGGGTGCCATCCCCGCCGAGCCCGCGCGTGAAGCGGAAGGCAAACGGGCCGAACTTGGCTTGGAGATTTTCGAGTTCGTTGCGCAGCGCCGAGCCGATCGCGCCCTGCGCGCTGATGAAGAACGGCACGAATAGAAACTCGCGTTCACCTGCCGCCAGTTGGGCGCGCAGCCACGGGGCCAGCGTCCAGGCGCGGCCGTCGGGCTGGAGCGGGACATCTGAGCTGGCCCCGGCACGGTGGCCGGCAAAGGCGAGCGGCCGGATCCGGTCGCTGTGCTTGCAGGATACGGCCTGCACGCTGACGCCGCAGCGCTCACTGAGACGGGCGGCCACCCCGCGCAGATTGCGATAAGCGGCAGGTTCGAGTGAACCGTTATCGATGAGGGCGACCGTCATGGCGCGAACGAGGAGGCAGCGGCGGCAAGGCCGGGGCATTTCCGGGCGAGCAGCGCCGGCGGACCGCGTTCGCCGGCGGCGTTTGCAAACCAGGCGAGGTTTTCGGAAAGCGCGACGACTTTGCCAATCACGACGATGGCCGGTGCGCCGAATCCCGCGTGCTCGGCCTCGAGCGCAAGGTGCGCGACATCGGAGATGAATTGCCGGTGATGGCCGGTCGTCGCGGATTGAATCACCGCGGCCGGCGTGGCCGGATCGAGCCCGCCCGCCTGGAGCCGCCGCGTGATCGTCCCGAGATTTTTCATCCCCATGTAAATGCACAGCGTGGCGTCCAGCCGGCCATAGTCTTCCCAGCGGATGCCTGTATCCAGTTTATTGGGATCGTCGTGACCGGTGAGAAAGACGACGGCGGAACTGTGCGCGCGATGGGTGAGGGGAATTCCGGCGTACGCGGCGGCCGCCAGCGCGGACGTCACTCCGGGCACGATTTCAAACGAAATACCCGCCGCCGCGAGCGCCTCGGCCTCCTCACCGCCGCGGCCAAAAATAAACGGATCACCGCCCTTCAGCCGGACAACGGTTTTGCCGGCGCGGGCCAGCGCGACCAGCGTGCTCTCGATATCGCGTTGCGGGCAGCAGAATGCGCCGCCTTTCTTGCCCACAAACACCCGCTCGGCGCCGGGCGCCGCCAGCGCGAGAATTTCCGGCGCCACCAAATAGTCGTGCACAACCACGTCGGCCGCCGCCAGCAGGCGGTGGGCGCGGCGGGTGAGCAACTCCGGGTCGCCCGGACCGGCCCCAACGAGATAAACCCGGCCGTTCATTGGGCATTCCTTCCGTGAAATCCATCCCCGCTCAGGTCGCCGCACGCCAGCCAATGACGTTCTGGCGAGCGCCAGAAACCGTTACTCAATCGGGAACTTGTGGTCCAACATGACATCTTTACTAAATATGACGTCTTTTAACCTTTACCACTTTGAAGGCGGGCGCAAGATTTCTCGGTGTCATGGGTTCAAATTCCACAATTCTCCCCAGCAAGAAGGCGCGCTGCCCTCAGATCCATTCTATTCTCCGGGCCGGTGCCATCGCGCGGCGGCCGCAGCCTCTTTTCGCCTGACATGAGTCCAGCTGACCTGACCCGCTGGAACTCCGAGCTGCGCGGCCAGTCTCCCGTCGACATCGTCCGCTGGGCGGTGCACCACGCGAACGGCGGGGCGATTGTATCCACGAACTTCAGACCCTACGAAGCCGCGATTCTCCACGTCGCCGTCCAGGTCCAGCCTGACCTGCCGGTCCTGTGGGTGGACCACGGATACAATCGCGCGGCGACGTACAGGCACGCCGAGGAGCTGCGGGCCCGGCTCCAGCTCAACCTCAGGGCCTACCTCCCCCGGATCACGGCCGCCCATCGGGACGCGGTCCATGGACCCATCCCCACGACGGACGACGAGGCGGGCCTGAAGCAGTTCAGCGCGCTCATGAAGCTCGAGCCCTTTCAGCGTGGCATGAAGGAGCTCGCGCCGACCGTGTGGCTCACCGCCTTGCGCCAGGTGCAAAACCCGAACCGCGCCGGCCTCGATATCGTTTCAAACGACGAAAATTTCGGCGCGCTGAAGGTCAGCCCTTTTTTTTACCACACGGACGCCGAGATGGAGGCCTACCTCGCGCAGCATGCGCTGCCCAATGAATGGGATTATTTCGATCCGGCGAAGGCTGACGAAAAACGGGAATGCGGGCTGCACGCGTCGTGGGGCAAACGCGCCGTGGGTGCCTCCTCCTCTTCATGACCAGCTACCATCTCGATCACCTGCAACACCTCGAAACCGAGGCCATCCACATCATGCGGGAAGTGGCGGGCGAATTCGAACGTCCGGCCCTGCTCTTCTCCGGCGGCAAGGACTCGATCTGTCTGCTGCGTCTGGCCGAGAAGGCCTTTCGCCCGGCGGAGCTGCCGACGCCCCTCCTGAATGTCGACACGGGGCATCACTTTCCCGAATTGAACGAATTTCGCGACCGTCGCGCCAGGGAGCTCGGCGCGAAACTGATCATCCGCACGGTCGAAGATGCGATCGCGAAAGGCATCGCGCAGCCGTCGCCGGGGGAAATCAGCCGGAACCGGCTCCAGATTCCGACCCTGCTCGCGGCCATCGAGGAGTTTCGTTTCGTCTGCTGCATCGGGGGCGCGCGGCGCGACGAGGAGAAGGCCCGCGCCAAGGAGCGGTTTTTCAGCTACCGCGACTCCTTCGGCCAGTGGGACCCGAAGAATCAACGGCCGGAGATCTGGAACCTGTACAACGCGCGGCTGACCCCGGGCGAGAACATGCGCGTGTTTCCCCTCAGCAACTGGACCGAGATGGACGTCTGGCAATACATCCGGCGCGAGAAACTCGAAGTGCCGGGTATCTACTTCAGCCATACGCGTACGTGTGTGCGCCGCGGTGGCCAGTGGCTGCCGGCGAATAAACTGGTCCCACCCAAGCCCGGCGAACAGGTCCGGGACGTGGTCGTCCGTGTGCGCACGATCGGTGACATCATCAGCACCGGTTGCGTGGAGTCGCCGGCCGCCTCCGTCGACGACATCATCGCCGAGATTGCCGCGGCCCGGGTGACCGAGCGGGGTTCACGCGCCGACGACAAGTCATCCGAAGCCGCCATGGAAGATCGCAAGAAGGCCGGATATTTTTGAAGTCAGGCTGAAGTGATCCGGGTGCTCCGCGCGCCCTTCGGATTGGACCGCCCGCCCGCGCGCCCGATGGTTTCTCCCTCTTCTCCCCGCCCTCGCCGCCACTTTTATTCTCTCTCTCACCTCCGTGTTTACCGACGAACTCATGCCTCCGCCCGTGCCCGTGAACGTCCCGATTGATATTCTCCGCTTCAACACCTGCGGCAGTGTCGATGATGGCAAGTCCACCCTGATTGGCCGGCTGCTCTACGACTCGAAATCACTGATGGAAGATCAGATCGAGGCGCTCGAGCGCTCCGCCGACATTACCGGCGGCGGGCAGATCAATCTCGCCAACCTCACCGACGGGCTGCGGGCCGAACGCGAGCAAGGCATCACCATCGATGTCGCGTATCGGTATTTCGCGACGCCCCGCCGCAAGTTCATCATCGCGGATACGCCCGGCCACGTGCAGTACACGCGCAACATGGTCACGGGCGCATCGACGGCGAACCTGTCCATCATTCTCGTCGACGCCCGGAGTGGCGTCATTGAACAGAGCCGCCGCCACACCGCGATCGCCTCGTTGCTGCGGATTCCTCATCTGGTCGTCGCGATCAACAAGATGGACCTCGTGGGCTGGAGCGAGGAGCGGTTCCTGGAAATTCGCGCGCAATTCGAGGAATTTCTCCCGCGACTCGACATCAAGGACGTCAAGTTCATCCCGCTCAGCGCGCTTAACGGTGACAACGTCGTCGACCCCTCGCCGCACACCCCGTGGTATTCCGGCCCGACGCTCCTCGGTCATCTCGAGAGCGTGCACATCGCGAGCGACTGGAACCTCCATGGCTTCCGGCTGCCGGTGCAATGGGTCAATCGACCGAACAACCCGACCGATCCCACGCTGCACGACTTCCGCGGCTTCAGCGGTCAGATTGCCGGCGGTATCGTGCGCCAGGGCCAGCGCGTCCTCGCGCTGCCGGCCGGAATGGTGACGACCGTGAAGCAGATCTGGACCTACGACGGGCCGGTCGAAGCGGCCTTCTGCCCCCAGTCGGTGACGCTCGTGCTCGAGCATGACATCGACCTCAGTCGGGGCAGCATGCTGGTCGGCGCTGAATATCTGCCGGGCTTCGGCAGTGATCTCCAGGCGGATGTTTGCTGGATGCACGGACGGCCGCTCCAGGCGGGACGAAAATATTATCTCAAGCACACCACGCACACCGTGCAGGTCGTCGTTACGGATTTGGTCAGCAAGCTCGACATGGCCACGCTCGAGCCGTTGCCGCAGCCGGCGGAGCTGGCGGTGAATGACGTCGGCCAAATCCGCCTGCGCACCGCGAAGCCGCTCGTATTCGATGGCTACGGCACGAATCGTTTGACGGGATCGTTTATCCTGATCGAGCAGGGCACCAACGCGACGGTGGCCGCCGGCATGCTGCTGCCGCCGCGGGAAGTCGTTAAATCCGAAAACGGCGATTATGTGATTTGAGAATTATCCCTGCCATGAAAATTTCCGTCCAGGTCGACTATGCCTGCCGCGTGATGGCGGAACTCGCGCGGATGCACGGCTCGGGCGGGCTGGCGCAAATCGAACACCTGGCGCAGACCGAATCGGTGCCGGCCAACTTCCTCGCGCAGATCCTCGGCAAGCTTCGTAACCACGGATTGATTACAAGTCGGCGCGGCAACCAGGGCGGTTACACCCTGGCGCGCCCGCCGGAGGAGATTTCATTGTATGACATCCTGATGGCGGTGGAGGGGCAGTGCCTCCAATTGAGCGGCAACTTTGAAGGCCGCAGCGGCCGGCGGCTGAAACAGGTGTGGGACGAGATCGGCAAGCAACTCGTGGCCAAAACCAGGAGTTACACGTTGAACCAAATCTGCACGAAGGCCCCGGCGGAGATGTATTACATCTGAACCCAGTAGCGCCGGTCCCGGTGAACGCCCGCCGGAGAGGGGCGCACCACGGGCGTCCCGCCCGTGGCTGACGATGTGTATAACGATATGGCGGGACGCCCGTGAAGGGCGCGGATCGTCGCAAAGTCATGGGCGGGGCGCCCCACCTTTATACACAAGCTTCACCGCCCCGTGGATTCGCCGCGGCGCAGCCGCAGCCGAGGAAGAAAAGCCAGGCGGATGCTTAACCGCGAATGGACGCTAATAGACGCGAATGGGAAAAACCCGAAGTTGAGCGATTCGCGACTCCGTGGCTGCGAGCGCCAGCGAGTGGATGGCCGTCTGCCATTCGTGCGGCGACGTTGTACCAGAAATCCGTCGTGCGGCTCAGGAAGTGCGTGTGCCCTTCGAGCGCGATCCTCGAGGTGGTCGTGGGCTTCACCGTGTAGGCGAGCCGGATGTCGTGCAGATTCTGCAGGCTGCTGAAATCCATGTAGCCATAGAAGAGGTGGTTTGTCGGGAAGAGATTCTGGAACGTGCCGCTTTTGAACCGCTGCTCGCGCAGGCTCATCAGCCGGTCCCGGACAAAACCGAGCCGGAGTCGAGAAACCGCACGAGCCCCAGCGGCAGCCAAGCGAGCGGGGACACCGGGCGTGCCACGGCCCCGGACTGGCGCAATTACTGCTCTGCAAAAAATTCATCCGCGTGATGAACCACCCGCATCCATGAAAGCAACACTCGACAGCCGCCAGCTGCTGGCCTTTGCCGCGCTCGCCGAGCGGGGCAGCTTCACGCTGGCCGCCAAGGATTTGTTTCTCACCCAATCGGCCGTGAGCCACGCCATCAAAGCCCTGGAGGACGACGTCGGCTGCCGGTTGCTCGATCGGGTCGGCCGGCGTGTGCTGCTGACGCAGGCCGGGGAGCAGTTCCTGCGGCACACCGAAAAGATCCTCCGCGAGATGGAGGTGGCACGGGCCGGACTCGACCACTTGACACAATGGGGAAACGGCCGGCTGCGCCTGGGCGCGAGCACCACGGCGTGCCAGCACATCCTGCCGACGGTCCTGCGCGACTTCCGCCAGAGTTATCCGAAATGCGTCATCCGCATCGAGCCCGGGGACCACGGCCACCAACTCGAACTCCTGCGCAAGGGCCACATTGATCTTGCGATCGTGCTCGAATCGCCGGGGCAGCGGCTGGTCGAGTTCACGTTTGTGCCGCTATTCGAGGATGAGATGCGGTTCATCGTGGCGCCGCTGCATCCCTGGGCAAAACTCGGTCGCGCCCCGCGGGAGCTGATTCCGGAGGAGACGCTCGTTCTCTATAACAAGGCCAGTCACACGTTCCGGCTCGTGAACGACTATTTTCGCGAGGAGAAGATCGCGCTGAGCAACTTCATCGAACTCGGCAGCATGGAGGCGATCAAGGAACTGGTGAAGATTGGGATTGGCGCCGGTGTCCTGGCGCCCTGGATTGCGCGGTCGGAACTCGAGGATGGCTCGCTTGTATCCCTGCCGCTGGGACAGCGAAAACTCCGCCGGCAATGGGGCATCGTGCACTTGAAGGGCCGCCGCCTCGCCCTGGCCGAGGAGACATTCGTCAACCTGTGCGTGTCGGTCTGCGCGCGGCTTGGGCTGAAAAATCTTCCTCCGGCCGCCGCGTGAGCCGCGGGGCGAAACAGCCAGGCTCAGATTTCCCAGTCGTGCTCGTGGAAGGGCGCGCCGACCCGTTCGATGAGCGCCTCTTTCTTGCGGCGCGAACGCACGACGAGGTTATCGCCCTTGAAATAGGCCACCGAATGATCCGGGATCGATTTCATCAGCCACACGTTCGAACCAATGATCGAGTG
>JBBRCR010000470.1:0-6994 GCA_038204695.1 Opitutales bacterium | reverse complement strand
ATCCAAGATCGCAAGGGCAACGAGAGGTGAGGCGGAAAGGTCGTGCCCAATGGCGCATGTCTCGGGTTCCGGCCACCCAAGCCTGCGACGGCCTGCGGCTGGTGGACCCCCGGCGGTTCTTACGGCTTCGCGATCCGCTCGCATTCCCTCATTCCACTTTCTTCCGATTCTTCCTTTTCGTCGTGTCGTCGGCGGCCTTCGCTTTCGTCGTGCCCGGCCAGGGATAATCGTTTTCGCCCGCACCCGGATCGGTCGGTCCCGGTGGCATTTCCCGGTGCCACGCGAGCAGCTTTGCCGACAGGCGCGCTGTGATGTCGGGATGCTGCGCCGCCACGTTGTCGACCTCGCTGGGATCGCGGCGAATTTCAAAAAGCTCCGTGCGGCTCCGATCGGGATTCATCAGCAGCGTCCAGTCGCCGTCGCGAATCGACAGTTGCGGGCTTCGATTCAACACGTGGCCCGCAATGTTGAAGCGCCATTCCCACATCAACGGATTCGTGCGCGGCCGCGGCTGGCCAGTCAATATGTTGCTCACGTCTTCGCCGTCAGATTTATGTCCGGCCGGAAACGGCACGCCCGCAAGCCGGCAGAGCGTGGGAAACAAATCCACGCCGGCAACCACCGAGGTGTCGTCGATCTTGCCGGCGGAGATCTTCCCCGGCCAGCGCGCTATGAACGGCGTGCGCACGCCGCCTTCGTAGAGGCTGCGTTTGCGGCCGCGAAAGGGGCCGGTGGAACCGATGCCGCTGTGACCGGCGTTCTGGACGAAAATTTCCTCCGGGCCGTTGTCGCTCGAGAAAACAACGATCGTGTTTTCGGCGAGCTTTCGCTTGTCCAGCTCGTCGAGCAGCCGGCCCACCTGACGGTCGAGCTCGCTGACGCTGGCATAGTAAATCGTGCGCGCGCTCTTATGCGGCAGGTCGGCGTTGCTGAAGCGCTTGAACGGCTCCATTTGCTCCGCGGTGGGATTGAGGGTCGCATGCGGGACCAGCATCCAGAGCTGGAGGTAAAATGGCTTCTCGCCGCGGCCATCGATGAACTTCAGGCCTTCATCGACGAAGAGCCCGGACGACTTCGCGCGGTAATACGGATCGTCCTTGATGATGTTGGCGCCGGCCGGCCCCTCGCCCGAGCCGACGAAATCGAAACCGTAGTCCGTGATCGGCGGCTTCACCGAGTGGTCTCCGCCAAGATGCCATTTGCCGATGTGCGCCGTGGTGTAGCCGGCCCGTTTGAAGGTGGCGGCGACGTTCGGCACCTTGGGGTCGAGAAACTGCGGCATCGCCCAGGCCGTGTTGCGCTCCGGCGTGGAGAATGCGCTGTGAATCCGGTTCCGCGCCGGAAACTGCGAGGTGAAAAACGCGCTGCGGCTCGGCGAGCACACCGAACCGTTCACGTAGAATTGCGTGAACAGCATCCCGCTCCGCGCGAGCCGGTCGAGGTGGGGTGTCTGGAGAAACGTGTTGCCGTAACAGCTCAGATCGCCCCAGCCCATGTCGTCGGCGAGGATGAAGACGATATTGGGCCGCGCGGCTTTCTCGGCGGCCAGCGCCACGTCGCGGTTACAGAGCGCGGCGAGCAAAACGGCGAAGAGGAATGGGATTCGATTCATGGGAGTGGAAAATTGAAGCGTGGAGGAAGGTCTATTTCGCCTTCCCCTTTTTTCCCTTCCCGGCCCGCGCTGGCGGCTGGTCCTCGTTGTCCGCATCGGCTGCGCTGGCGGCTTTTTTTCCGGGCAGTCCATACGTCATCGCGCCGTTGCCCGGTTCCGCGGGGCCGGGCGGCAATTCTCTTTGCCACGACAACAGCTGCTCGCCGAGCCGTGCGACAATCTGCGGATTCTTCTCCGCCACGTTGTTCAACTGCGTGAGATCCTTTTTGATGTCGTAGAGCTCCACGCGGCTGCGGCCGGGGTTCATCAAAAATTTCCAGTCGCCCTCGCGCATCGCGAGGACCGGACTTTGGTGAAACGGCTCGCCGATCACGCGCAGCCGCCACTCCCAGAACAACGGCCCTTTGCGCGCACGCGATTGCCCAAGCATCACGTCGCTCGCATCCTCGCCGTCGAGCTTGTGGCTCGCCGGCACGGGCGCGTTTGCGAGTTTCGCGATCGTGGGGAGCCAGTCGACGCCCGCGACCACCGAAGTGTCGTCGATCTTGCCGGCGGGGACGTGGCCTTTCCAGCGGACGATGCCCGGCACCCGGATGCCGCCTTCGTAGAGGCTGCGCTTCCGTCCGCGAAACGGCCCGGCGCTGCCGATGCCGCTGTGGCCGGCGTTGCGCACGTGGATGTCTTCCGGCCCATTGTCGCTCGAGAAAAACACGAGCGTGTCCTCTGCAAGCCCGAGCTGGTCGATCGCGGCGAGCAGGCGGCCGATGTGTTTATCCATGTCGGTGATCGCGCCGTAGAAAACTTGCCCCGCGCTCTTCAACGCCGGATTGCCCGCGGGCTGGAATTTTTCGTAGGGTTTCATCTGCTCCTCCGTCGTGTTCAGGGTAGCGTGCGGAATCAGCATCCAAGTATGCACGTAGAATGGCTTGTCCTTGTTCGCGCGGATGAAGCGGATCGTTTCGTCGACGATCGCCGCCGATGACTTCGCGCGGAACGTGACATCGGGTTCGTCCCAAGTGGGCCCGTTGCCGTTGATGGCGCGCGACTCGTTGAACCCATAGGCGGTCGGCAGCGGTGCGCCCTGACCTTTGCCGAGGTGCCACTTGCCGAAATGCGCGGTGGCGTAGCCCGCTTCCTGTAACACCGCCGGCAGCGTGGGCACTTTCGGGTCGAGCCAGTTGGCGATGTCGAGGGCGGCGTTTTGCTCCTTGCCGCCGATGGCGGAGTGCACCCGATGCCGCGCGGGATACTGGCCGGTCATGAAGGCCGTGCGCGAGGGAGAACACACGGAGCCGTTGACGTAGAACTGCGTGAAGAGCGTCCCCTCGCGCGCCATGCGATCAATATTTGGCGTCTTGATGTGCGGATGGCCGTAGCAGCCGAGATCGCCCCAGCCGAGGTCGTCGACGAGGATGAAGATGACGTTCGGCGGGCGCGGCGTCGCCGCGACGGCGACCAGAGCGCTGAGGAGCAAAAGGAGTGTAAGCCGTGTTTTCATGGAATTCTTGAGTTCGATGGAATGGTTCGGATCAGCGATCACTTCGCCGCCGTTTTTTGCTTCGCGCGTTTGATCTCAAGGTCGTTTCTCACCAGCGGCGAGTCGCCCTTGATCAGCTTCGCCCGCAATTCCGCGAGCGTCGCTGCGTGTGCCGGGTCGTGGGCGAGGTTCAGATACTCGCCCGGATCTTTTGTCAGATCGAAAAGCTGCTGCCCGTTCTTCCCTCGCTCCACTCGATGTAGCGAAACGCCTCAGTCGAGATCGCCCGCCCCACGATCCGACCGCGCACGTGCGTGGTCTGTGCGAACGAATCCCAGCGCCGCGTCGGCTCCTGCAACAGCGGCACGAGGCTGCGGCCTTCCAGTCCCGCCGGCGAAGGCAGCGCGCAGAGCTCGACGAGCGTCGGATACAAATCGATGAACTCCACCACGCGCCCGCTGCGCCGGCCATTGCCCGCCGCACCCGACTGATAAACGATCAACGGCGCCAGCGAATCCTGCCGCCACAGGCTGCCCTTGCTCAACTTGCCGCCGTGCTGGCCCGTGCTCCAGCCGTGGTCGCTCATGAAAACGAATTGTAGCGCAGCGGCATGAACTAATCCTCGTCCGTCAGATTGGTCACATTCATCTGCACCGTCAGTTCGGACGTCCTGCCCTGGAGCGGCAATCGCCGGCGGTAACCGAGGAAACCGTCCATTTTGAAGTCCATGGGGCCGACGATGGTGCGGCCATAGACATCCGCGCCGCTCGTCGTGACGCGGTCCACCACGCGACCGAGCTTCGAGCTGCCCTGATAGCGCACGCCGCCGCCGACAAACACGCCCTTGAGCCGGCCCCCGGTGAACGAGTAGCGACCGCTGACGTTCGCCTTATACGGCCGCTCGCCAAAACCGAAATTGTAGAAGTCGCGGAGCCGCTGCGCGAGCTGCTGCAGCGTCGCGGCATCCTGATCGATCGTCGTGCCCGAGGTGGTGTTAACGAGCGAGCCCGCGCCCGGCGTGCGATTCCAGAATGCCCGCTCGCGTTCGAACCACGTCTCGAATTCCGGAAAGACGTTCGAGCGGTTCGTCTCCGTATAGGAAAAATTCACGACGCCGGTGAGATTCTTCGTGAGGTTGAGCCAGGTGGAAACCTCGTAGCCTTTGTTCACGACGTTGTTCGTCGCCACCAAATTAGCCTCGTCGCCCACGGTGTGCGCAAGCTGTTCCGCCGCGGTGATCCGGTTGTTCAGAACCAGCGTCTCGAGGATGCGCGTGCTCGGCGCGGCAATATTGTAGGTGCCGCCCCCGATGTTGATGCCAAAGGTCCCGCCCGCGGATCGGTTCTGCGACGTCTGGAACGTCGTGGCGCGCGTATAAAGTTTCCCTTCGAGCAGCGTGAGCGTGAATCCATAGTCGTCGGTCTTGCCCTCGGCGGGCGGGGGCAGCGACTCTTCAGGCAGGATGCGCGCGTTGGACGGCTGCTGCGCGTTGTTGTCGCCGTGATTGTAGAAAACCGAGAGCCACGGCGCCGCATGAAACATCGCGCCAAACGTGCTGGTGACCGGCCTGTACTTGAACGTGTCGCGCACGCTGTCCGTATACGTAAGCGAATTGAGGACGCGTTTGGCGGCGAGTACCAGGGGATGGCTCGCACCGAGCCGGCTGTCGCCGTACTCGTCGAACGTGATGGTGTCCCAGCGCACGCCGGCGGTCACGATCAGCTTGTTCCTGAAAAACGAACTCTGCGTCGCGGTGAGAAATGTGTCCATCGTGCGCGTCGTGGCACTGGGCGCCGCCTGGTAGATCCAGGCGCGGCGATACGTCCGGCCATTTCGCACGACGGTGATATCCTGGTCCGGGTTGCCCCCGATGTAGGTTTCGTGGCTGCCGGGCGTGATATAGTGCCGGCGCGTGATGAAGTTGTTCGCGTTCTCGGGCAGCGCCGCGTTCGCAATCGGCACGCCCTGCTCGTCGACGAAGATCTCGCGGCCCGGATACCGCCACTGCTCCTGTTCGCCGTGCTCCGCCATCAGCGCGACATGGTGGGTGCCGAATCGGCCGCGCTCGAATTTCAGCGCGAGCGAGCCGCGCAGCACGTCGTTGGCCGTGCGGCCATCGTCGTTCTTCCACTGCGCATCGATGTAGAGCCGGCCGGCGTTCGGGTTCGCGATCGGCATGGCGCTGCCGTTGGGATTGGGAATCGTGAGATTCGGATCGCCGGTGTAGAGCACGAGATTGTTCACCGGGGAGATGACCCACTGCTTCGTGCGCTCGTGCAGGTAGGCGACCTCGAAGGTGACATCCTTCGCGAAACGGTGCTCGGCGCTCGTGACGAGCCGGTCGAAGTTCGAGTCCCGTTTCGCACCCGGGCCGAACACGCTCGTGTCGAAGGGAATTTCCGAAAACGGCACCATCGACAGCCCTGCCCGCTGCACCGCCGGAATATTCAGGTCGTCGTAGGTGCTCTCGAGCAGTCGGAAATTCGCGACGTTGCTCGTGGTGAGAACAAAGGGCGTCGCGCCTCTGGCGTCGGTCACCACGAGGTTTCGCACCGTGGTGTTGCGATTGACGCCGGTGGTGCGGTTTGCGGTCGTTCAGGCGGCGTCGGTGGTCGTCGGCCGGCCGCTCGCCTGCCAGAGTGCGCGGGCATCGAACGCCGTCATGGGCAGAAGCACGTGACCGCGAATCTGGCCGTTCTCGTAGTTGGCGACGAACGTGGTGCTGCGCCACGGCGTGAAACGCAGCGAGGCCGCGCCGCGGCTCGTGTCGCTGAAATCCCAGCGGCGCCAGCCGCCGGCGTGCTGGTCGAGGCCGTTGAGCCGCAGCGCGAGTTTGCCGGGCACGAGCACCTGGTTGTGATCGAGTTCGAAGCGGCGGAAGGCCCACTCGCCGAACTGCGTGCGGAACGCGGTGCGGTGGCGGTTCACCTGCGCGCGCTTCGTCATGACGTTGACGAGCCCGCCGGGCGAACCGAAGCCGAAGAGGATGGAGTTGGGACCGCTGGAGAGTTCGATGCGCTCGGTGTTGTAGTTGTCGATCGCGATGCCGGCCTCGAAGAAATCCATGCCGGCGCTCGCCGACAGACCGCGTACACGGAGCTGTGTATCCTTGAGATCGCTACCGCCGACGAACGTGGGATTGGCGTCCGACGACGTCTCCAGCATGTCGATCGAGACATTGGGCGCGTAAGCCGTGATGTCGCCGAGGCCGTTGGCCGCGAAATCGGAGATATATTCCGGGGTGAACACCATGACGGCCGCCGCCGTATCCTTCAGGCTGCTGTTGAGCCGGCTGCCCGACGCCGTGTTGCCCGCCTGGTAGCCGACGTCCCTGTCGGTGGTCACTTCAAAAACGGAGAGCGTCACCGGTTCGCTTTCGGAAACGGAGGCGGGCTTCGACGGAGCGGAGGACGGTGCCACTTGGGCGGACACGGAGGAAATGAGCAGAACCAAAGCCAGACTTCGAGGGTCAGGGTTCATGGGTAAGAAAGCGTGGGGATGGACTTGAGGGGAAGGGAAGGCGGGGCGAAGGCGCTCACACACCCCAACCCGGGCGGTGGCCGATCCGAAAGGGTCAGGCCGATCCGAAAGGGTCAGGTTTTAACTCTTTCAGTCGACCTGCTCTCGGCAAGCACAGCGAGGGAGGTTTGATGCTTGCAAGCATGGCGCCGCGCTCGATTGCCCGGATTGAGTCGGGCCAGACAGCTTCCCTCCCCCTGCACTGAAAAACCTAAAGCCCGAACCCCTCGGTCCCTCCGGAGAACTATACTTGACGCCATAAAAGATTGCGGATCATAACCGGCAGAGATGGGCCAGTTCTGCGTTCGGCAGCGACCACTTCACGAACTGTTCTTCCACCGCTTTTGTGACCATGGCTAGCTGCGGAAAGTAGACGTTGTGGAGGC
>JBBRCR010000469.1:0-7017 GCA_038204695.1 Opitutales bacterium | reverse complement strand
AGAACCTAGTGATTCTGAACTACTATTCTAACTGCGACATGAGTCTTTCAACCCATGCCGACTTCTTTTGAATTTCTTGATTGGGGGTCCCAATCAATCGCACAAAATAAATTTCAAAGAGCCTCCCTCTACGGGAAAGGTCTAACGAGAACCGCTGAACTTTTTTCGCCTCCTTTGCTCCCCGAATCCACGTTCGCGGGCGGCCTCTCAAACACGCCAACGCGCCAGCTCTAGGAAACGAGAAAGAAAAGACGATTAGAAAGCCTGTAAGCTTGGCTGACAAATTTCAGTCCAACTCGCTGACCAAAGAACCAAGCTTCTCGCCTCCTTCATTGCACCCTACTCACCGTTTTTCGGGGAGCCCATGCACTGAAGGGATGGGGAACATGCAACAGCCTCCGGCTGCATCAAGAAGTTTTTTTGTGAAGCCATCATAATTCTCATTTTATATTAATAGTAAGTAGTTTACGACGGTAGAATATCTTCGTTCGAGCATCGAACAAGAGCCCGTTGAACCAGCTACCCGCCGCCGCCTGATTCCTCGAGGACCCTAAACACTCGGACAGCAGGAAACTTGGCATAGACTGGTTGCCTAAATCCAATCGCCTGCAACCGCGCGACCGCTGGTTCCAGCGCGCGGACCCAGTATCCGTGCCGGTCGCGTTCAACTTTCTCTTATAAAGCCGCTCCGCGCAGGTGGCGAAAATCGGGCCGTATCTCGAACCTCCAAAACATAGATTAGAGCTCATCCCAAAAACCGCCGTTTTAAAAAACCCGAGGATTTGGCGCGCAGCATGAGCGGCCTCGGCCGCGGCGCGCTCCTGCTTGAGCTTGAGCTCCGCGAGCACCCACAGGTTGTGCGCGAGCACCACCCAGCCGACTGAGAGCGTGCGCGCGGCGAGGCCTTTCGCCCGGGAGGGATTGCCGACGAAGCTGTGCTTGAAGATCGCGATGTGCGCCTCGGTGCCGGCACCCCGGGCGCTTGAGCCCCTCCCGGAAACCTTCTTCCCCGGCCCGCCGCCGTTGCAGCTCGGCGGGATCGCGCGGCGCCGATCGGCCTTTTTCACCCCGTCAATCGCCCCGGCGGCGAGCCGATTCTCTCGCGTTCTCCCGTGAAGAATTAGTCGGGATCTCTTCCGGGACAGACTATAGATTAGTAATCCGCGTCGTCCTAATCCGGTTCGCGGAGCGAAGAGTGTCGCTGCTTGTTGGCCAAATAGGCGGAAATCCCTTCGGACAGGATCTTTTTCTGCACCGTATAATCGTGACAGCAACCTCCGGTGATGAGGAGCGCTTGCAACGGTTTCGGCGCGGGAGCGGGATGTGCCGCGGCAAACGCGAAGGCGAAGCACGTACTGGCGATAAGGAGACGGGGACAATTTTCATAGGATAACTTTCCGCCACCTGAAACAGGGTCGCGCGGTCCCGCCAAAGCATGCACGGAACCGCGTGGCGACTGCGATGCAATCGTCAGCGAGCCGCGGCGGACAAATCAATTGCCCCTGGATTTCTTCTGAAGAACCGCCCGGGTGAGCCCCAACCGACGTGCGGCCTTCGCCTCGTCGCCCTCCTCTGCCGCCAGCGCGCGCGCGATCATCTCACGTTCGAGGCATCCCAATAGCTCCACCCCGCTCCGACTGAGCTGCTCGAAAACAAAGTCCAGCGCCCGCTCGAGCGTCAAGGGGGCCGGAGTCGCGGGCAGCGCTGCTCCGACCAAATCCGCAGGGGGGTTCAACTCGGCGGGCACGGCCACCGACTCGCTCCCGGCTCCCGCACTCACGTCTGCGGGTCCCCGAATCTCAGCCGGCAGATCCTTCACCAGGATGGCGTCGCCTTGTGCAATCACGGCACTGCGATAGATGACGTTTTCCAGTTCGCGTACATTGCCCGGCCAATTGTGCCGCGTGAGCACCGCCATGGCTTCGGGCGACACTTTCGCCACGCGGGCCTTCCGCTGCTTCACCAGGCTTTGCAGGCAGAAGTCGACAATCTGCGGAATGTCGTCGCGGCGATCCCTGAGTGGCGGCATGCGGATCCGCACCACATTCAGCCGGTAATAGAGATCCTCGCGAAAGCTTTTCGCTTTCACCATGTCCTCGAGATCCTTGTTCGTCGCAGCGATGATGCGTACGTCGATCTTGATCGTTTCCGTGCCGCCCACGCGCTGAATCTCACTCTGCTGGAGCACGCGCAGAATTTTTGTCTGCGTAGCCAGGGCCATGTCACCAATCTCATCGAGAAAGATCGAACCACCGTCGCACAGCTCGAACCGCCCAATGCGCTGCGCCGTTGCGCCGGTAAACGAGCCCTTCTCGTGCCCGAAGAGCTCGCTTTCGATCAGATTGTCGGGGATGGCGGCGCAGTTCACCGCGATGAACGGCTTGTTCGCCCGGTGGCTGTGCTTCCAAATCGAGCGCGCGACCAGCTCCTTTCCGGTTCCACTCTCGCCGGTGATCATCACCGTGACGTCGCTCGCGGTGACCTGGCCGATGATCTTGAACACGTCCTGCATCACCGGCGAGCGGCCGACGATGCCCTCGCGATAATCCTCGATGTTGAGGATCGGCTTGTATTCGCCGATCGCCCTCAAATCCGCATGAGCCTTCAGCGCATTCTCCGCCAGCGCGATGACTTTTGCCGCATCGAATGGCTTCATCACGTAGTCAAACGCGCCATACTTCATCGCTTCGATTGCGGTCTGCGCCGTGCCAAATGCGGTCATCAACACGATCAACTGCTTCGGATTGGCGGCGCGAATGTGTTGCAGCGCCTCGATGCCACTCATGCCACTCATGCGCACGTCAAGAAACACCAGGTCAGGTGGCGAATTCTTCACAAATTCAATGCCCTGCTCCCCGCTCGCCGCCTCGTGCACCTGATAATTACGCGAAGAGAGGACCCGCGACAGCGAGTAGCGGATTTCCGTGTCATCATCGATTACGAGGATGGTGGGTGATTTTACGGCGTCGGACGTCATGGATACCCTTGTTCCAGCAGGTTGCAGGCAAGACTCAACTGCGGTGCGGGCCGCTTCCGATTAAACGAGGCAAGCGCGGGCCGCACGCAAATTGACACGAGTTCGCTGGCATATTCCGCGGGCGCGCCTTTGTTGCTCCGCATGCTCGGCTGGTCAATGAACCTTTTTCGCGTGCGCGGCATTCAGCTCGCCGTTCATTTCACTTTCTTCCTCATGCTGGCGTTGTTTGCGGTAGAGGGGTGGATCCGCGCGCAATGGCCCGGCTTGTTTTGGAACGTCGCGACGCTGCTCGTGTTCTTCACCTGCGTCGTATTGCACGAACTCGGCCACTCATTTACCGCGATGCGCTTTGGCGTCGGGGTGCGCCGGATCCTGCTGATGCCGATTGGCGGCATGGCTGAATTTGACCGCATTCCCCGCGAGCCAAGTCGGGAGCTCTTGATCACGATTGCGGGTCCAGCGGTCAATTTCGTCATCGCCGGGCTGCTGTCGCTATGGGTCGGAGTGCCGGCCGGCTGGCCGGCGGGCGAATACGATTTCCCCGCGAACGCGACTGGGTTTGCGCAACTCGTGTTGCACTGGAACCTGCTCATGGGGCTTTTTAATCTTGTGCCGGTGTTTCCGATGGATGGCGGCAGAATTTTCCGCGCCATGCTTGCGCTTCGATTGCCGTACCTACGTGCCACCTTTATCGCGGCGGCGATCGGCAAAGTGCTCGCCGTCATCGCTGTGGTGATCGCGATCGTGCTCATGTCCGAATTGCTCATCGCCGCGCTGTTTATGTTTATCTTCTTCGCCGGCGAGATGGAATACCGCGCGCTGAAACGCCGTGAAATCGAGGACGCGCATTGGCGTGCGGCACTCGCAAGGCTTTACGACCCCTCGCCCCCAGCTGAGGAACCGCCCGTTCTCTCGCGTTGAGTAGGGCTCGGTACCGCCTGCGGGAGCCAGTCTAGTTCACACGGGTGGATCCGCAGAATATTGCGGCGCACCTCATTCAACGGGCGCGCAGGCGCAGCGCTCAAAAAACGTGCTGCCGAATTGGCGTTGGATGTGCTTGCTTCACCTGCGGGATTCTTTGCTTGTCTTCCCGCCGCCTAATCATCGCTCCCATGTCGGACAACCTGCCGATTCTCCTCGTCGAGGACAACGATGACGATTTGTTCTTTTTTCGACGACTCGTCACGAAAGCGGGATTGCAGCCGGCACTTACGGTCGTCACCGACGGGCATCAGGCACTCCAACGCCTCAAGGGAACATTGCACGACAACGTGACGCCGCGCTTGATGTTTCTCGATCTGAAGCTGCCGCTCCGCGGTGGCTTCGAGGTGCTGCGGTGGGTCCGGTCTCAACCGGCACTTGCCCGGCTGGTGGTCGTGGTATTGTCCTCGTCGGCCGAGGTTCGAGACGTTGAGCAGGCATATGCGCTCGGTGCTCAGGGCTACCTCGTGAAGTATCCGGAGCCGGAAACGTTTCAGGAAATCGTTAATCGCGTGGCGAGCCTTCCGCCTGACGGTGATGCCCGAGCCATAACGTTACCCGGAATCCCTCGCCCTCGTCAGCCCACGGCATAGCAAAAATCCCCGGCGCGACCGCCCGCGGTTTCACCAAGAACCGGCGAACGCGTTCGCGTTCACCCGCGTCGGATTTGTCCCGGACGTTCGTCCGCGTCATTTCCACTCGAGCTTCGCAACCTGAATGCCCCTTGGTTCGCGGAGCGACGCAATGTACCACTGACGCGCAGCAGTTCAGGCGCGGCCAGCGGCAGAGTGCGGACAACGTTGTCGACCGCCTGGAAGTCGAGCGGGTCGCGCGAGAAGCGAACCGTCGTGTGCGCTTCCCGCCCGGAAGATGTACGACATCGACCGCGATGTCGGTCGCATCGTCGCCCGGCTGCGCGAACGCGGCCTGGCCAAAAACACGCTCGTCATCTTCACGAGTGACAAGGGACCGCACCCAGGAAGGCGGCCACCAGGTCGACTTCTTCGACTCCAATGGCCCGCTGCGCAGCCGCAAACGCGATCTCTACGAGGGTGGAATCCGTGTGCCCGTGATCGCGTGGTGGCCCGGCCGCGTGCCCGCCGGGGTCACCAGCACTCACCTCGGAGGCTTTCAGGAGTTTCTCCCGACTCCCGGCGAACTGGCCGGCACCCAGGTCCCGGCCGGTGACGGCCATTCTCTCGTACCCATTTTTCTAGGACGCAGCTCCGGACCGCGCCCGCCCGCCCCACCTCGCCTTCGAGTTTTACGAAGCCGGGGCAAGCAGGCCATTGTCACCGAGCGATGGAAGGCCGTTCGCCTGAATTGGAAAGCCCGGCCCGACGGCCCGCTCGAGCTCTATGACTTGACGGCCGACCCGGCGAAGAGCGTGATGCGCCGTCGAGCAACCCGGAAATCGTCGCACCCATGCAGCGCCACCTCGCCGCCGCCCACGTCCCCCGCACGGGGATCACCAAAATGCCCGCCGCATTCAGCGTCGCCGGAAAGAAGAAATGATCTGTTCATTGTCTCGTCGGTGGAGCCGGGCCCGCCGACCCCGAACTGAGCGCCTCGATGTGGCCAGACACACTTGTCTCCAACCGAAAGCCGCAGGCCACGCGTTCCTTTTGCTCCTGGCGGTATTTGTTGCGATCGATTTCACCCGGGCGAGCGACACCCTCGACCGCTACGGCGGCGTCGTGGCCCTGAAAGCCGGGGCCACCGGCTGGTTCCGCGTCGCTCCGCTCGATGGCCGCTGGTTCTTCATCACCCCCGCGGGCCATGCGTTTTTCTCCCTCGGCGTCTCCCACGCCGGCGAATGCATCAAGCTCGACGAACGCGATCTCTTCACCACGAAGTACAGCCGCGACGAAGCCAGGCTCGCCAGGTTTATCCTCGGGCAACTCGCCGACTGGGGCTACAATTCCGCGGGCTACGGCAGCCTGCCCGCGATGCAAGAGCGCATTCCCTACGTGGCCGAAATCTGGACGGAGGGTCCGCGCTCCTTCTCGGCCGGCGAACGCTCGGTCAACACGGACATCTTCGATCCCGCCGTCCAGGCCCGCCTCCGCGCCACCGTCCTTGCCGCCGCCTCCCGCCACCGGGAGAATCCGTTCTGCCTCGGCTATGTGTTCATCGACCTGCCGGTGTGGAGCGTGCAGCCACCGCGCGGTCCGAGCTACGCAGATTTCATCCGTGCCCTCCCCGCCGATGCCCCGGGGCGGATCGCCCTCGCCGCCTTCCGCGCCGCCCACCCCGGCGCCGACGACGAGGCTTTCCTTAATCATCTCGCCGCCACCTATTACACGTGCGTCGTCGAGACCCTTCGGGCCGTCGATCCCCACCACCTGATTCTCGGCGACCGCCTCATGGCGCTGCCCGAGCGCACGCCGGACTCGATCCTCGAAACGGCGGCGAAGTTCGTCGACGTGCTTTCGTTCCAACCGATGGGCACGCTCAAACCGATCGGCGCCTACCTTGATCGCGTGCACCAACTCACCGGCAAACCCGTGCTCCTTGCCGACGTCAACACGATGACCATGCGCCCCGCGAAGGATCTCGCCGACACTACCGCTTACGAGCGGGCCGCCGGCGAGCACACGCTCGCCTATTACCTCGATGCCGCCGGCAGCCGCGCCTGCCTCGGCCTTCACCGCTGCACCGTTCGCGACTACCAGCCATGGAACATCCAGTATCACCGCCGCGGCCTGCTCAAGGCGGACGACACTCCGTATCCACTTCTTGTCGACTACACCCGGCGCACCAACGAACAGGTGTTCGCGCTGGTGTACCGCCCGGCCCGCTGATTTTCAGATATCATCCCCGCAATGCTCTCCCGCCACGGTTTCTTTCAGGACGCAACCGCTGCCGCTGGGCTGGAAGCCCCTGCCACTCACAAACCCACGGGAGGGACGTCCGCGCCACGCCGGATCAGGCGGGCGTGCTCAAAATCTGATTTGCGCCCCGCTGCGCGTCACCGGCATGCCCGCTTCGCCGGAGCAGGGATTCGCTTCAAAAATGGTGGACCTGATCAGAATCGAACTGACGACCTCCTCAATGCC
>JBBRCR010000468.1:0-7028 GCA_038204695.1 Opitutales bacterium | reverse complement strand
CTCCAGAATCACGGGCGCGCCATCGTAATCGGCGATAGCTCGACCCACGGCAAGGGCACGGTTCAACAGGTCGTGGAAATGCGCCAACTGGCGAAGGCGCTCGCCGTTTCGCCCGTGAAAACGGGGGCGGCAAAGTTTACGATCCAGAAATATTACCTGCCGAGTGGTGCGTCCACCCAGCTGAAGGGTGTGGTGCCCGACATCGTGCTGCCTTCGATCGATGACTTCCTGCCGATCGGTGAAGCGGACCTGCCCCGGGCGCTGGTCTGGGACCAAATTCCCACGAGCATGTTTGATGGTGGCCCGCTCGATCCGAAAGTGGTGACCCCGCTTCGCCAGGCCAGCCTCAAGCGGCAAACCGACCTCGAGGAGTTCTCGTTTCTGCGCCGATACGTGGAGTGGTTCAAGTCCCGGCAGGAGCAGAAACTCATTTCGGTAAACCTGGAGGAACGGAAGAAACAGAAGGCGTCGGACGACGCGTTCCGCAAGGAGATGAAGGCCGAGCGCGAGCAGATCGCGAAGAGCGATTTCGAGTTCAAGCCGTTCTTTCTCGGCCCACCACCACCACCGAAAATCAAAGCCCCGAAGAAAGAGGGTGACGAGGAAGAGGACCTCGACTTCGACGACGACGCGAACGGCACGTACGCCAAAGGAGACATTCACCTCCGGGAAGCGCTGCGAGTTGTGAATGACGCCATCGCACTCGGCCGAAATCGGGAATTTTGGGCGAGCACCCGGCCGCCCCTTACCGCGACCAGCGGCGGCTGACCTGGGAGCGCGCAGCGACGCTGCCCCGCGCCTGCGCACGCCGGAATGGCGGGATCAGAATCGCGCGAGGAAAAATCGGTCGCGGCCAGCCAGGTCGCGCCGGCTTTCGGTCTGCTTGAAACCCGCGTCCGTTGCCGCGCGAATGAGGATTTCGTGCTGCGCAATACCCGTCTCGAGCGCCATCAAGCCACCCGGACCGAGGAATGCAGGTGATTGCCCGATGATCTGTCTCAGCGCCGCCGACCCGCCATCGGCTGCGGTCAGGGCCGCATGCGGCTCGAAATCGCGCACCTCGATGGCGGTGGCTGCCGTCTCCTCCGGCGAGAGATAAGGTGGATTCGACACGACAACGGCGTACGGTCCCACGGGCACCGCCGAAAACCAGTCTGACCGGACAAACGCCACGCGATCCGCCATTCCGGTGGCGACCGCGTTTTCGCGCGCCACCACAAGTGCATCTTCGCTCGCATCGATCGCGATCACGGCCGCTGCCGGGAACGCCTTCGCGAGGGCCAAAGCGATCGCACCCGAGCCGGTTCCGAGATCGAGAATTCGTTCCGGCGGCGTGGAGCATGCAGCCACAACGTGCTCCACGAGTTGCTCGGTCTCGGGGCGCGGGATCAACACCCGGCGATCGACCTTCAGCTTGAGCCCAAAAAATTCCGTTTCCCCGAGAATGTACTGTACCGGTTCATGCAACGCCCGGCGCCGCACGAGTGGCCGGATTTTTTCAAGTTCAGCCTCGGCGAGCGGCCGCTCGAACTGCAGATACAGCTGCATCCGCTTAAGCGCGAGTGCGTGCCCGATCAAAAGTTCTGCATTCAGGCGCGGTGACTCGATCCGCTTCGCCGCTAAAAATTCGGTCGTCCGCTTGATGATTTCGAGGACCGTCAGCATTTCAGCCCTCGTTCGGATCGACTTGCACCGGAGCAAAACTATGTCCGGTGAGGGCGGCCAGCTTCTCCTCATAATCCGCCTTCTGGAGCGCCGTGATGATCGCCTCGATGTCGCCTTCCATCACCTGCGGCAGGTTGTAGAGCGTGAGACCGACACGATGATCAGTGAGGCGATTCTGGGGAAAGTTGTAAGTTCGGATACGTTCGCTGCGATCACCGGATCCAATTTGATTACGCCGGACGGCCGCGTAGCGCGCGCGTTCGTCGTCTTCCCGCCGCTTGAGCAGCCGGGAGCGCAGCACCGTCATCGCCTTTGCCTTGTTTTTTAGCTGCGATCGTTCGTCGGCGCACGAGACAATCAGTCCCGTGGGTTTGTGCAGGATCTGCACGGCGGAATCGGTGGTGTTGACCCCCTGCCCGCCCGGTCCGCTCGCCCGGCTGACCGTTATCTCGAGTTCCTGCGGATCAATCTGCACATCCACCTCCTCCACTTCCGGCAGCACCGCAACGGTGACGGTGGAGGTGTGGATGCGCCCATTGGCCTCGGTCACAGGCACCCGCTGCACGCGATGGACACCACTTTCGAATTTCAGCTGCTTGTAGACGTCGCTGCCGGCCACGAGGAAGATCACCTCCTTGAATCCGCCCCGCTCCGACTGGGAACTGCTCATGAGCTGCGTCTTCCACCCGCGTTTGTCGGCATATTTTGAATACAGGCGAAACAGCTCCGCGGCAAACAAACCCGCCTCGTCGCCTCCGGTCCCCGCACGGATTTCCATCACCGTGTTCCGTGAGTCAGTCGGGTCGGGCGGGATCATCGCGAGCAACACCGTTTCGCGGAGGTGCGCACGCCGGAACTGGAGCTCGGGGAGTTCCGTCGCAGCGAGTTCCCGGAGGTCAGCATCCGCGGCGGGATCGCGCCCCAATTCCGTCGCCTCGATGATTTCGCGCTCCAGGCGCTCGTACTGTCGGTAATCCGCTACCAACTGGAGCAGTTTTTGGTGCTCACGGGTGATCTCTGCCGCCCGCCGGGGATTGGCATAGAATGAAGGCTCCGCCATGTTCGCCCCAAGTTCATCAAGGCGTCGCTGAAAGGGTGCGAGAGCTGGCAGTTCGTCCATGTAAAAATCGGGTGGCAGGCAGGCCGGGCGATTTGCGAATTGCGCGGGCCGCCGCTTGCGCTTGGGATGGCCGCAATCGTCACGCTCGGCGAATTTGCCTAGCGGTGTTGATCAGCAATGGCCACGACACTTTTCACTCAAAACACCATCGCGCTCATCTGGGACTTCGACAAGACCTTAATCCCGGATTACATGCAATCGCCGCTGTTCCGGCGATATGGCATTGATGAAGCCACGTTTTGGGAGGAAACGAACAAGCTGGCTGAGCATTACAAAACACGGGGTTACCACCTTTCACCGGAAATCGCGTATCTCAACCACCTGCTCACCTACGTGCTGGCCGGACCGATGAAAGGCTTGAACAACCGGGTTCTGGTGGACTGTGGCGCGGAGATCACGTTTCACCCTGGCCTGCCCGAATTTTTCAATCAGGCGAAGTTATTCACGCGCGAGCGTCCGGAATACGCGAAACACGAGATTTCAGTCGAGCACTACATCGTCAGCACCGGAATCGCGCCGATGATCCGGGGCAGCGCCATTGCAAAGCACGTCGACGGCATTTGGGCCTGCGAGTTTATTGAAAATCCCCTGCAACCGGGATTTCTAAAGCAAAACGAGCTAGCAATCGATGCGACGGCCGAAATTGCGCAAATTGGTATGGTCATCGATAATACGACGAAAACACGGGCAATCTTTGAGATTAACAAGGGCACCAACAAGAATCCCGCGATAGACGTGAATTCGAAAATGGCCGCCGAAGATCGAAGGATTCCGCTGCAGAACATGATATATATCGCCGACGGGCCGAGCGATGTGCCGAGTTTTTCGGTCGTGAAGAACGGCGGCGGCCGCGCCTACGCCGTTTACAATCCGGAAAAACCGGCGGAATTCGAACAGAACGACCGCCTCCTGCAATCCGGACGAATTCATGGATACGGACCCGCCGACTACCGGTCCGGGTCAAGTACCTCCCAATGGCTCCGCCTCCACGTGCACCAAGTCTGCGACAGGATTGTGGCCGACCGTGAAGCCGCGGTTGCAACCAAGGCGTCCAAGCCTCCGCGCCACCTCAATGCGACCCCGGAAGAAGAAGCTGCTCGCCGCGCAGCAAAGGCGCCCCGTCAGGCCACTTTTCTTGAGTAAAGGCTGCTGAAATGGGCGCAAAAAAACGCCGGCCAATTGGCCGGCGTCAAAATCTAAAGCGGTAACAGCCTTACTCGCCTGACGGGCTCACGTTGATCGACGGATCGATTGGCGTGATGATTTGCGGCGCTGCACCGATAACCTTACCACCAATCATTTGACGGATGGCGGCCACAGTCGAAGGCGCTGCGTCCTGAACGGCCTGCACACCCACGATTGTGTTTGCGTTCGCAGTGATTGTCGCAAGCGCGGAAGGCGCGGCCTGCTGAACACCCGCGTTGCGGCCGACGTTCAAGGCGGTCAACGCCAATTGAGCGACGATGGAAGGCGCTGCCGCGGTCACGCCCGGCTGGGCACCAATCTGACTGGCACTCGCGGCAACCTCACCGGCGATGCCGGGAGCAGCGGCGAGCACGGCCGGAGAGTTGGCGATATCAGCCGCTGCCGCCGCAAGGCGCGCCGCACCAGCGGGGTTCGTCGCCACAAGACCGGAAGCAGCTTGCACGGCAGCCTGCGCAATCGAGGCGGCGGCTTGCGGGTTCTGCTGGGCGAGCTGGGCAATCCGAGCAGAATCGCCAGCTGCGGCAGCCTGCTGCACCTGGGCAGCCAGACTCTGACTCAGAGCGGTGGTTTGCGCGACAGCAATCGTCGCGGATAATCCGAGGATAGCGGCAAGTTGAAGGAAGCGAGTTTTCATGAAGGTTGATTCAGCGCCTGACTGTGGAGGAATGCTTGGTGCAATCATATATCGGAAGCAAGAATGAAGGTGAAAACCTGGCCCTTGTCTTTTCTATGACGAACAATTGACGGTTCGGATACAAGTTTCATTCGCAAAGCGCATGCCGTATCCTCCTGTAGCGAACACAAGCGACCAATGCGACGCTCGCGCCGAGGGCTCGCTTTCAGCGAATTTTCCGCCAGCGTCGGCAACCTAATCGCACATGGCGCTGCAACATCTGACCGACGAACAGACGCGCAGTTGGACACGCGCCCAGAAGGATCGATGGTGGTTTGAGAATATATATCGAGGGAACCTGCCACAGCTGACGTTGCGATCGGGCGTAACTGGCTTTCTCCTCGGAGGAGTACTTTCGGCCACAGCCCTCTATATCGGAGGCAAGACTGGAATTACGATCGGCGTGGGGCTGACCTCAGTCATTCTCGCGTTCGCCATCTTCAAGGTCGTGCACGGCGCCCGGCTTGGGCCCGACTTTACGATCCTGGAGAACAACTGCACCCAGTCGATTGCGACGGCAGCCGGATACATGATTACACCGCTGGTTTCCAGCATGGCCGCATTCATGCTGGTCACTGGAAAAATCATTCCCTGGTGGCAAATGCTGATCTGGAATGCGATCATCTCGATCCTTGGCGTGCTCGTGGCCTTTCCGTTGAAGCGGAGGTTCATCAACGATGAACAGCTGCCTTTCCCGGAGGGACGCGCGTGTGGTGTCGTGCTTGATACGCTCTACTCGGGGCACGCCGGCGCCGGGATGATCCGTGCCCGGGTGCTCGCCGCCGCCGCTGCGTTCGCCGGGGGCATTCAGTTTCTGATGAGCGACGGCCTGCAGCGGGTGCTGCAGTTCAAGCTACTGCGAATGCACACGTGGATGGGGATGACCGAACCATGGCATCTGCGCGAACGCCTCGACGACTACTATTATCTGGCCGCGGCAAAGGCCCATTGGTGGATCCCGAAGATCCTGGGCACCGACGTCCGTGCGCTGGGCCTCCGAATTGGATTTGACGGCGCCATGCTCGGCGTCGGCGGACTGATGGGCATCCGGGTGTCGAGCAGCGTTCTGGTGGGAAGCCTCGTCAACTTTGTGGTGCTGGCGCCATGGATGATTCTGCGCGGCGACATCGCGCCACGAATAACCGAGGCCGGACAAACCGTGCCGCTCAACCGCGCCGAAATCGTTAATCAGTGGTCACTCTGGTGGGCCGTGACCATGATGGTGGTCGGCTCACTCGTCGCGCTGTTCGCCAAGCCCGATATTTTTCGAACTGCCTGGCGCATGGTTTTTGGCCGCAGGAAGGAAATTGTGGCCAAGGGAGACGACCCGCTGCGGGACATCGAACTGCCGCTCTGGATTTCTGCCGTCGGCGTGCCCATTTTTGGCACAGCTGCAGTGTACGTTACCCACTCGTTTTTCGGCGTTCCATGGCACCTCGCGTTGTTGGCGCTGCCGCTGATCTTTGTGCTCACGATCATCTGCACGAACTCGATGGCGCTGACATCGTGGACCCCTACCGGCGCGCTGAGCAAAATCACACAGTTCACGATCGGCGCGATCGATCGCACCAACCCGGCCACCAACCTGATGACAGGCGGCATGACGGCCGAGCTAGCGTCGAACGCCGCGAATCTGCTTTCCGACATCAAGCCGGGTTACATGCTGGGCGCCAAACCGCGCCAGCAGGCAATCGGGCACGTAATCGGCATTTTCGCCGGCGCACTCGCCTCGACGCCCCTATTCTTCCTGCTTTTCCTGCCCCCCGGCGCGGACGGGGCGCGCAGCACCGCGTCGATCATCACCGACCAGTTTCCCATGCCTGCAGCGCTGCAGTGGAAAGGTGTATCCGATCTCATTTCGGGAGGCCTCAATAATCTGCCGGTGTCGGTGATAGCATCGATGGCCATCGCCGCCGTCCTCGCACTCATATTCGAAATCGCGCGGATCGTTTCGCGCGGCAAGTTCCCGCTCTCTCCCGTTGGCATCGGGCTTGGTGTAGTCCTGCCCCCGGACGCATGCCTGCTCATGTTTGCCGGCGCCTTTGCGTTCTGGGTGCTGGGACGACGTTATCCGCAACCCGGTACTAAAGCCAATCTGCTATGGGTCGAATGCTGCGAGCCGATCTGCGCCGGCCTGATTTCTGGCGCGGCGCTAATTGGAATCCTGAACGCCATCGTGAACGCCGTGCTGGCGTAGCAACTGGGATGCGGGGCTAGGCATGGGCTAGCCCTGCGCTTGCCCCACAAAAGGCACTGTAGCGCATCAGTCGTCGGCGCCGCGGGTGCGCCTCCGGCTCAGGCCGACGATTTGAACCATGGCGCGAAACTGCGCGTAGCCTTTCCACAGGCACTCGTATCCAGGAT
>JBBRCR010000467.1:0-7065 GCA_038204695.1 Opitutales bacterium | reverse complement strand
CATCGACGCGAGCGTCTTGCCGCCGCCGGTGGGAACGGTGAGAGAGAAGAAACCGGAGGGGAGCGCGGCGCGATCGAGGGTGGTGTCAAAGATGCGGTTGCGCAGGAGGGCAAGCGGGCTGTCGGGATTGGCAGAGGCTTTGCGGGTGCGCTCGGCGTGGACGGCGTCGAGGAGGGTGTCGGTGTCGAGTAAAGTGTCGGGCGGCGCGGCGTCGGGCGAATGCGCGGTGTCGAGCCGGTCGGCGTCCACAATGCACGAAAAAATAAGGCGGGCGTAGAACTCTGCGGCGAATGGGTCGTTGGCCGTCAGCGCAGCCAGTACCCATGAACGTGGTGCAGGTGGTGACGGCAGCGGGCCAAGTTCATGTTCAAGACGAGCGATGAGAACCGGGACTGTTTCGGGGATGCGAAGGCTTCGCTTGGTGCACATCCCCTCAATGTCGCATTGATTATACAGCCCAGCGTGGTGACCGGCGATGGCGAGAGCGGTGCAGGGGATTTGACGGGTTGCGTCGGCAGCCCATGCAGCGCCGAAGATCGCGTGCTGGGTTTCGATGCTGCTGGCGCGCTGTCCGCGCAGGTATTCCTGAAACTCGTCGCGGTATTTACCCAAGTCATGCAGCAATCCAGCGAGGCAGGCCTCCTCACTGGCGCCGAAGGGAGCGGCAAACGTGGCGGCAAGCATCGCAACGTTTTCGAGGTGAGTTCGCAACGGCTGCCATTTGCCGGAAGATTCGGGCAGCGGCTTGCCCGTTTCGTCCTCAGCGGTGTGAGCGTAGTAGATCATGCGCGGAAAGGCTGTCCTTCGCGCATGATCATACCGGGGAGCATGGGACATTGGCGGTCCCACCCTCGATTTTTCCTGTCCGCTGATTTCCGGGAGTGCGGCGGTGACAGGATGGGAAGCAATTGCACGGTAGCGCGTGGGCGCAACCGGTGTTCCCGGACGCGACGGCGGCAGAGTCACTTGGGCCGCGCCCGCCCGAACTCGCCAGCGCTGAAACTACCGTGAATCCGGCAGTTTTAGGTGTTTCCCTGGAGAAAATTCAGGGTTACAGGGCACGCACCAACGTGCGCGCAATCAGCGGCTGGAAAGCCGCCGCCCCGATGGGGCAATGCGGTGTGTGAGTTGCGCCGAATGATTTCATCGGAGTGGCGTATCCAGTCGCCCGTGACCGGTCGCTCGACCCAATGAAGATTGGCCAAACTCGGCCCGCACTTTACCGAACGGACTCCGCCGCCACGTCCACAACCAACACGCTCATGATGTCGAAACCCGGAACGGAAATTGCAAATCCGCCCCCGCTCAGAGGCTGGGAACGTAACGTGGCACCGGTCACCAAATCCGTCACACGCGCGCCGCTGCCGGGCAGCCGCACAACCACCTGCACGCCGCGACACGGCGGCGGGACCTCGTCTCGGCGTCCACTCCCAATCGTCGCTTCGTTTTCTCCCTCCGCGCTGCTGCTCTTCCCGGCCGGCGCTTTTCCCTCTTTTCCTTTCTTGGGTTTGGCGTCTTCCGCCCGCCCCGTTTTCACCCAGCTGAAATCATTCACCAGCGAGACGGTCAGCCGCTTCCCGTCCGCGCTCAGGAACGGAACCATGTGCATCTTCGCCGGGCCACCCGAGGCCTGCACGGGTGCGAGCTTCGCCGCCGGCGCGATGGCCGCGGCCAGTTTGGCGGATGCATCACGCATGCCCGTTTCCGGCCGGTGCCAGTCCCACGTGGGCTGCTGTTCGACGACCAATCCGCCACCCGCCTTGAACGTTTCAACTGCCCGCTTCATGCGTTCGGTCAAATGCTGCGCCGCCGGCAGGAAAAGCACGCGATAGCCGGCGAGCCGCCCCTGCTCCAGCTGGCTGTCCGTGACCACACCCACCGGCAGGTGCGCCCGCAGCAGCGCCGTGTAAGCTCCATAAACTGGATACAACACCTGCTTCCACATCGCGGCTTCGTCCGGCACATAGTGATCGCGCGCGTACTCGCTGAAGTGCACCGCGGCCCAGCGCAGCGGCCGCGCCCCGGCGAACCCGGGCGCAACGCGGTTGCCCAATTCCACGGCCGGACCGAACCGTTTCAAGTCCGGTATCGTGGCCTCCTGGTGGTCCAGGTTCGCCACCTGCCCGTGCGTGATCATGCCGGCCGCGGCGAACATCATCTGCGTGGCATCGGGGATCCCGTGGGCCCACACGTGCGGCGGCCGGCCGTCGCAGGCGTCGCGATCCAACGTGAAACCCAGCGCCATCCGCGTGTCCACCTCCGGCGGGGCAAGCGAGCGGTCGGTCGTGAAAATCCGGTTGTTGCCGAGCCGCGCCGCGAGGCTGAACTCGCTCTTCATCGCATCGGCCACCCGCCAGAGCCGGTGCGTCGTGTGCCGGTCATTCATTGCTGGATACGTGTTGGAGCCGATGAGCATCACACACTCCGGATTGACGCCGTGGATCGCCGCGCGCCATTGGCGAAACACCCGCTCGAGCACGGTGTTTCGGTACTCGACCGCTTTTTGAAAAACCGGATCGGTGGCCTGGTTGGACGCCGGATATTTCTGGGCGGTCGCCTGCTCGAAGCCGCGCCGGCATGCGTCGCAGTAGCAGATCGGTTTCGCCATGTGGACTTCGTCGAAATAAAACGCGTCGGCGCCCATGCGGGCGAGTTCCACCAGCCGCGTTTCCATAAACCCCGCGTACGGTGTGTTCAGGCACATCATGTCGCCGCGGCGGCTGAGCTTCAGGCCCTGCGCATCGCGCGCGTGCCACTCGGGATGGGTCTTCGCCATGAACTCATCCTCCATGTGGCGGCTGTAAACCATGATTCGGCATCCGTTGGCGTGCGCTTCATCGATGATCTCCTGCGCAAAATTCCGCGCCCGCGCCTCGTCGAGCACAGCGCCCACCGCGCTCGGCCACCACGCCGCTTCGCTGCCACTCTTGATGTGGCGCGATATTTCCGTGAACCCGATCGAGTGGAGCAGCCGGCCGGCATGCGCAAACGTCTCCGGCATCCGCGAGCGCATCGGCCACGACAGTCGCGTGTGCGCGCTGACACGGATGGCATCGTACCACGCCGGCTGTGTATAGGCGTCCGCCTCCGCCAGCCATTCCGGCGTTATCGACTCAATTGGGTTGAGCAGATGCTCGCGCGTCTTCTCCGGTGAGAACAGCGCCGTGCTTGTTTCCGGTGGCGGTTGATTCGTCGGCGTGGCCCAGAAGCAGTCCAGCCGCAGCGCGGCCGAATAGACGGTGAGCGTGTGCGAACCTGCTGCGAGTTTCACCTCACCCAATTGCGACCACCTCCAGGTGTTCAGATCGCCCGTGCCCTTGAGCATCGCTTTCGGAGCGGCCTCCCGCGTGGCGCCAGCAGCCGCATCAACCGCGTAATACAGCGGGTGATCCTGATTCGATGCGTAACGCACCCAAAGATGCCACGTACCGGCGCGCTCGACCGCCCACTCGTAGGTCACCTGCCCCTGGCCAAACAATTTCGAAAGAACCGCGCCACCGCTCGCCGAGGCAGACTTCGTCGCGACGGCGAATGTGTTGTCGTCAGGTACGCGCCGTTGGAAATGTTCCGCTTCGATCAGGACGTCGGTGTCCGCCGCGCCGGCCGCGAACAACGGCGAAAGGAAACCGAGGGACAACGCGACGAGCAACGAGGATGGCGAGCGTGTATTCATATCGTAACCACGAGGTGTTCGTTCGCGGGGCAAACTTCCCACCGCGACGGCCCCGAGGTTCGCTCCCGGTGGCGGACGTTGGCAAGCTACGGGATCGACTCTCTCTACGCCCGGCCGCAAATCCGTTTTGAGCACACCTGTGATCCGGCGTGGCCCGGGCGTCTCGCCCGTCGGTGTGTGAGTGGCATGGGCTTCCAGCCCATGCCTTGGCGGCGCTCCGCGCCGTCCGCGGGCGGGACGCCATACCTCTATACACATCGTCGGCCACGGGCGGGACGCCTGTGGGACGAAGAACATGGGCGGGACGCCCATGCCACGCCGGACACGGCCCGCGCACCGAATTTAATCTGACACCGGGCCTCCCGCCCGACGGTTCGAGGTGGCACGAGGTTCACGACCAGACACGTGACGACGGGAAAATAGAACCGGAAATTCTTCCGCTCGACGACGATGTCGCCCGGCAGAAACCCGCCGCCCGCCCGGCCGAACAGCCACAGCACGAGTCCGAGCGCCGCGATCACCAGTCCGATGATGACAAGATTCCTGCCCAATGAATCCACGCCGATAGAGTGTTTGTCACGTGTTCGCGTGCAACCGTCGTCCGGCGGTCAGCATCCATTCGCCGGGCCACGGGTGAAGAGCGCCTTCCGACGACGGCGAGATCGACGTCTCCGAGTTTCCTCGAGCCCTCGAAAGAAATCCACGGCATCGATGTTATTGGAGCGCATCCACTCGCTGGCGCTCGCAGCCACTAGGGGCGATACGCAGCAGATTTTTCGCGGGCTGGCGGCCGGCGCTTCGTCAACGGACCGATCGACTCATTTTGGGGCGGCCGATTTCGGCGTCCCCTTTTTTTTCGCCGCACTTGGTGGGATCTCTTTCGGGTGGCCGACCTTGTCCCACGTCGGCGCCCCGGGCGTGGCCGGCAGTTCCTCTATCTGCACGTCTTTCACCTGCACGAGCGCGATGCCGCCGCTGTGAATCTGGACCGCGATCTTTCCGTCCTGCGCGATGTTCGGTTCGGCCTCGGTATAGTCGAGGGCCGGCACGCCATTAATCCATGATCGAATGCGCGCGCCTTCCGTGCGGATCCGGTACTCGTTCCACTCGCCGGGCTTCACGGCGGCATTGACCGCCGCGGCATCGATCGGCTCGGCGATGACTTTGCGACGTCGCGATTCATCGTAGAGCTTGCCCCACCAGCCGTCGCCCGCGTCGACCTGGTAGCCGCTCATCTCCGTATTGTTCGGCACGCGCAGGCTGCGAATCTGCACGCCACTGTTGATCATCCCCGTATTGGGCACGCCGGTCAGCTTGATCTGCAGGCGGAGATCGAAATTTTGAAACGCGCGCGTCGTCGCGAGGAAGAGGTTGCGCGGGACCTTCTCCGTCGTCGATCCGCCGGTAATCATCCCGTTTTCAACCCGCCACCATTTCAGATCACCCTCCCAGCCATTGAGCGTTTTGCCGTCGAACAACTGCCCGGCGCCGGCGCGCGACAGCAGGCAGGTGAATGAAATCAAGATGGCAAGGACCAGGGGCGGAGTTTTCATGAGTGATGAATGCCCCCGACCATGACGACCGCGCCTTCCGCGTAAAGTCCGCGCAACATAAACCGGCGCCCCCCCGCGACGCACTCGCCGTCACCGAGTTTCAGCCGCTGTTTGTGATGAGTTGCCGGACGCGGCTTGGCCATGGCCCCATAAGCCGCGCGCGCCCGCTAACCCAGTGGACACGTTTGGCGGGGGGGCAGCGTGAGCCGCTTCAAATCGAAAGTCACGAGGTGCAGCATCTGGTCCTTCGCGACGCGATTGGATTCGGTCCGGCTCCCATTGCGCGCGGTACGCCGGGCGCACCGCACTCTCACGCAACGTTGCCGCTCACCCGGCCGAAGGTCTTTTTTGCCACCCGGTCCAGGAGAGCACATCCGACGTATCCAGCCAGCGCGGACAGAACAAACGCACCGAATGGCGTGCCCAGAACGCCGGCGCCAAAGTCGATCACCAACAGCCCGGCCCACGCGGCTCCCACGACAATGACACCCACCAGCGCGCCCTCGGTGATGCGGCGCGCCAGCAGCGCGGTGCGTTTACCGCGGTTACGCAGATAACGCGCCGACCCGCCGAAGACTCCGCCCAAAACGGTCGCGACCACCGCGGCGACGGGAAACACCGACGCGACCGGCTGCGTTGCCTGTAATCCACCGCCGCGCACGGTAATCTGATCCCCTCCCGTGGCGACGGACCGTATCTCCACGTCAACCGAGCTGCTTCCGACCGGCAATGTTATCGACGGGACGTGTCGCAGTCGCCGGCTGGAAAACTGAATCGTCAACGGTGCCGCGGGAGCAAGCGGCAGCCCATCGAGCGCAAGCAGGTTCACGCTCAGCATGCCCGTGCCGATGCCGAATGCCGGAATTTCCATCGGCGCCAACGAAAGCTGCAATGAGCCAGGGTCGCGATGCACCGCCACGCTCGTCTTCAGCTCGTCCGCCGGACCGGCTCGCGCAATAAAGAGGGTCTCGCCCTCCCGCTGCCGCGTCGTCAGCCGCACGCGTTTGTAACCAGACCCACCGCTGCGTTCGATCACCACGGTGTCCGCCTCGATCCGCGCATCAGATCCCTCGGCGAAAAAATTGACCGTCTTTGGTGCGGCCAGCGCTCGCTCGCTGCCATCCACGAACTCGTAGCCGACGAGCAGTTCCGTCGCATACGCCGCGAACGACGCGTCCCAGACGAGCGGCAGGCGCGTGGGCCGGAGGAAAAGCCCGCCGAGCAGGGTCTGCCCGTCGCGGGCGAGCGTGATATATCGCGCGGGCAATTCGAGCCCGTCCTTCGGCAAAGCCCGGCGCGGATTGGCTGTGGGCGTGAGAATATAGCCGCGCTGCGATTCCACTACTGCTTCGATCATGCCATCGCGGGTCACAGCACTGCTGACCTCCTTGCCCGCAGCGTCCAGCAATTTAAAACCCGCCGCAGCCTGCGCGGGCGGCCGGACCGACAAGCGCGTTTTCCCGGTCGGCAGTCGTTCCGCCTTCGCGGTCATCTCGACGACCGCCCGCCGGTCGGGGAGCCGGGCGGCGGCTGTCGGTTGGGCACAGAGCACCGTCGGCATCAGCACAAACGCCAGAACCGAAAACGCCAAATGGGGGGATGGGATCATGAGCGGGTGGCCGGCTCGGCCCCAATGCTCTCCCACTCTTCGGGTTCGTCAAGCGCACTCTAGCCACGGGGCAACTCACGGGCGTGAGACCAGTTCGGCTGATCCGGAAGATGGCGCCCAGGTAAATTTTGGGCGGGAGCATTTCCGAAAGTATTCCCCCAGAAAGTTTCCTGCCAGCGGCATTACTGTTCGGGGCGCCCCAGATATTGGAAGTCGCCACCGGCTGTCCC
>JBBRCR010000466.1:0-7072 GCA_038204695.1 Opitutales bacterium | reverse complement strand
ATTAATTCCGTTGTTCCACAACTCCCGGGGCGGGGGCTCGCCCTACTTGCCTCCCTCCTCTTTCGCGGGCGGGGGGGCGGGCCAAACTCAACCCCCCCCGCACCTGCCCGACAGTTTTAATCGCACCCGGCTGCCTTGTTGGTGTTGGTTTGCTGCGGCGAGCAGGAGTGATTGTCTCAGCATGACATTTGTTCAATGGCGGGCCTCAGTGAGCGAAGGGCTTGGCGACTTGGACGGTGGCGATGCGGTAATAGCCGACGTCGTCGCGCAAGCGGATTTGCAGTGCGAACTCGACCGGACGCTGTTTCGGCGACGCGGTGTCAAACAAGCCGATGGCCACCTGGTATTGGCCCGGCGTGAGGTGCGCGGGTAATGGCAGTTCGTGACGGAGGACAACCGGCGCGCCGGGCAGCCACGTTTTGTCGGCCTTGGCCACACGACTCACCCAGTTCGTGCCCGCGCCGGAGAGCTTCACGCGCAACTCGTACGGCTGATACGGCGGCGCGACCCCGCGATTTTCCAGCGTCAGAACAAACGGGAGCTTCGCCCCGGCTGTCGCTGTGTCCGGCAACTCGACGGCTGTGGGGAACAGCCAGTAGCCGCAGCGGTTGAGCAGCTCGCGGGTGAACGCCGGATTGTCCGCCAGCCATTCGTGCGCGTATCCGTGGTAGCCGATGTACGTGGCGCGCAGCAATTCGAGCGCGCCGCGAAAATAGTCCGGTCCGGTCTGGCCGCGCCCGTGCTTCGCCACCAGCGAATCAGGCCGCCCCTCCCAATTGCCCAATTTCTTCACCGTGCCGTAGTGCTCCAACTCAAACACCGTCGGCTTGTGCCGATACGCGTCCGCGAAGAACTCCGGGCTGCGCACCGTGAAGGCTTCGCTCAACCCGGCCAGATAGCCGTTCACGAGGATGCTGTCGTCGCGATAAGTGATTCCGTTGGTCAGCACGTAACGGTGGAGGGTCTCGCGTTCCGCCGGGTCTTTCAGCGCATACACAAAATCATCCGATACCACGAGTTGGGCGCGGCGGAAATGTTTGAGGTGCAGGTCCACGTGCTGTTTGCGAGCGGCGAATCCGCACTCCTTCCGGCTGCCGGCCCAACTGTGGCCCTCGCCCCAGTCGCCAATGCTGCCAACGTCCACATAGCGCACATAGGGCTGCGCATCATACCGCGCCGCGAATGCCGCCAGAAACTTGTCCAGCTTCGCCAGAAAGACCGGGTCATCGAAGACTGGCTCCCACGGCCCGTCCGCTCCGGTGGGCTGGCCCATGCGGTAATGCCCGCCCTGTGCGCCGGCTTCCTTCACCCAGCGGGGCGTGGCGAACTGCTGCTCCGGGCGGTCAGTACTCGTCTCCTTGCAACTGATGCGAAAGGCGATCCCTAGGCCATGCGCCGTCCACTTCTCAATGATCCGGTCCATCACCGCCCAATCGAAGTGGCCTTCCCTGGGTTCGAGATACGCCCACGCCAGGCGGAGGTAGAGGTGGTCCATGCCGGGGAACTCGAGCAGGTCGGCGTCCCGGGCGATTTGGTATTTGTTCGGGTGGTTGTCCGGGAAATGGTGGTACCACCCCTTGTGCGGATTGAGGAGGACGCGCTGGGCATCATGCAAGGGCATCAAGTCATGCCGTCGCAACGGCCCCGCTCCCTCCGTCTTCCCGCCGTGATAGACCGCCGGATTCGCCAGCACGCGGAAAAACTCGTCACGGCGTTGGCGAAGTTCGGTGCGGGCTTTGGGAATGACGAGCACATCGCCCGCCTCGCCGGGTGTGGCGAGATTGAATTCGACGGCCTTGCCTTTGAACTCGGCGCGGTGACTTTCGACGCCCGTCCAACACCCTAGATTGAAAAGCCAGACCAGCGGTGCCCCGTCGCCCAGTTGATTGGCCTGGCCGAGATTGGACTTAATGAGTCGGCGCATATCGTCGCAGAACGGGTTGTCGTCGAAGACATCGAACCACCAGTCGTTGTCGTAGATGATGGGATTGCCTGGTCCGACGCCTTTGAGGTGAACCGCGCCGTCCTCGACCGTGTGCCCAGGAACGACGGCAACAGCGGTCATGGCGAAACAAATGCCGGCGGCGATGGCTCCTGCGCGAGCCAACCAGTCTGAAAACCGCCGTGCCGAGTTTGGGGATAGTCGATTCATGATTGAAGAAGTTCGCGCGAGGCTCATGGCTGGTGAGACCTGATGTTCTCGACGCTCAACGCCCCGCGACCGCCCACGCGGCTGCCGAAGAGTTGCAGTCCGCGAATCTCGCCGCGGAACTGGCGGTCCAGGCCGTAGCTGTGCATCGTCTCGTTGAAGTTGCCAAGCACCAACGGGCCGATGTCCGCGCCCACGGGACCGGCGTGGTAGGTGGTCGTGCGGTCGAGCGTGATGGCGGCCTGGCCAGGAGTGTCCATTGGGTGGCTGAAATACCAGCAGACGTTTTCGCCCGCTCGTGTCGCATCGTAGGTGACGGCGAGGAAAGTCCATTTGCCGACCTGAAGCTTTCCGGACGAACTGTCGTTGCGGATCGCATCCGGCCATTGGTTGACCGCCAGGCGCAGCCGGCCATCGGCGTGGCACACCAGATCAATGCCGGAGTGATCCTTGTTCAGACAAAAGAGAATGCGGTTGCCACCACTCCCGACTTGAAGGCTTTCGGGTTTCAACCAGCCCATGATGGTGAACGACCGCAACCCGCGCAGGCCTTCCAACACCGCGTCGCCCGCCTGCACCCAACCCCAGGGCGCGCCATCGGGCAGAAGCAGCGAACTGTCTGATCCGCGTCGGGCAGTGCCGTGAAGTTTTAGGGCGGGTGAATCGCCGCTCGAAAAGCCGGCGCGCACAATCGGCTCGCTGGTGTTCCGGTCCACGGCGATCTGCTGGAAGGTCCGGGCACTGCCGCCGTCAGGGTCCGTGACGGTGAGTGTCACCGAATAGAGACCGGGCTGCTGAAACACGTGCGTGGGATTGGGGTCGTCGCTGGTCGCGCCGTCGCCGAAGTTCCAGCGCGACCGGCCACCGCCAGTGCTGGTGAACTTCACGGTCAGCGGCGGCAAGCCTTCCGTCACCGAGGCGGCGATCTTCGCCTCCGGGCGAAGCTTCTCGCCGGGTTGATAGGGCGTGAAGCGATAGGCGAGGTCCGACTTGGCCGACGAAACCTTGAACTCGCCGACGGACGCGGTGCCGAGGGGAGTGACAGTCATTTCCCACGGGTCAATCACGTCGAGTTTGTAGGGACGCTCCCCCGCGAGCTGGATAGTCTGCGGCTGCTGATTGACGCCGTAGAGCAGATAGTATTCGCCCGGTTTGGCGAGGAGGAAACGGCCTTTGTCATCGCCCTGCGGCTGGAGTTCATGGAACGGCGGTGCCTGCGCCATGAAGTTCTTGAGCCACTGGATGCGCTTCGGGCTTTCGCCGTGGAGCACGCCGCCCTTGGCCCACCAAAGTATGTCTTCGGAATGCTTGTAAGTCTCGCCGTGCCCAATGTAACAGCCGCTCAAGGTGCCGAGCCAGAATCGCTGCGTCATCTCGCGCGCGGTGAGATTGCCCCAGCCCTGCGGGATGTTGCCCTCGTACTTGCATTCGTCGTAGAGGACCGGCTTGCCATACTGCTCGCGGAAGCGCACACCGCGGTTCATGTCGGAGGTCTGCAGGCTGGCGTGGGTGACCCATGCCTTGGTGTGGTCATACCATTTGCTGCCATTGTGGATGCCGCGCAGCCGTTGGTGCGGGTCTTCGTTCTGAAGGATGGAGAAGAATCGGTCCCAGTCTTCCCATTGCTTGTTGCCCCGGTGCCCTGGCGGTCGGTCCGTCATGAAGTCGTATTCGTTGGCCAGCGACCACCAGACGTTGCGGAAGGCCGAGAGCCGCGCGATGCAGTAGCGCAAGTAGCGGTCGTCTTCCGCGTCGCTCATATCAGCAAAGCCCCAGCGGTCGTAGGGATGCCAGAGGATCAGGTCCGCTTCGATACCGAGCTTTTGGAGGTCGAGGATGCGCTGCTCGAAGTGCCGCCAGAAGGCCGGATCGGGGCGGCTGAAATCCATCTTGCCGTCCGCGCCTTTCTGAAAGGCGAAAAACTCCGGTTCGTTCTGGTTGTAGGCATAGCTCTTGGGGAAGACGCAGAACCGTATTTTGTTGAAGGGCGAGGCCGCGAGCGTCTTGAGCGTCTGCTCCTGCAACTCGCGCGGCTGATGCGTCCACACGTAGCAGGTCGTGCCGAACTGATGATAGGGGGAGCCATCGCTGTAGCGCAGATAGAACGTGTTGAAGACCTCGACCGGGCCGTGGTTGTTGCCGGTCGGCGCGGTGGCGGTGAACGCGCCGGTCTTGCCGTTCAACTCCGGTGTGCCGCTGCGCGTCTCGTAGCGCCACTCGCCCTGGGTCGGCGGGCTGAAGCGGACCTTGTAATTACCGCCGCCGTCCCAGAAGCCAGGCACGACAACGCGCTGGTCGCCCTGGCTGAACGTGGCCGACCACTGCACGTCTCGATAAGGATTGTCTGACGCCGGGCCGGGGAGGGTGACCTCACAGACGCCCCAGCGCTCGCTGGCCTGGACGGCCTCGACGCCGCCGAAGGTGAGGAGGAGAGAAAGGATTCCAATCTTCATGGCTTCAGAGTGATGATCGTTTGCCCGTAAGACACCAATGCCGGTGCGCCGGCGCCCGCAGACACCAGCCTGGCAAAGCTCAGGGGCAGTTCAGTGAGGGTCAGGCGCATGTTGGTTTGTTTCTGGTTACTAAGCGTTCGGGATGAACCGCCGGGCTCATGGTTTGATCGAAATCACCGCCCGGCGATAGGCAAACAGGCTGGGCGAGCCGCGGTCCTCGACTTCGAGGATGACGTGGACGGTCTCCGGCTTCGTCACGGTGGGAGCAACGAGGCTGGTGCTGCTGCCGCGACTGATGCTCAGGGTGACCTCCGGCGGGAAACGACGGCCCTTGGCGTCACGCAGGCTGCTCGCCTCGGGATATATCCACCAACGGACCTCGAACGTATCGTCGTCCGGTTCATTCGAAATGTCGGTGAGGACGAAGACGCGCGGCTTGGGGTCCGGCAGCCAGCGCGTGTCGGCGACAGCGGGAGCGGCCAGGAGCGGCGGTAGCAGGGCCAGGCTCAAGGCAGCGAGCGCGAGGCTGGTTCTCAGGCGGTTTGGCGTATTCATGGTTGTGTGCATCAGCTAGAACACGTCACGATTTTGAGGTTGGCAAGGCCGCGATCAGTTGCGCCATCAAGCCCATGCCCATTTGGAAAATGACGCGGTAGTCGTTGCGCTGCAGGCCCCCGCCCCCCTTGTTGGACTGCGAAACGCCGCCCAGGAAACCGTCCGCCGTGAGGTGCGGCAGGAGTCCCTCCCGTGTTCGCTGCGCGGCGGTTCGCGCGGCGTCACCCAACCAGCCGTGCTTGGCTCCAATCGCTAACGCGGCGGCGATGCCCGCACTGCCGGCGGTGTCGGCGGTGAGTTCCGGCTCGTCCACGATCACGCCCCACAAACCATCGGCGCGTTGCAGCGCGACGATCCAGTCGGCGAAGCGCTGCAGGTGGATGACTAGGTCCGTGATGTCGTCACGTTCTCCGGCGACGGCGAGCGTGCGCGCCAGGCCGAGGATTTGCCAGGCAATGCCGCGCGACCAATTGCGGTTGCCGCGCTGGCCCTCGTCGCTGTAGGTCCGCGTGAATACCCGGCCATCGAACAAGCGCGCCTGCCGCACGCGCACCTGGGTGAGCGCCCGCCGCAGCAGCTCCTCCGACTGCCGCACCCGCGCGATCTCCGCCAGCGGGTAACCGACCGTGTAAGCGCCCTCGCTGGTCATGCTGGCGCCGTCTTGAATTGAACCGGTGGGACGCAGGCGCGATTGCCAGAACGCCAACGCCAGTTCGTGCAACGGACTTTGTGGCGCCAGCCGGGCGAGCGCGGCAAACGGCAGGGTGCCTTCGATGCCGTAAATCCTGCCGTCGCTGGGCCTGCTCTGCTGGTCTTCGTAAATCAACCGGTCGCCCTGAACGAACAGCGCCAGGTGTCGCCGCGCCATCTCCCGCAAAGACGCGTGCTCCGGCAACTCGGCCAGGTCCAGCAATCCATCGAGCACGCAACCCTCGATCCAGCCGAACTGCTGCACCACAGCCAGGGAATGCAGGCGCGCGAAGAACTCCTCCAGCGGCGTGGCTGTGCCGGGGACGAGCAGATGCGGCCGCAGCGCGTCGGGCAGTTCCCGGCCGGCGGTGAAGATTTCCACTTCGCTCCCGAGCGTCACGCGCAACGCGAGGCCCTCCCGCCGAAGGTCGGCCACGTCGCCCGGCGTCAGCGGCAGTTGATGGAGTTGAAACTGAGTCACCCATCGGAGGGCCATCACGCCGACGACGCGTTCCGATTTGGGCAAAAACACCTCGAGCGTTTTGTCATCGCGCTCGTCCAGCCCGATGGCGATTCGGAAATGCGTCGGCTTGGCGTCGGCGGGCAAGTCCGGCCAGGCCAACACCACGGGCGCGTGGTCGCGACCCGGCACGGTCGTCAGCTTCCAACCGAACGGGACGCGTTGCCTGGCGGGCAACGGAAGCCCCGGATCGGAGACGATGCCCGCGGGCAGATGCCGGGCAAAGGTCTTGGCATCCGCCCAGACGGACGGCAACGCAGCGAAAGCCGCCAGGGTGGCGGTGCGACCAAGAAACTGTCGTCGGTTCATGGCTGAGCCTTTGCGCCGGAGCCCTGTACGGCCTGAATCTGTTCCAGCGTCAAGGCTCCGGTGCCGTCGAATGGACTGCCGTGGACGCGGATGTCGTCAATCAATCCGCGAAACATCCGGTCGCCGTGTCCCGCACGAATGGTGCGATTGAAATGCCCCACCGCCAGCGGACCCGGATCCTGGCCAATCGGGCCACGAAGATAATCGACCGTCGTATCCAAGGCCGCCTTTTGTGCCGGTGTGCCAAAGAAGAATTTCACGTGGCCGGTGGCTGCGGTGCTGTCGTAAGTCACCGCGAAAAACCGCCAGTTGGCCGCCCCGGCATGAGTGTCCACGGAAATCCTGCCCACGGAACTGCGCGTGGGCAGGCCATCCGGCCACTGGTTGACACTCAAT
>JBBRCR010000465.1:0-7094 GCA_038204695.1 Opitutales bacterium | reverse complement strand
GCTGCGGCAGTTCCCGCAGTTCGCCGAGCGCGTGGTTACAAAACAGTTCCAGACGGCGATGGTGTTCAGCGGTTTGATTGATGAGGTGCAGTTGTTCGACAAGGCGCTGAGCGAACCAGAGGTCCTTGCGGAGCACGCCGCGCTCAAGCCTCCCGGCGAGCATCCGTTGCGGCCGTGGGTGCTGCCTGCCGGGCCGGAAGTGTCGCCGGGATTTCGCGCCGACTACACGAAGCTGAACTACAGCCCGGAATGGGACGGGCTGTGGCGCGCGGGCGACTTCGCGGACATCGTGGTGACGTTTGCCGACAAGCCGTGGCGCTACGTCTTCTGGCGCGGCACGCGCTACCTGCCGTCGTTGGTCACCGCTCACGGCTCCGGCGGAATCTGGAGCAACGATCAAGGGCCGGAGCGTTACGAAAGACAGTGCTACGAGCACATGTCCGACATGCTCTGCCGGTTTTCCAACGCGCGCATCATCCATCGCAGCGATGCGCGGGTCGTGGTGCATTGGCGGAACGCTTCGGCCTCCATCGAATACCGCTGGCCCGCGCTCGACCCGAACGGTTGGGGGATTTGGACGGACGAATACTGGACGATCTATCCCGACGGCGTTTCCATCCGCCACTGGGACAGCGCGGAAAGCAGCGTGGTGCTGAAACTCAACGGTCACACCAAAGCGCCCGGCGTGGATTACCGATCAGGCATCGAGGGCTGGTAACTGAAGCCGAAAACACCCGCCCCATGAAACTTTCCCCTGTCCTCCTCACCGCCCTGCTCCTCGCTCCGCTGGCCGCGTTGCCCGCCGCCGCTTCCCGGCCCAATGTCATCGTCCTGTTAACCGATGACCAGGGCTACGGCGATCTCGCCCGCCACGGCAATCCCGTCCTCCAGACGCCCCACCTCGACCGCCTCCACGACGAGTCGGTGCGCTTCAGCAATTTTCATGTCGACAGTTACTGCACGCCGACCCGCGCGGCGTTGCTGACCGGCCGCTACGCCCACCGCGTCGGTGGCTGGGGAACCGTTTCCGGGCGGAACATGCTCCGCGACGACGAAGTGACGATGGCCGATGCCTTTCGGCACAACGGCTACCGCACCGGCCACTTCGGCAAATGGCATCTCGGCACCAATTACCCCTACCGGCCAATCGATCGCGGATTCGACGAGTGGCTCGGGCACGGCAACGGCGGCACGGGCTGCACCACGGATTACTGGGGCAACGACCGCGTCAACGACCGTTACCTCCACAATGGCCGATGGGAGGACGCGCCTCGCCCGGGCTACGAGTGCGACGTATTCTTCGATGCAGCGATGCGGTTCATTCGAGCGGAAAAGTCGCGGCCGTTCTTCGTTTATCTCGCCACCTACAACCCCCACAACCCATGCAGCCTGCCCGACCCGCAATGGGCCCTGCCCTACCGGGACAAGCTCCCCGCCAACACGGCGCACTTCTTCGCCAGCATTACCCGGGCGGACGAAAATTTGGGCCGGTTGCGAGCGTTTCTGGAAGCGGAGGGACTCCGCGAAAACACGCTGTTGATCTTCCTCACCGACAACGGCACCGCCGAGGGCGACGGAGTCTTCAACGCCGGCATGCGAGGCAGGAAGGGTTCCCCCTACGACGGCGGCCATCGGGTTCCCTGTTTCTTCCACTGGCCGGCCGGCGGCTTCAGCCAGCCGGTCACGGTGGACCAACTCACCGCGCACCTCGACTGGCTGCCGACGCTGGTTGACCTGTGCGGGTTGCGGTTGCCCAGGCCCATCAACTTCGATGGTGTCAGTCTCAAACCGTTGCTGGCCGACCCGCGTGCGCCGCGGCCCGAACGCACCCTCGTGCTCGGCACGCCGCGCAACCAGGTCAGCGCAAACCCGACTCCGCCCCGCTACGGGGAGAATTGTGCGGTGATGACGGACCGTTGGCGTCTGGTGAACGACAAGGAACTCTACGACATGACGGCCGACCCCGGCCAGCAGCGCAACCTGGCAGGCGAACAGCCGCAGGTGGTGGATGCATTGCGCGCGGCCTACCGGCGCTACTGGAGCAGCGTGAGCACACGCGACGAAGGCTGGCGCGGTCGCCCCATCATCGGGTCCACCGAGGCGCCGGAAGTCGAGTTATGCGCAGAAGACTGGTATCCCACTCAGGGCAACTGCCCCTGGAACCAGGCGGCCGTCGCCGGCGGCGGCGGCGCGTTTGGCCACTGGCCGGTTCGCATCGCCGAGGCCGGCACGTACCGCGTCGAGGTCCGTCGCTGGCCGCGTGAGGCGGACGCGCCCCTCGCCGGCATTCCCACCGGCCGGAAAACGGTGGATGCCTTTCTCCCCGACGGACCCGTCAGCGGGCTGCTCTACGGCGGTGCACCCAAGGCTCTTCCCGTGGCGCGGGTGCAACTCAGAATTGGCGGGAACGTTCAGGAGAACGCCGTCGAGGATTCCGCGAAATCATCGAGCTTCCTCGCGCACCTCGAGGCGGGCCCCGTCGATCTCGAAGCCATTTTTATCGACCGCCATGGCAAGCCGCTCGGCGGCGCTCCATATGTCTCCATTCGTCGCGGCGAATAACGATTCGGCTGAGAGGCAATATAGCGAATCGTGAAAGAGGCTCCGCTTTCTGGCCGTTGTCACGATTCACGACCTGACCCTCTCGAACATGCGCATACATCACTCGCGACGGCGAATTTGCTCAAAATGTCCTCGGCTCATTCTCCATCCTCCGCGACCGTCAAAACCAGAGCCTCGACAACCCGTTCCTCGTGATTTTCGCCGTCCTCGTCGTCTACTTCATCATCGTCGCGATCTCACTTGTCCGCCGCCTTTTGAATCTGGGCGAGGAGTTCCTCCTTGGTGGGCGCGGTGGCGTGGGTAACGAAAAAACTGGTGGTGGCGTTGGCGATGACGAGGCGTTCCTTGAGCGGGAGATCGCCGAGCGAGGCGCAGAGGTAGCCACCGTTGAAGGTATCGCCGGCTCCGGCGGTGCGGATGACGTTGCGCTGGAATTCCTGCATGGCGTGGGCCTCGCCCTGCGAGGAATGCGATGCGGCCGCGAAGTGAGGGGTATGGATGACCAGCTCGTCGATGCCGATTTTCTCACGGACCGTTTTGAGATCGGCGGCGAGGGCGCCGGGTTCCTCCTTGCAGGTGATGCCGAAGCGGGAGAACAAGTCCGCACCTTCGTGCTCGTTGAGGCTCACGGTCATGGGGATTTTGCCGTTGAACTTCTTGAGCAGCTCCAAGGAGGCAAAGAACGACTCCTGCGACTTTTTCTTGATGTCGGCGAAATCGAAGAACATGCGCCGCGGCGCCGCGGTGTGGTCGTAGCGGGAAACCATGCCGGTGAGGAAACGGTCAAAGTCCGGCGTCAGCGACCAGTACCCGAGACCGAGAATGTCCACGCCGGCGAAGAGCGCGGCGAGCTTTTCGCCCGGGAAGTGCGCCGTGAAATCCGCCCACGTGAGGTTGGCGACAGTCTTGAGCGCGCTGAGGAGAATTTTGCCGTTGGTGAACTCGAAGACGAGGGTGACGGCCGAGTCGCCGAGGGAGACGAGGTTGCAGTTGTCGACGAACTCTTCGAATGCGGGGTCGATCTCCTTCGCGCCGTAGAGACCGACCAGCGTGGGTTTGAGCCCGAGGAAGGCGGCGACGCGGCCGGTATTGGGCGTAAAGCCACCTGAGCACCGGCGTTTCGGGATGATCTCAAGGCCAAGGCCGCCGCCAGAACGCTTGACGACCAGCTCGCCGAACATGCGCATGTCGTCCATGCCGGTATATTCATCGAGGTTCTTCCGGACATCGACGATTTGATAGACCTCGTCCACGAAGCCGTCGCAGCCAAGCAGCATTTTGCCGCGGATATTGTGGAGGAAGTCGGTGTATTTTTGCATGGTTCGGCTCATGTCCGGGTATTGGCGGGTAGGTGATTGTTGGATGAAGGTGGTTGGTAGGAAACTGCGGCGACCCGACGGGGTCAACCCGCTGGTCGCTATCCACTCTACCGGCGCTACTGGACGAGCGTTCGAGGACGAGATCGCGTTTCCTGCGCACGCCCTCACCGCGCCGCTGGTGGCGCCCCTCGCCGCGCACGGGGAACTCATCACCGTGAACGGCACCCATCGCTTCCGCCCGCGCCCCGTTTATCCGCTTTCCGCCTTCTTCCCTCGTAGGTTTTTCCGGCGGTCCGGCCAGCGACCGGTTGACTGGCTGACGTCGGCTCGGCAAGCATGTTCGATGGCCGCGCCGACTTCTTGCGCACAACGGCCGGAAGGCTGCTCGGAGGCACTCCCAGGTGAACCGTTTCCCCATGATGATAAAATTTCCATCTCGGTTGCTGCTCGTGGCGGCGCCAGCGCTTTCTCGCCCAGTTGAATCCCGCGGGCGGCATCCAGGACGACGGCGACCCGTCAGGCCGGCACGCCAAGAACGTGGTCAGGAAAAAGAAAAAGTAGCCGCCACTACCTTTGCTCGAAACCTTTTCCCCGAACGAAGGTGGCAGTAACTATTATGAAGCGCAGGTGGCTCTGTATAATCATTGGTGTGGTGGAGGTAGGTCTGCTGATGGCCGGTTGCCAGGCCACGCGGGCGGGTTACGAGTCCGCGCCTTACAAGGTGGTGCGGTCAGACGGGAAGTTTGAGCTGCGGGATTATCCGTCGCTCACAGTGGTGGAGACACGGAGGGCCGACACAAACGGCAGTGACGGGAGTTTCATGCGGTTGTTCCGGTTCATCACCGGAGCGAACGAGGGGAAACAGAAGATCGCCATGACCACGCCGGTCTTCATGTCCGGCAGCGCCACGAACCCGACAATGGCGTTTGTCCTGCCCGCAAAATTGAAGTCCGGCGAAGTGCCGAAGCCGGCGGATGGCGCGGTGACGGTGCGCGAATTGCCAGAGGGCCGGTTTGCGGTACTGCGCTTCAGCGGCGGGCAGAACGCGAAAAACGAGGCGCAGTCGCTGGCCAGGTTGCAGGCGTGGCTGGAGGGCGAGCGTCTGACGGCGTTGTCCGGGCCGCTGTATGGATATTTCGACCCGCCGTGGACGCCTTCCTTCCTGCGCCGCAACGAAGTGATGTTGCGGACGGAAGCCCGGAAATGAACCAAAGCATCATCTTGCTGACGGGTGCAACCGGCTATGTCGGCGGAAGATTGCTGGCGCTGTTATCGCAGGACGGCGGGCGAGTGAGATGTCTGGCGCGGCAGCGGGAACATCTCCTGTCACGTGTGCCGGCTGGCGTCGAGGTGGTGCAAGGCGATGTGCTCGATCCGAAATCACTTGGGCCGGCCATGCAAGGTGTGGCGGTGGCCTATTACCTGGTTCATTCGATGGGTGCGACCGGAAGTTTTGAGGAACAAGACCGGCAGGCGGCGGAGAACTTCGGCACGGCCGCGCACGCGGCAGGAGTGAAGCGCATCATCTATCTGGGCGGTCTGGGCGAGGAGGATCCGGCATTGTCCGCACATCTGCGAAGCCGGCATGAAGTGGGCGAGAGGCTGCGGGCCTCCGGCGTGCCGGTCATCGAGTTGCGCGCCTCCATCATCATCGGATCGGGAAGCCTGTCGTTCGAAATGATCCGCGCCCTGGTGGAACGATTGCCAGTGATGGTGACGCCGCGCTGGGTGCGGGTGCTGGCGCAACCCCTCGCGGTCACCGACGTGCTCGAGTATCTTCAGGCGGCGTTGTCCCTTGAAATCAGCGGCAGCGTGACGATCGAGATCGGCGGGCCGGATCGCATTTCCTATGGTGAACTCATGCGGGAATACGCGCGGCAGCGTGGGCTGCGGCGGTGGATGATTCCCGTTCCACTGTTGAGCCCGCGGCTCTCCAGTCTCTGGCTGGGCCTGGTGACGCCGCTGTATGCCCGCGTGGGCCGCAAGCTGGTGGACAGCCTCCGTCACCCGACTCTGGTGCGCGACGATTCCGCGCAACGTCTGTTTTCCATCCGGCCGATCGGCGTGCGCGAGGCAATTACGCGGGCATTGCGAAACGAAGACTCCAGCTTCGCCCAGACGCGCTGGTCGGATGCAGGGTCCGCCGCCGCCAGCGCGCCCCGGCACTGGGGCGGCACCCGCTTTGGCAATCGACTGGTGGATTCACGCTCGACGCGGGTCGCGTCGTCGCCGGCCCAAGTGTTCATCGCCGTTGAAGAGATTGGCGGCGCGACTGGCTGGTATTACGCCAACTGGCTTTGGAGCTTGCGCGGCTGGCTGGATTTGCTCACCGGCGGAGTGGGAATGCGGCGGGGACGACGCGATCCGCAGCGTTTGCAGGTGGGCGACACACTGGATTGCTGGCGCGTCGAATCCATCCAACCGGGCCAGCGACTGCGACTGGCGGCGGAGATGAAACTGCCGGGGCGGGCGTGGCTGGAATTTGAGGTGCAACCCGAGGAAAATGGAGCACGGCTGCGGCAGACCGCCACGTTTGATCCGCTGGGTTTGTGGGGACTCGCGTGTTGGTATGGCGTCTGGCCGCTGCACCAAATCGTCTTTACGGGAATGTTGCGCGTCATCGTGCGCGCTGCTGAGAAGAAAGGTTGAGCCATCATCATGATGATTAAGAACACACCGAGTCGCGGCCTGCTCGCGCTGGCGGCTGGGTGTTGCTCTGCTGCGCGGCGGCATCAATGGGCGGTCTATTCATGCCGGGCGATTAACCCCCACCCTGCCGTGGTTTTCGGATCGGATTCGTGCGAAGTCTCACGTCATCAATTGAAGGCCTTCCCCTCGGCACCGGCACGCCTGAGCGCAAGGTCGATTACGACTGGCAGGTGATCGGGGACCCGTGAATGCACGTCGAGCAGCACATCTTCGGCACTCAAGCCACAGCGGATCCACACCGCTGGGCTGAGCGAGGTCGTGTCCAGGACGAAGCCGCCCAGCATTTGAAATACAGTTGCGTGGTGAGCATGGCTGACTTTTCAGCGCTCGCTTTCACGGGGCTGGGAGGAAACTCAATTTTCCGGGGAAGGGATTTATCCGAGTCCAAGCCCGCGCTTCAACGTCCCGCCGGCTCCGTCGCTTTCGGCGCGAGCTGTTTCCAGAGAAACGCATACGCCAGCGAGCTCATATATGCGGCCTGCTGGTTGTTCGCCGCGCCGCCGT
>JBBRCR010000464.1:0-7096 GCA_038204695.1 Opitutales bacterium | reverse complement strand
GGTTGATGTCACCCATGAGGTCGCCCTGATAATCTTCCGGGGTGGTGACCTCGACGCCCATGATTGGCTCGAGCAAAATCGGATGCGCCTTCTTCATCGCTTCCTTGAAGCCGAAAATGCCGGCCATCTTGAACGCCAGTTCGGACGAGTCGACTTCGTGGAACGAACCATCGATGATGCGGACGATGACGTCGACCACCGGATATCCGGCGACGACGCCATTGTTGCAGCCTTCCATGATTCCGTCGGTCGCGGGCTTGATAAACTCGCGAGGAATGGCACCGCCGACGATCTCGTTGACGACCTCGACGCCCTTGCCTTTTCCATTCGGCTCAAGCTTGACCACGACGTGTCCATACTGGCCCTTGCCACCGGACTGGCGGATAAACTTTCCTTCACCTTCGGCCAGTTTGGTGACCGTCTCACGGTAGGCGATCTGCGGCTTGCCGGCGGTCGCCTCGACCTTGAATTCGCGCTTCATCCGATCACGGATAATGTCGAGGTGAAGCTCGCCCATGCCGGCCAAAATCGTCTGCCCGGTATCCGGGTCCGTTTTGACTTTCAACGTTGGGTCCTCTGCCACCAACCGCTGCAAGGCCGTACCCATCTTCTCTTGATCGCCTTTGGAGTTCGGCTCGATCGACATCGAGATGACCGGCTCGGGAAATGACGGCGGCTCCAGGCGGATATCGAAATCTTCGTTACAGAGCGTGTCACCCGTGATGACATCCTTCACTCCGACCACGGCGCAAATGTCGCCTGAATAAGCCCGATCGATTTCTTCGCGATCGATCGCGCGCATCAGCACGAGTCGCGATACGCGCTCGGTCCGGCGCGTGCGCGGATTGTAGACGGCGGTGCCCCGGTTCAAAATACCGGTATACACCCGGAAGAACACGAGCCGGCCGACGAATGGATCGTTCCAGAGCTTGAAAGCCAGACCGGCCATCTTCGCTTTGTCGTCAACCAATGCCTTCACTTCCTTCCCGTCGCTGTCCTGACCGATCATCGGCGGGACATCAATCGGGCTCGGGAGGTAATTCACCACGCAATCCAGGAGGCGCTGGACACCCTTCTTCTTGAACGCAGAACCGGGCACCACGCCCGTAAACTGAAGCGAGATCGTGGCTTTGCGCACCCCGAGCATGAGCTCATCCACCGAGATTTCCTCACCGCCCAAATATTTCTCCGCGATAACGTCGTCGAAATCCGACACGGCCTCGATCAGCTTGTCGCGGTATTCCTTCGCCTGATCCACCAAATCCGCAGGGATCGCGGAGGTCACCGGATCCATGCCGAGCGGGTCGGTCGTTTCGTCGAAAATGTAGGCGAGATTCTGAACGAGATCGACGACCCCGATGAAGTTCTCCTCCTTGCCAATTGGAATGAACAGCGGGTGCGCGTTGGCCTTCAGCTTCTCGCGCATCTCGGTCACCGCGCGGAAGAAATCGGCGCCCGTGCGGTCCATCTTGTTGATGAAGGCGATGCGCGGAACCTTGTACTTGTTCGCCTGGCGCCAGACGGTTTCGGACTGCGGCTGCACTCCGGCGACCGCGCAGAAAACCGCGACCGCGCCGTCGAGCACGCGCAGCGAACGCTCCACCTCCGCGGTGAAATCAACGTGGCCCGGCGTATCAATAATATTGATGCGCTGCTTGATTCCCTTCCAAGGGCCACACGAAGCGTTCCACGCGCAGGAAATAGCGGCCGCGGTAATAGTAATGCCGCGTTCCCGCTCCTGCTCCATCCAGTCGGTCACCGTGGTGCCTTCATGGACTTCGCCCATTTTGTGGACGGCGCCGGAATAGAAGAGAATTCGCTCGGTCGTCGTCGTTTTGCCGGCATCGATGTGCGCGGCAATCCCGATATTCCGCGTCCATTCGAGCGGAAAAGGACGATCCTTGGCGTTGGCCGGGGAAATCTTGGCCTTGTCGGTGACGACAGTAATGGCCGGTGTAGCAACAGCAGACATGGGCAATGGGAACTGGACTGGTTACCAGCGGAGGTGGGCGAAGGCGCGATTGGCCTGGGCCATCTTATGAGTGTCTTCCTTCTTCTTCACCACGCTACCCGTGTTGTTGTACGCGTCGATAATCTCGGCGGCGAGGGCGTCCTTCATCGGGATGCCCTTGCGGCTCGTCGCGGCGGCGACAATCCAGCGCAACGCCAGCGATTCCTGGCGCTCAAATGAAATTTCCACGGGAACCTGGTAGGTGGCGCCACCAACGCGGCGGCTCTTCACCTCGAGGCGCGGGCGCGCGTTTTCCAGAGCACCGAGCATGAGATCAACAGGGTCGCCCTTCTCGAGCTTCTCCGAAACTTTCTCGAACGCGCCGTAAACGATGCGTTGGGCAAGGTTCTTCTTGCCGTTCTTCATGATGACGTTGACGAGATGCGCGACCAGCGGGCTGCTGTAGCGAATGTCGGGCACTACCTGGCGTTTCTCGGCTCGATGGCGACGGGACATGGAAAAAAAATTTGAAACGAAACGGTTACTTGGCTGCCTTCGGACGTTTGACGCCGTACTTGGAGCGCGAACGACGGCGCTTCTCGACGCCGGTGGCGTCGAGCGTGCCACGTACGATGTGGTAGCGAACGCCCGGCAAATCCTTCACGCGTCCGCCGCGCACGAGCACGATGGAATGCTCCTGCAGGTTGTGCCCCTCGTCCGGGATATACGAAATGACTTCGTTGCCGTTCGTGAGCCGAACCTTTGCCACTTTGCGGATGGCGGAATTCGGCTTCTTGGGCGTGCGGGTCATGACCTGCACGCACACGCCGCGGCGGAAAGGGTTGCCGTTCAAAGCGGGAGACTTTGATTTGGCGGTCACCTTGCGGCGGCCTTTGCGCACGAGTTGGTTGATGGTCGGCATACGAGAAGAGTTACTTGCGAGTGAAAATTGGCGAAAAGAGGTGAACGCTAGTTTGTGCCGAAAGCTCGGCAAGAACTTTCTGGCGAAAACTAGAGCGTCTCGCGAAAACACATCTTTTCGGCTTCGCGGAAGGAAAATGCGGTCCTCGGTACGAAGCCGAGAGCGCGCTTGGGAGAGAAAAGAGGGTCGAGAGTTGGCTGCGCCCCGCAGAATTCAAGCATGATTTGCGCATCGACGAACGGAACATGCATCGTGCGGCTGGTCGTTGAGTTCGGTTAATCGGCGAAACGGCGAATGCGAATGATCCCGCGAACACTGCCGCGCGTCGGCGCCTTTCTGTTTTCCGTGCGGGGCACGTCGCGATGCTTGTCGTCATCCCGCTGTGGGAGCGGGCGCCCGTCTCCAGATTTCCATGACAAAAAAAACGCCCGCTCAAAAGAGCGGGCGTAAAATCGAATGGAGCTAGGCTCTACAAACGATTTTTGGCGGGAGGAATTTGGAAAGTGGGCATTCACCCCACCAAAGACAAGTGGAAGTTTGGGAAGGGATGCGATCCACCGGGACGGAGATAAGCCAGGCCTGCGCTTGCCCCACAGATTTGCCACCACGCATGGCGTCGCGCCAAGGGCGCGGTTGACCGGAAGGGCGACTTTCCAGTCGCCCGAGACCGGTCGACCGAACGTATTTCGGCGGCTGGAAAGCCGCCGCTCCGGCGAATGCCGACGTGCTTGGCAAGAATTGTGGGGCACGCGGAGAGCTGGGCGGCTATGGATTTGCCCGAAGCACCAGGGCGACCCGCAGGCCGACGGGCAGGGAGGAGAGCTCCGGATGTTGGATACGGTCCGCCAGCAACGGGACCGCATGGCGCACGATGGCGCGAAGATTGTTGTCGATCACCGCGGGCCGGGGAGCGAGCGAGCGATAGGTTTCGGCGTTATAGTGGCCGAGCATGATCTTCAGCGAATCAAGATTCCCCCCTCGCTGACGCAGGAGGCGGAAGAACGGACCGCAAATGCGGTCGCTTGGAATATAAACCCCGTCGAAGGGAGGTTTGGCCGCCAGGAAATTCACCGCGAGGACCGAGACCTTCTCATCGGTGGGCTCGTCGCGCTTTTGGTTTGAATCCTTCCAAAACTGGCAAAGCGAATTCCTCGCCATCGGCGCCTTGGTCGTCCTTTCGATTTGGTTGCGGGAAGTGCATTCGCCCGAATCCAAACAAGTCGAAACGCCACATTGGGAAAACGAAGAATGAGCGCGCGGCCAACGCTACGCGCGTGAGACGGCTGGCGCCCGGCCGGGAGCGGGCGGGACTTCGCGGGGCGGGTCCGGGCTTTACGTTCAAGGGGCATCGCCCTTGCCGAAACCGTGACCAACGGGCGGGGTAACCGGCCTGGCCAATCTCACCGATCAACCCTCGCCAACTTCCATCAGGGAGAAGCTCCCGTTCGCCGAGTTGTGTTCGCCGGCTCGAACGGCTTCAACCATCGTCCCGATCATCGCTTTCCAACCTCGAGCCGCCATGTCCTCCCTGCATCAGCATCACCCGTCCATTCGTTTCCAGTTTCCGCTTTATGCCCGGCACCCCGGTTTACGCCCGCGCCGCATCCTGGGACTTCTCCGCTGCGGCCTGGGGTTCAGCCTCGTCGTTTGCATGCACGGCGCCGCAATTGGTGAATTCGATCACGCGGAGGACGTGGGCAAAATTGCGCGGCCCGGCTCGTCGGAGTTCAGCGCGGCCAAAGGCCAGTATCGGATCACCGGCAGCGGGGCAAACATGTGGGCAAGGGAGGACGCATTTCAGTTCCTATATAAGAAGCTGTCGGGCGACATCACATTCGCGATTGACGTCGGTTGGGAGAGGGCAGGCCAGGAACTGCACCGGAAAACCGCTGCGATGATTCGTCAGGATTTGGAGCCGGACTCACCGTACGTGGATGTGGCCGTCCACGGCGACGGGCTGATTGAGCTTCAGGTGCGCAGCAAGCGAGGCGCGGACACGGTCGGAATTCGCACGCCAATCAAAGCTCCCGCGACCGTGAAGCTGGAGCGCGACGGCGATGTATTCACCGCGTCGGTGGCGAAGTCGGGCGGCGCCTTTCAACCCATCGGTGCCGTTTCGCTCGCCCTGCCCGACCCCGTTCTGGTCGGTCTCGCCGTTTGCGCGCACAACCCAAAGAACCTGGAAACGGCCCTGGTTTCGAATGTGGTGCTCAAAAACCGCATGGCCAAGGAAGGCGAGAAGCGCGTGCGCGAGACCAGCCTTGAAATCCTCACGATTGAAAACGGTGAGCGCAAACTCGTGCATCGGGAACGCTCGATCTTCGAGGCGCCGAATTGGTCGCGCGACGGCCGGTTGTTCTATATTAACCGCGCCGGCGGCATCTATACATTGACCGTAAATGGCGGGGAGCCAAAGCAGCTCACCACCGGCACGCTGGACAAATGCAACAATGACCACGGCCTGTCCTTCGACGGCAAATGGCTCGCCATCAGCTCGGGTGGCGGCAAGGAAGGCTCCCGGATTTTCGTGTTGCCGGCGACGGGCGGTGAGCCGCGTCTGGTCACCCCGAACGGCCCGTCCTACTGGCATGGCTGGTCACCGGATGGCGCGACGCTCGCTTACTGCGGCAAGCGGGGAGACAACTTCGATATATATACCATTCCGACCGCCGGTGGCGCGGAGCGTCGGCTCACGACGGCGGAGGGACTGGATGACGGCAGTGAATTCTCCAGCGACGGCACGAAAATTTATTTCAACTCGGAGCGCACCGGCGTGATGCAGATTTGGCGGATGAACCCTGACGGCACGCAGCAGGAGCCGGTGACGACCGACCCGAATTACGCGGATTGGTTTGCGCATCCCTCGCCCGACGGCAAGTGGCTCGTGTTTCTCTCGTTCGACCCAACGGTGAAGGGCCATCCCGCGAACCAAAATGTCACGCTTCGGCTCATGCCGGCCGCCGGCGGCAAGCCCAAAGTTATCGCCACCCTCTTCGGCGGCCAGGGAACGATCAATGTCCCGTCGTGGTCGCCCGACAGCAAACAGGTCGCCTTCGTCAGTTATCGCCACGTGTTGCCTTGAATCGCATCGCCCATCATCCGCCTGCCACCATGAACTCGAACGTTACGCGTCGTCGTTTCCTTGCCCACTCCGCGCTGCTTCCGCTTGGCCTCGCCACGGCCGCGAATGTCCTTTGCTCCAGCCACGCTTCGGCCGCCCAGCCGCCGGTGAAAAAACGTCCCGGCGGCCCGCGGCTGAAACTGGGCCTGAACGCGTACTGCTTCGATCCGTTGCTGCGGGAGAACCTGAAGGATCCGCAGAAAGGCATGAGTTTGTTCGATGTGCTGACCTTCTGTGCAGAGCAGAACGTCGATGCCATTGATCCGACCGGTTACTATTTTCCCGGTTATCCCGAGGTGCCGCGCGACAAGTTTCTCAACGATTTCAAACGCCGCGCCTTTGAGCTGGGCCTCGAGATCAGCGGCACCGGGATCAAAAACAACTTCGCCGATCCGAATCCGTCCGTGCGCGCGGCCGATGTCGACCGGGCTAAACAATGGATCGAAGCCGCCGCGCGGCTTGGCGCACCCGTCCTGCGGGTGTTTGCCGGTCCCGTGCCGCCCCAACCGCACACGTGGGACGACGCCGCGAAGTGGATGGCTGATGCACTGCACCAATGCGTCGTTCACGGAGAGAAGTACGGTGTGATTGTCGGCCTGCAAAATCATGGTGACATGCTGCGCAGCGCGGACGAGTGCCTGAAAATGCTCGCCATGGTGAAGTCACGTTGGATTGGGCTGATTCTCGACACTGGAAACTTCCTCACGCCGGATCCGTACGATGATATTGCGCGGGTGATTTCCGTAACGGTGAACTGGCAGATCAAGGAACTCCTCCAGAGCAACAAGGGACCGAAGACCGATCTGCCAAAACTGGTGCGAATCATCCGCGCCGGCAGCTATCGCGGCTATATTCCAATCGAGACACTCACGCACAAGGACGTGCCGTATGACCCGCGCGCCCGTGCGGCCGAGATGCTCGCCGGGCTGCGCGCCGCCCTCGGGCCATCCGCGTAGTATTATATAGAGTCTGTCCCGGAAGAGATCCCGACCAATTCTTCACGGGAGAAAGCGAGAGAATCGGCTCGCCGACGGGGCGATTGACGGGGTGAAAAAGGCCGATCGGCGGCAAAAACGACGTCTATAATATTTCGCGCGTTCAT
>JBBRCR010000463.1:0-7110 GCA_038204695.1 Opitutales bacterium | reverse complement strand
AGGATTTTTGGCGCGCGCGATGGAATATCGAACGGGTGCAGGAATGGCGAGCAGCGCACCCCGAGTACTGGAAGCGGGTGAAGAGGATGAAGGGGACGGAACGATACGCAACGACAATTATTTCCCGGCGGTGACGAAGGGCGTAAGGCCGGAAAGTAACCTGTTTTTGAGCAGCGAGGGGAAAAAACGTTTTTTGGACTCGCGAGTTGTATCTGTAACGATACAAATTAGCCATGACTCCGTCAACCTCCGCCCTGCAACAGCAACGCGAGCGCGTTCTGGAGCACATGCGTTCCCTCGACACCCTGCGCCGGGGCTCGTTGAGCGAGCAGTTCTTCAAATACAAAGAAGCCGGCAAGACCCTGCTCCGGGGCCCGTATTTCCTGCTCCAGGGCTTTTTCCACGGGAAGAAGTTCGCAGAACGCATTCCCGCGGAAAAGGCCGGCCAGGTGGCGCAGCAGGTGGAAAACTACCAGCGTTTCCAGGCGCTGGCCGAACGCTTCGTCACGCTTACCGACCAGATGACCCGATTGCAGGATCAGCCCGACAGTAAAAAAAACTCCAGACGCAGGAGATAGTCGACGAGCGCTACCGGGAGACCGAAAGTTTCCTGCAGGTGGTCCGCGCGGACTTCGACCAAAAAGGCGTGCGCAATATGGAGGCGGTGGAAATGGGGTTGCGTGAAGCGATCACGAAGGACGCACGGCGGATTCTGGAGCAACTCTATCAGGACCCCGATCTGACGATGCCCAACCACGCCGGCCAGCCCGGAGAAAAATGCCATCCTGGGCGGGCGAAGGAGGTCGAGACGCTCTTCGGACCCATTACGCTGCGACGAAAATACTTCTACGACGAGTCGACCGACGCAGGCCGGGCACCCTTGGATGACGCCTTGGGGCTGGTGCACGGTTACTCGCCCAGCGTGGTGCGTTTGTCCAACCGGGCGGCGGCCAGAACCGGCTTCGCCGCCGCCAGCTCGGACCTGGCCGCCATGGCCAACGTCCAGCTCGACGGCCGACAAATCCAGCGCCTGGTCAATCTCGCCGCACCCCTCGTCGCGGTGCAGCGTCAGCACGTCAGACTCGCCCAGGATTTGAAATCGGATCCGATCCCCGTTTTCTATGTCGAGGTCGACGGCACCGGGGTGCCAATGGACCGCGCTGAACTGGCCGGCCGTGAGGGCAAACAGCCGGACGGCACGGCGAAGACCCGGGAAGCCAAATTGGGCTGCGTCTTCACCCAGACCAAGTGCGACGAGGAAGGTAATCCGCTCCGCGATTACGAATCGACGACCTATGTCGGCAGCTTTCAAACCAGCGCCGAGTTCGGCGGCACGATCCGCGCGGAGGCGTTCCGGCGCGGGCTCGGCCGGGCCGTGCGGGTGGTCTTCATCGGCGACGGCGCGGCCTGGATCTGGGAACTGGCCCGGGTCAACTTTCCCACCGCCGTGCAGATCCTGGACCTGTTCCACGCCCTGGAGCGATTGCATACCTTGTGCGATGGCCTCTACGGCGTCGGCAGCGCTTGGGCCAGGCGAATGGAGGACCAGTGGGAGCAGGCGTTCAAGGAGGACAAGGTGCTCGAGGTCATTGCCGCCGCCCGGTCCCGACTCGACGACTTGGGGGACCAACCCGACGGACCCGACTCGCTGGACAAACAGATCGCCTACTTCGAAAACCACCACCACCGCATGTTGTATCAAACCTACCACAAACAGGGACTCTTCTATGGCTCCGGCGTCATCGAGGCCGGTTGCCGGGCCGTCATCGGCCAAAGGCTGAAGGAATCAGGCATGTTTTGGTCGGAAGCCGGAGCGCAGAGCGTGTTGGATTTGCGCTGTATCCTTATGAGCAATCAATGGGACCTGTGCTGGAATCTCGTCTTTCAATCATGCTACCTGCGCGGGAAATCCGCTGCTTGATCTCAAAAAAGTTACTTTGCGGCCTCGCACCCGGCCGGATCCTCCGAGTGACAAAACCCTTGACTCTCCTGCACCCGTTTGAGTGTGTGACCGGCTCTCAATCTTTCGACATCATGGCCAACACTAAATCTGCCATCAAAGCCGCGCGTAAGTCCAAGCGCCTTCACGATCGTAACCAAGGCGTAAAAACCCGCTTGAAGACGTTGCGCAAGAGTTTCGACACGGCGGTAAAGGCCAACGACGCCGCGGCCGCCAAGACGTCCGGCATCGCGTTCATGTCAGCCATGGACAAGGCGACGAAGTCGGGTGTCGTGCACAAAAATGCAGTGGCCCGGGCGAAGTCGCACGTCGCGAAATACGTTCAGGCCAAGTAAGGTGGAGGAGTTTGGCCCGCCATGCCCCGCGCAACATCTGCGCGGGGTTTGTTTTTCCTGGGGCCTGATGTTCGTGGAGCAGAGTTGGATTGTACCGGTGCTGGAACGTGCGTTCATGACACCTCGTGACTTCGCGAACATCGCTGCATCTCGCCCGGCATGCTGACACCGCTTGGCGAGCGGCAATTCGACCATGGCTGGAGCAGACGCAAGGACCGCTGCACAGGGCCTATGTCATCGTGCCAACCCGCGGACAGGCGCATGGGCTGAAACAACGATGCATGGTGGAGGACGTTCCGCTGTTGGGCGTCGAATTCCTCACTCCTGGTCTCGCGCGGAAAAAATGGTTGGCCCTCGTGCCGCCGAGCACTCCGGCCATCGGCCGCGAGTTGCTGTTGCTCCAGTTGCGCACGCTCATCGCGCGGCGACTTCGCCATCGCGAAAGTGCCGGCGGGCCGCCCACGCTGGTGGATGGAACGTCGTCGGTCGACTCGGAGTGGGGGTTTTGGATGAGTCTGGCAAGCGACGCCGAAAGCGCACTCGACGATTTCGACGAATTGTTGGGGGCGGGATTCAGCGAAGAGGATTTTCCACTGCCGATGTTGCGTGACTTGTTTCGCGAGTTGGCGCGTTGGGTCGACACGTGTGGTTATACCTTTGCTGCACTCCAAGCGGTGCGCAGCGCGCGCCCACCCGAGACAGCATCGGAGTTGGTCGCTGGACGCGTTCTCGTCTGCGGCTTGGGGCCCGAAATGTGGTGTGAGTTTTTCAACGTGGCGGCGTTCGTCCGTCGGAGTGTCGATGTTACCGTCGTGCTGCCCGAACCCGAGTTCGAGGGCACCGGTCAACAGAGCGAGAGCTGGATTGAGCTTTGGAGCCAGTTGCTTGGGGCGAACCCGTTGCCGCTCGACGCGGCCGACCCGGTTGAGAGCTGCGAAGGCGTAGCCATGGTTTGGTCTCAACCTGCAGGCCATCCCGTGCCGGCGCAGCTGATCGTCGGAAAAACGCGCGCCGACGAAATGCAATGCGTAGCGGAAGAAATTGCCCGGTTGCTGGCAAGGGGAGCGGACAATGTGGCGGTGATCTTTCCACGCGCAGATCCGGCGCATCTGACGCTCGCACGGCTGCTGCAGGAGTGGACGATTGCATTTGCCGACCTTTTGGAAACGGCAGGCCCGCCGCCGATCGAGGTGCAGGCACAGCGTGCGCTGCTTGCCTACATCGAGCGAGGTGGGCGGATTGAAGAATTCCTCGCATTGTGGCCGTTGTTGCGCGCGCTTGGCACGGTCAAGTCGACCCTGGCGGATGCTCGGCGAGCCTGCGAACGGAGCTTCGATTCCAGGCAAACTCATGACCTTCAGCCCCACATTACCGAATGGAAGTCTCGCGCTCCGGAATTGGCCCACGTCGCAAGTCTTTGCGGCGAGAGCTGGCCGTCAGAGGTCAGCTTGATGGACGGACTCGCGCGATTCCGGGCGATGTGTGGCCGGCTCGAGATTGACGCCCCCGACACGTGGGGGCCACTCGACACGATTGCCGCAATCGATCGTGAGGCAAAACCGCTGGCGATTGTCACCGCGGCACTGTCCTCGTTTTTGCCTGAGGGCTCGACCGTAACCGATGCGCCGGGACGGAACACGTTTGCGCGAGTGACGCTGACGACACGCCGCCGGGCCGAAGGATTGGCGTGGTCACACGTCATTTTGGTCGAAGCCAATGCCGGTGTTTGGCCGCAGCGGCAGGAACCGAGTTGTTGGCTCACGGACGAGTGTCGCGCATCTCTGAACGGGAGTGGTCGTTGTCCGCCGAGCCTGTTTACGACCGATGAACGCGCCTCTCTGGAGCGGAAGGGGTATGCGGCGATCTGCCGTGACACACGGGAAGCGGTAATATTTTCGGCATCGCTGTCGGACGAGAAGGATCCCGAGGTGAAGCTGGCGCCGAACAGCTGGGTTGAGCGATTCATGTGGGCCAACGGGCTGGCGGGACCAGGGGGTGACGTGGAAGGCGAGTTCGTTCGATCAGCCACGGCGATGGCGTCGCCGGCCGGCGTGAACTCCGCGCTGGATGCCTGGCATGACGTGTGGCGGAGCCGGCGCGATCCGCGTCGACCGTTCGATGATTTTTTCTTTGCAGGAGATCCTTCGCGGATTACGCCCGACAAACTGCCGGCGAAGCTGATCGAACGCGGGGTGCAGGATCCGGCGGAATTGTGGTTCGAGGCGGTGCTGCGCACCCGCCGAACGCCTTGGGATCCGTTCGTTCGTGCCCGGCGGAAGGCGCTCGGCCAATGGGCGCACCAACTTTTGGCGAGCGCATTTACTCCCTCTGAAACGAGGCGCGGATTTGGCGAAATGCCTGGACTCGACGATGCGCGCCGGAAACTGGCGGACACACTGCAACTCCAGCGCACGGCGTGGCCGGCGAACCGCTACTGGGATTCATTTCACGCGGAACTCTCCCATCTGTGCGTCGCTCTGCTCGAAAATGTGTACACCATTGAAGCGGGACCTTTCGTGGCAACGGAGGCCTGGCTTCCGCGGGAGGCTCACTTGCAGCTCGGCGCGCAAAAGATCCCGATTTCCGGTCGGCTCGATTTGGTGAGGTTGGATCAGCCGGCCTGGAGCGGGGCTCGGGTCGACATCATGGACTTCAAGACCGGGGGGGATCTGGAGCTCTCCGCCGAACGAATGGCTCGGACGGGCGCCTCCCTGCAGCTCGGCATTTACCTCGATGCCGCGCGTTCGCTTGGAGTCAGCAGCGGTCGCGTTTGGATGATCAAACCGGAACCGGGCGCGGTGGCGCAGCTGAGTTTTGCCGATATGGCGGTTGGATTGGCAAAACTGCGGTGGCTGGAACAGGCATTGGCTCGCGGCGTGTACGGCGCGTTGACGCGGGACCGATCCGATTACGCGCCGGATGGTTGTCAGTGGCCTCTCGCCTGTACGCCGATTCCCCGTGCCGTGCTTGAACAGAAATTTGAAGTTACCTTTGGGGTGACACCCGAAATCGCCATCGATGAGTGAGCTGATTGACGAGGTGGCGCGAGAGCGCTTTCGCAGTGAATGGGATCGCAATTTTGCCGTGAGTGCGAATGCAGGCTCGGGCAAGACCACGGCGATCTCGGAACGGCTGGCAGCGATGGCGCTTGCACCGGGCGGCGCCGAGCGGCTGCGGATGACGGCGGTGGTCACTTACACCAAGAAAGCCGCGGCCCAGATCCGCCAGCGTGCGCGGCAGGTCTTGCTGCGCCGCATCACTGAGTCGGGTGGCCGTGAACTCGCGCCGCTCGATCAGCTGGAGCGGGCATTCTTCGGAACGATTCACAGTTTCTGCCTGAAGCTGGCCCAAACCTACGGACAGACGATCGGGATCAATTTGAACCCGGCGGTCGTGGCGGAGAATGATGCGGCTTTGTGGGAGGAGTTCCTCGAACAGGATCCAATGGAGTTTTCCGTTCTTGGTGCGACGGCGGTCAGGATTTTTTTACGGCACGTGCCATTGGAGGACATCTTCCCGTGCGCGCGGCAGCTTGACCGCGCCACGGCGGCCACTTTGCGCGGCCGGGCTCCGCAGGGGTTGCCGCCCGCGCCATCAGCTGCGGCCGGGCAGCAGTTGCTCGCGTTGGTTCCGAAGGGTAATGGCCGGGCGAATACAACGCTGAGCCAGCAGAGGGCCTCCGCCTGGCAGGCAGCATGGGAGAGTGGCGCAGCCTTCCTGCCTCTCTATGTTCCCGCCGGAAATTCCCGGGCGGTGCTTGAACTCGCTGGACAATGGATGGCGCCACTCAAGCAGTGGCTGGCCGATTCCGCTGCGGCCCTCGCGGGGGAACTGGCCGAACGATACCGTGGTTGGCGCTTTGAACGGGGTGTGCAGACGTATGCCGATCAAATCGACGCGGCCATGGCCGTGCTGCACGATGACGTATTGTTGGATCGCATACGCAGCGAAGGCTGGCGTGTGATCCTCGACGAGGCCCAGGACACCGATCCGCAGCAATTCGCCGTTTTGGCCGAAATCGCGCGGCTTCCGGCTGCGCCGCGCGGAACGTGGCCGCACATCGGTGGCAACGGTCCAGCGGCCGACGGACCGCGGTCCGGGCATTTCTGCCTTGTGGGTGACGCCCAGCAGGCCATTTACGGCAGTCGGGCCGACATCGGCAATTTCATGCGGCATGTGGAGGCGTTTCGGCGCGGTGATGGAGGCGAGTTGCTGGAGTTCGCCGTGACATTCCGAGCGCCGCACGCGCTCATCGCCAACCTGAATGCAACGCTGACGCGCGCCTTCGGAATGGAACGCGAATACAATTTCGGTTGGCCGCCGCAGGATGGCGCGCCGGCACCGTTCTTGCAGGTGCCATATGTGCCATTGCAACCGGGGCCGCACAATGCACCCGGCCATGTTTACCGGCTGCCATTGCGGATTCCAGCGGTGGCACCTCATCGTGTTGAGGCGTGGCTCGAAGAAGAAGCGCGGCAAGTGGCGGAGTGGCTGCGGCAGAATGGACCCGCAGCGCTGGGCGCTGGAAACTGGGGCGATATCGCTGTGCTCGCGCCCCGGAACGAATGGCTGCTGGTTGCTCGCAAGGCATTCGAACAGGCCGGCCTTGAAGTGTCGCTGCAGACACGACGCAACCGGTGTGGGGACAATCCTGCGTATGCCTGGCTTGCCGGGCTCATGGCGGTGTGCGTCGACCCCGAGAACACGTTCGAGTGGGTGGGCGTCTTGCGCGAAGTGTTTGGCGTCAGCGACGCGATGATTGCCGCCGAAGTCCGCAAGCAAGGACGGCTCGTATGGGAGGACCCGGCGACGCAT
>JBBRCR010000462.1:0-7122 GCA_038204695.1 Opitutales bacterium | reverse complement strand
GGAATCATCTACCGCGTCACCCCCGACGGGAAGACCTTCGACGTCGTTGCATCGGGCTTTCGCAATGTTTACGACGCCGCCCTCAACCGCGACGGCGAACTCTTCGCGTACGATGCAGACATGGAGTACGACTTCAACACGTCGTGGTATCGGCCGACACGGGTGTGCCACGTCGTAAGCGGCGCGGAGTTTGGTTGGCGCAACGGGGCAGGGAAACGTCCGCCGTTCTATCCGGACAACCTGCCGCCGGTTATCGACATCGGACCGGGGTCGCCTACCGGAATGACCTTTGGCTACGGCGCAAAATTTCCCGCACGATATCAGAACGCTCTCTTCATCCTCGATTGGAGCTGGGGCAAGCTGCATGCGGTTCACTTGGAACCGACCGGCGCCACGTATCGCGCGACGCGCGAGGAATTCCTTTCGGGCTCTCCGCTACCTCTCACCGACGCGCTGATTGATCCGAGCGACGGCGCGATGTACCTCGCGATTGGAGGACGTAGGGTGCAGTCAGGGATCTACCGGGTAACCTATGTCGGTCAGGAGTCGACAGCGCCCGTGGAACGGGTGCCCGAACCAAATCCGGAGCAGACGCTGCGGCACCGGCTCGAAGCGTTTCACGGTCATCAGGATCCGGCCGCTGTTGGGATCGCCTGGCCGTATCTGGGCGACAACGACCGGTTCATCCGTTGGGCGGCGCGGACCGCTATCGAGCATCAGCCCTTCGCCACGTGGACTGAACGCGTGTTTCAGGAATCGAATCCCTCGGTACAACTCGAGGCCCTATTGGCGCTGAGTCGGGCGTCGGCGGTGGGTCCATCGCATCGCACCGCTGCCGATCCCAAGGCCGACCCGGTGCTCGGCAGGCGCATCCTGGCTGCGCTGGAAAAAACCGACTGGGCACCACTCGATCACGAACGTCGCCTGACGCTCGTGCGTACGCTCCAGATCGCCCTGCATCGCTTCGGCCTGCCGGAGGCGGAGGTGTCGCGACGTCTGGTGGCCAAACTCGATCCCCTGTTTCCGGCGCCGACGCGGGAACTGAACTGGTTGCTTTGTGAGACATTGGTGGCACTGCGTGATCCTTCTGTCGCCAACAAGGCGATGGCGTTGATCCGAGACGCTCCCACCCAGGAAGAACAAATTGAATACGCCCGTTCTCTACGTATGCTCGACACGGGTTGGACGATCGCTACTCGAACCGCGTTTTTTGAGTGGTGCCTCAAGGCCTCCAACTACCGTGGTGGCGCCAGTTTTTCCAAATTTATCGAGTTTATCCGGAACGATGCGCTCAAAACCTTGACCGAAGATGAGCGTAGCGCCTTGGCGTCCGTGTTGGAGAAGAAGGCGGAACCGATGAGTGCCATCGACACGTTAGGCTTCGCGTTTTCCGGGCGCCCGTTCAAGAACTGGACGCTCGAGGAGTTGTCTGCCTCCGCGATGAACGGTATGAAAGGCCGGAGCTTCGAGCGCGGCCGGCGCCTGTTTGGAGCGGCGGCGTGTTTTGCCTGCCACCGTTTTGGCAACGAGGGCGGCATGACCGGTCCGGATCTCACGCTGGCGGGTGGCCGTTATTCGCCGCACGATCTACTCGACCAAATCATCAACCCCAGCAAGGAGATCAACGAACAGTTCGTACCGTCGGTTTTGACGAAGAACAACGGCGAGACCGTGGTCGGCATCGTGGTGAATCTCCAAGGCGACTTCGTGGCGATCAATGAAGATCCCTCCGATCCGAACCAACGCGTTCAGGTCGATCGAAAAGACGTCAAGAGCATTGACCCCTCGAAGGTGTCCACCATGCCGCCGATGCTGCTGGCTCGCATGAACCAGGACGAAATTTTTGATCTCGTCGCATATATTCTTAGCGGCGGGGACAAGAAGAATGAAATGTTCCAGCAGTAGGTTAGGACAATCGACGGCAAGCGACGCGATCGTCATAATTCCGGTCAAAAATCCGATTGCCGTCGGCCATTTCCTTCCTGAATCGATTGAAGCGCATGGCAAATGTCGCCTGTAGCCACTGCATTCCGCTCACCAGGTTCGGCTCTGGGGTTTCCAACGCCAGATGGTAGTGATTCCTCATCACGCACCTTGCCGACACCCTCCAATCCGTTTTTCCGCACGCCTCGTGCAGCGCATTTTCGTTCTAGCCCTCTGTTGCGCTGAGAGTCACGGCTACGCGCTACAACAAGATAAACCTGACCCTTTCCAGCCGGCCCCAATCGCTCCAAATGTCGGTTTTCGCCTAAACAATGCCGCGACCAGCATAGATCGCCACGGCTTCTGTCACTACCATTCCCACGTGCCGGCCGTCCGAGCCCGGTCGCATCGCACCCCCCTCCGTTATGCACCCTATCCACCGCTTTCTTCCCGCCGCGGCTGCGTTCTCGCTTCTGCTGGGCGCGACCTCGCCGTACATCCATGCGCAAGTCCGTCCCGCTGCATCGACGCCCGCGTCCGAGGAAACCGTCACCCTCAGCGCCTTCGAAATCACCGCCGACGCCAACGACTCCTACGAGGCGCTCAGCACCACGAGCGTCACCGGCACCAACCGTTCGCTCCGCTCGTTGCCCGTCACGATGAACGCCTATACGCGCACGTTTCTCGACGAGATCAACGCCGTCGAACTTAGCCAGGTCCTGAAGTTCACGCCTAACGTCACGCTCTCGCTCGATGCCGGCGACGGCGGCGGGCAGCCTCTCGAGACCATGCGCCTTCGCGGCATCACCAGCAAGGAGGAGCGCCGCCGCAACGGCTTCCTCTCGCTCGCCAAGACCGACATGTTTTCCACCGAGCGAATCGAAATCCTCCGCGGCGCGCAGGCCCTCCTCTACGGTCAGGGCACGGCGGGCGGCGTCGTCAATACCGTCACCAAGCGGGCCACGGAAGGCACCTTTACCGAGGCCAGTTTCATGGCCAACTCCTCCGGCACCCGCCGGCTCATCCTCGATCACAACGCCACTGCCGGGCCTTACAGCGTCCGCCTCGTCGGCCTCACCGGCACCACCGGTTTCTGGCAGGACAATCTCGAGGACAAGCCAGTCGGCCTCTATGTCGACGCCGTTCGTCGCTTTGGCCGCCGCTTCACTCTCCGCGCCAGCCACGAATACCTCGAAGAGCGCGCCCGCTATCGCCACCGCGCCAACACCTTCATCCGCGACAATACGAACACCGATCGCCGCGTGGGCCAGTCCACCGATCGCCTCCTCTACACCGGCGGGGATCTCTCCGGCATCCTCATCGGCGGCGAGCCACTCTCCTACGAAAATTTCCGTTCCGCCCAGACCCCCGTCACCCGCCGCACGTCCTACTCCAACACCACCGTCGTCGCGCTCGAAGGCACGCTCACCTCCGACCTCTCCGCCCGCATCGGCTGGGAATACCAGGATATCGACAACTTTTACGAGACCGGCACAACCGACCTCCTCGCCCCCACCGACACCAACGCCGTCAATCGTCAGTGGTCCATCCGCCTCGATCCCACCCGCAGCCGCAACAAGTGGCGCATCTGGGGCGTCCAGGCCGCCGCCGTCTGGAAACTCAACGTCGGGAATTTCCTGAAAAACCAATTTGTCTTCGGCGCCGAGGATCGGCTGAAGCACCAGTTCTTCCTCAACCAACGCCTCTACCAAGTCGACGCCTCGGGAAATTTTCTCCCCAGCGCCACGCACGTCGTCGGCCGTATCCAGGCTCCCGTTACCTACGCCGCGATCCAGAACAGCTATCCCAACGGCATCACGCCGTATCCCGGCTACGCCTGGGGTGACAGCGCCCTCCTCGACTATCTCCCGCGCACCGCCGCCAATCCGCGCGGCCTCGCCGGCACCGGCCTCACCCAGCGCGTCGAGAAACAACTCGCCGGCTACGTCAACTGGCTCGGCACGTGGTGGAACGAACGCGTCGAAACCATGGCCGGCGTCCGCTGGGACAAAGTCACACTCGACAACGTCCACCTTGAACAACGCATCACCGACACCACCGAGCGCTCCGGCACCGTTGGCTTGGTCTACAACCTCACGCCGAATCTTGGAATCTACGCGAACGGCTCCCGTTCCTTCGCCGCCGCCGGCACCTTCCAAGCCACGCCCGACAATACCTTCCCCGAGCCCGGCTCCGGCACCACAAAGGAAGTGGGTTTGAAATTCGATCTCTGGCAAAAACGCATCTCCGGCTCGATCGCCTTCTACGACAACCGCGGGGAGAACGAAGCGCTCGCGCTGACCAATCCGATCCGCAACATGATCGATCCGCCCGGCATCAACGGCCGCTTTGGCGGCACCGGCGCCGTGGCCGATGTCACTGCTCGTGGCGTGGAGTTCGTCCTCACCGCCCAGCCCGTCCGCGGGTGGCGCGTCTGGGGCAGCGTCGGCACCAACGATGCCACGATCACCTCCAACTACTCCCACGCCACGTTCTATAACGACCAGTTCAACACAGACGGCATCACCGTCAAAGTTCGCCAACCCAACGGCGCGCTGGTCGACCACACCGTGCCCGTCACTCCTTCGCAGCCCGCAGGCCCACGCACTCCGCTCACGCTCGCCATGATGCGCGATCCCGCGAGCCCCTATTTCGCCCGCCTCGATTCCGTCAGCGGCCAGATCATCAACGCCTCCGCTCTCAACCTCACCACCACTGGCGTCGGCACCGGCGCGGCTGGCCTTCCCATTACCCAACACCAGCTCGGTTTCGTTGCGCCCAACGGCGGCATTTTCGACGCCTTCCGCGCCGGTGATCTCACCACGCCAAACTCCGGCCTCACGTTCTCCGGCAACACCAACTACGATTTCCGGGGCGCACTGAAGAATTTCTCCATCGGCGCCTCCAGCAACTGGCAGAAGAAAACCCGTCAGGGTTACGCCATGATCGGCGGCACGCGCCAGGTCTATTTCGCGCCCGACACGTTCTTCGCCGACCTCCGCGTCGCCTACCGTCTCCGCCGCGACAGCGCCACGTGGAAGCTGCAGCTCACGGTGCAAAACGTCTTCGACGATCAACCCGTCGTGACCGACCTCGACGCCACCGGCGCGCTCAACACCGTCAACGTCCTCCAACCCCCGCGCACCTTCGTCCTCTCTGCGTCGACACGGTTCTAACCCGAACGCACGTCGGAGACAACCACTGCGAGACCCCCGACACTCGGCTTCTCTTCGTTGCCATCGGTTCAAAGTTCGCGGCTCGAAAATGCTCTCATGAAACTCCCTCGCGCTTTCTCATGCCTCTTGATGATTCTCCCGTTGTGCCCGCCCGCGTCGACCGCCACTGACGCCGCAACTTCGGCCCGCCCCAATATCATCCTCATCATGGCCGACGACCTCGGCTACTCGGATCTCGGTTGCTATGGCTCCGAGATCGCGACGCCGAATCTCGACCGCCTCGCCGCGGGCGGCCTGAAGTTCAAGCAATTCTACACCTACCCGCGCTGCTGCCCCACGCGCGCCGCGCTCCTCACCGGCGTCTATCCCCACCAGGCTGGCGTCGGCCACATGGTCGAGCGCAACGGCCTCCCCGTCCCGTCCCACGGTTTCCCCGGTTACAAGGGTGAACTAAGCACCCGCGTCGTCACCATCGCCGAAGCGCTCCGCGAATCGGGCTATCACACCGGGATGTCCGGCAAATGGCACCTCACGCCATTCACCGACGACAAGAAAAACTGGCCGATGCAGCGCGGCTTCGACGAATTCTACGGCACGATCCACGGCGCCGGCAGTTTCTTCGATCCCGTGTCGCTCGTTCGCGGCAATGATCTCGTGAAACCCGAGGGCCAGAACTACTATTACACCGACGCCATCACCGCCGACGCCGTCGCCAACATCGGCAAGTTCACGCAGGAAAAGAAACCGTTCTTCCTTTACGTCGCCTACACCGCGCCTCACTGGCCGATGCACGCCCTCCCCGAGGACATCGCGAAATACAAAAACAAATACGCCGCCGGCTGGGACGCTCTCCGCGAGACCCGTTACCGCCGCCAGATCGAGCTCGGCCTCGTGGACAAAAACTGGCCGCTCCCGCCGCGCGATCCCGAAGTCCCCGCCTGGGCCGGCGTCAAAAACAAGGAATGGGAAGCGCAACGCATGGCCGTCTACGCCGCCATGATCGACCGCATGGATCAAGGTATCGGAAAGATCGTGACGCAGCTCCTCGCCACTGGGGCCGACCAGAACACCCTCGTCCTCTTCCTCTCTGACAATGGTGGCTGCGCCGAAGGCTCCGGCCGACCGCCCGCTGGCCGCCCCAACCCGCCCTACGTCCCTACCCACTCGCCCGACGGGAAACCCATCCGCCGCGGCAACATCCCCGAGATCGTTCCCGGCCCCGACGACACCTACACCACCTACGGCCGCAACTGGGCCTACGCCAGCAACACGCCCTTCCGTTCCTACAAGCACTGGACGCACGAAGGCGGCATCTCCACGCCGTTCATCGCCCACTGGCCCGCCGGCCTGAAAGCCCGCGGCGTCACGGCCCAGACCGGCCATATCATCGACGTCGCCGCCACCTGCCTCGATCTCGCCGGCGTCTCGCCTCCGAAATCATTTCGCGGCAAAAGTCTCACGCCCATCGAGGGCCAAAGTCTCGCCCCCATTTTTCGTGGCCAATCCGCGTCCACCCCACTCGCCAATCGCGCGCTCTTCTGGGAGCACGAAGGCAACCGCGCCGTCCGCCAGGGAAAATGGAAACTCGTCTCCGCCTACGAGAAGCCCTGGGAACTCTACAACACCGAGTTCGACCGCACCGAGCTCAACAACCTCGCGGAAAAAAATCCGGAGAAAGTGCAAGAGCTCGCAGACCAATACGACTCCTGGGCGAAACGTTCCCAGGTCGTCCCGTGGGAAATCTACACGCTTCACAAGGGATGATACGTTGAAAGCCTCTCGCGGCCCCTCCTCGACGCGCGGGTTTCTCGGGCACTTATTCCAATCGGACTGGCGGTCGTCGCCAGGCGGGATGACTGCTATACTTAACGACATAAAAGAGTGCGGATATTGAGCCGCGGCATAATGATCCGGCATGCGCCCGTTAACCTTGGCATTTCCGGATCACAGCCGCGCGCTGTTGCAGCAAGAAATCAACCGCCATCAAGATGCTCGCTACGATCATCGACTGCACTGCGTGCTG
>JBBRCR010000461.1:0-7126 GCA_038204695.1 Opitutales bacterium | reverse complement strand
GATTTCCACTTTGCGGTCCTCATTCACGAGGAACTCGGTTTTGTGCGGCGCGGTTTCGAGCAACCGTCCGCCTTTCGGGCCCGCCACGATTTTATCCGCGGCTTGAAGCGATGCCGTGATCCCCATGACCGCCGCGAGCAAGCATATCTGTTTCAGTTTCATTTTGATCATAAATCCAGATTCACGCCGCGAGGTTCGCGCGCCTCCATCCAGTCGTAGAGGATCGGCAGCACGATGAGCGTCAGAAAAGTCGAGGTGACGATCCCGCCGATGACGACGGTCGCGAGCGGGCGCTGCACTTCGGCGCCCGCCCCGCTCGCAATCGCCATCGGCACAAAGCCGAGCGAAGCCACGAGCGCGGTCATCAACTTCGGGCGGAGACGCGTGAGCGTGCCCTCCACGACGGCGGCACGAACGCTCCGACCCTCGCGGCGCAATTGGTTGATGAAGCTGATCAGCATGATCCCGTTGAGCACCGCGATGCCGCTGAGCGCGATGAAGCCGACGCCCGCGCTGATCGTGAACGGCATGTCGCGCATCCAAAGCGCAAATACGCCACCGGTGACCGCCAGCGGCACGCACACGAAGATCAGCGCCGCCTGCCGCAGGCTGCCAAAACTCAGGAAGATGAGCCCAAAGATGCCGAACAGCGCCAGGGGCACGATGACGGCCAGGCGGGCGCGCGCCTTTTGCAGGTTCTCGAATTGCCCCCCGAACTCGAAGTAATATCCGGGCGGAAGCGTCACGCTGGCTTTGATTTGGGCCAGCGCCTCCTGCACGAAGCCCTCGACATCGCGGCCGCGCAGATTGACCAGAATCGCGGCGCGCCGCTGGCCGGCTTCGCGCGTGATCGAGGAGACCTGCTCGGTCATTTCAAAACGCGCCACCTGCCCCAGCGTGAGCAGGCCGCCCTCGTCGGCCCGGACCGGCACGCGCTTCATCATGTCCACATTGCGCCGTGCTTCCTCGGCCAGCCGCACGACAATGGGGAAACGCCGGTTCCCCTCGATGACCGTACCAACGTCCGCGCCCGCCAGGGCCGCCGCGATCGCGCGGTTCACCTCCTGCGCCTGCAAGTTGTAACGGCGCAGCGCCGCGCGGTCCGGAGTGATCTCCAGCAACGGTGAGCGGCCAAACGAATCGAACTCCACATCCCCACTGCCGGGAATCTGCCGCACCCGATCGCGGACCTGCGTCGCGAGTCGCTCGAGTACCACGAAATCGTCACCGTAGATCTTGATCGCGATGTCCGAACGGACGCCGGCCATCATTTCGTTGAAGCGCAGCTGAATGGGCTGGTTGAACAGGAAGGTCTGGCCCGGCGCATGCACCGCGAGTTCGCGCCGCATCAGCTCGATCAGTTCCTCCTTGGTGATTGGCCGGCCATTGATTTTTCTCCACGCGGACGGCGGCTTCATCTCGACGTAAGCGTCGCAGAGATTCGGCCCCATCGGATCAACCGCAATTTCGGCGGTCCCAATCAGGCCGAACATGCGTTCGATCTCCGGAAATTTAGCGAGCAGCAGTTTCTCGGATTTCTCCTGCAGGTCGGTCGAGACGGCCAGTCCCGCGCTGCCGCTGCGAATGAACTGGAGGAGGATGGTGCCTTCGTCGAGTTGCGGGATGAACTCCGCCCCCAACCGCGTGAAGAGCCAGAGCGACGAACCAAACAGCACGAGCGCCGCGCCCACGACAAGCCAGCGCAACCGGAGCGCCACCCTCAGCAATGGCGTGTACATCGCCTTGAAAGCGCGAACGAGCCAGTTGTCCTCCTCCTTGATTTTGCCCCGCAAAAAATACGAACAGAGTACCGGCATGAGCGTCAGCGCGAGGACGAGCGAGCCCACCAGCGCGAAAATCACCGTGAGCGCCATCGGCCGGAACATCTTCCCCTCGATTCCCGTGAGCGCGAGAATGGGCACGTAAACGACCGTGATGATCAGCACGCCGAAGAACATCGGGTTGGCCACTTCCTTCGCGGAGTGGAGGACCCCTTGCAATCGTTCGTTCGCGGTCAGTTCGCGACCGAGCGCGCGCTGCTGGTGCGCGAGATGCCGCAGGATGTTCTCCACCATCACAACGGCCCCATCGATGATGAGGCCGAAATCGATCGCGCCCAGGCTCATCAGGTTCCCCGACACGCGGCTCTCCACCATCCCGGTAATCGCGAAGAGCATGGAAAGTGGGATCGCCAGCGCGACGATGAACGCGGCCCGCAGGTTGCCGAGCAAAGCGAACAGCACCACCGCGACCAGCAGCGCGCCTTCGAACAAATTCGTTTCCACCGTGCGCAGCGTTCGATTCACGAGATCGGCACGGTTGTAGAGTGGCTGCACGGCGATTCCCGGCGGCAGCTTCTCCTGAATCTGCGCGAGCCGGGCGGCGACGTCCCGCGCCACGATGCGGCTGTTGCCTTCGGCGAGCATCAACGCTCCACCCAGCACCGCCTCCCTTCCGTTGACGGTCGCCGCCCCCGTGCGAAAATTCGAACCGATGCCCACCTCGGCCACATCACTCACGAGCAGCGGTGTCGCCCCGCCCGCAAACTTCAGGGAAATACCGGCTATTTCCTCCACGGTGGAAACGCGGCTGTTGCCGCGGATGACAACCTGTTCTCCCCCGATCTCCACAAATCCACCGCCGACATTCTCCGTGTTTTCGCGAATCCTCGCCGCCAGTTCCTCGACGGTGAGCCCCACGCTGATGAGCCGCGCGAGGTCGGGCCGCACGACAATCTGGCGCTCGTACCCCCCGCTGGTATTCACGGCCGCGACGCCCGGCGTCGCGCGGAGCCATGGACTGATCACGTAATCCTGGATCTGCTTCAGCTCCTGCAACTGCTCGTGCCGCGCCTCCGGCTTGTCCGGCGCGTCCGCCTTGTACTCCACCGTGTAGTGGAAAATTTCGCCCAGCGCCGTGCTGATGGGCGCCAGCCGCGGCTGCAAACCCGGCGGCAACTGCGCCTCCATGCTCATGAGCCGTTCGGTCACCAGCTGGCGGATACGGTAGATATCCACGTCGTCCTCGAACGTCATGCGCACCTGCGAGAGGCCAAATTTCGACAGCGAGCGCAACTCGATCATGCCCGGCAGTCCGGCCATCTGGCTCTCGATCGGGCGCGTGACGAGCTTCTCGATTTCCTCCGGCGCGAGCGCGGCCACCGCCGTGTTCAGCAGCACCTGTGGATTCGTGATGTCGGGCACCGAGTCAATCGGCAGGCGGAACGCCGCCCAGGTGCCCACGCCCGCGAGCACGAGGGTCGCGAGCAGCACGAGGGCGCGCTGGCGCAGCGCCGATTCAACCAGGCGGAGAATCATCGCCTATTTTCCCTTCGGCGGAACCACGCAACAGGCGTGCCCACCTTTGACTGCCGCAAGTTCGGTCAGCCAAAGCGACATCACGGGCTCGGAGACAACCTGGTCGCCCGCGTAAAGCCCGTCCTTGATTTCCGCCACCTCTTCGTTGAAGGCGCCGAGTTTCACGGCCGTCCGGACGAAATGCGCGCCGCTCACCGTGTAGACGGAATAGCCGTCCGTCGTCTGCACCAGCGCGGAACGCGGCACCGTCACGACGGTTTCGGTCGCCGCGAGCAGCGCCCTGGCCGCCACAAACGCGCCGACCGCAAATGCGTCCGACCCGCCGGCAATCTCCGCGAGCACCTCCACCAGACCGGTCGCTTGCTCCGTGTGCCCGCTTACGCCCGTGACTTTCACGGCGAGGGGGCGGCCGTCGGGCCGGCCAACCTGCACCGACAGTGCGCTCGCCACTGCCGTCGCCCGCTCCGGCGACAATGCGGCGCTGGCCCGGGTGATGCCACCGGCAACTTCATAAATCCGCAGCGAGAACTCGAACGTCGCCGGAACCTTTTGTTCGCCGATTTCGACGACTTTCAATCCGAGCGATCGCCGTGTTTCGTCCGGCACGTGGAGCCCTTTGCTGGGGGTGAATTGCGGACCGACGATCACCGACTCGGCGATCACGGAAAGCTCGTCCGATTTTGGCTGGCAACCCGCCAGCACGACCGTGGCCGCAAGCAGGGGGAGAGTGAGGGATGCTGTATTCATTGAATGGATGTGCGGTCGACCAGATGGGTCGGCCAGCCGGTGAGGAGTTCGAGTTGTTGCGCGGCCTCGAGCGCTTCCTTCTTCGTGTCGAGCAGCGCCTCGACGGCTTCGAGATACGCCGATTGCAGCTCGACGTAGGTCGCCAGCGGCACGGCGCCGAGCCGGTAGTGCCGGTCGGCGAGGGCGGCGGCCTCGCGAAATTTCGTGACGGCTTCCGGCGACCAGCGCGCGACTTCCGCGCGCTTGGCGGCAAACGTATCCGCGGCGGCCATCACCATCCGCTCCATCTCCCGCTGCGCGGCCTGCACGGCTGCCTCCGCTTGCCGCCGCCGCGCCTCCGCGAGGTCCACGCCGCTCCGATTACGACTCGTCAAGGGCAGCGGCACCGAAAGGCCGATGCCAACCACCGATTCGCGTTCGCCGGCCTTCTCCTGGGAATAAAACGGGCTGAGCGTGACACTCGGATTGCGTTCGTTGCGCGCGAGCTGCACCGCAAATCCCTGCTGCTCCAGCTCGAGTCGGCGCGCGCGAAACTCGAAATGATTTTCCCGCGCCGCAGCCAGCAATTCCTCCAGCGCCGGAGCATCCTTGAAGTTGACCGCCGCCGGCTGGATCGCGATTGGCGCTGCCACCGGCCGGCCGCGCAGTTGATTCAACTCCACGGCCGCCGCCTTTGCCGCAAGCCCGGCACTCGTCGCGCGTCTTTGGATCGCGAGTTCCTGCGCTTCGATGACGCGGGTCTCCAGCAGCGGCGTGATGCCGGCCGGATCGCGTGACACAAATGTCTCCTTCAACGCGCGAAAACGCCCGGCGACTTCGCGCACCGCGGCGGACTTCTGCTGCTCGGCGTCCAACGCGTAAGCCAGCGTGGATACACGGGCCTGGAGGGCGGTCTTGAACCGGGCAAGCCCCAGCTCCGCAAGGGCCACGTCGCGGTTCGCGATCGCTTTCCGCAACGCCAGGCGGCCTGGCCACTCGAAAGTCTGCGCCAGCGAAACGGACCAGGCGGTGCCTTCACCGGCGAGCATGCCCGCCAGGTCCCGCACGCGTTTGCGGCCGACCTCGAGCGAAAGCTCCGGATTGTTTTGCGCGCCAGCGGCCAAGCGGCCCGCCTTCGCCGCCGCGAGCTCGGCCTCGTAAAACGCGAGCTCAGGGTGGTGCGCGATGACGTCGACCAGCAGCGCCTCCGTTCGCAGTGCCTCGGCGGCAAACAGGGATGAACCGGAGAAAATGAGCAGGATACAAAAACGAAAATTCATAACGGTTGAACAATGACGCGGCGCCATACGCGCGGCGTGGGATGACCAGCGATCGTTCGACGCCCTCAGGCGCCGCTGCGATCATGACGACTCCTGAGGAGTCCCGTTATGAACCAACTACGGCGCGCGCGGCGGCAAAGCGGCGCGCGAGACGAACTGCCACGTTCGCTCCAATTCCGGTGGAAGGTCCACGGTCTCGGGCGAAACCTGTTGCACCATCTCCGGCGCAAGTGGCGCCTCGACGATGTAAAGCAACAACGGCAGCAGCGTTGGGGCCGCGACCTTCTGCGAATCCTTGACCGTCTGAAAACATCCACTGTCGAGCAGCTCACAGCGGATATCGCACCGATCCGCTTCCGGCGCCGATTGTTCGTCGTGGGAACAGCATTCCGGGGTCGCCGAAAGCAAGCCCGCCCGATCGATCGCACAGTGCAGTGTCGCCGGCAGCCAGGTGGCGGCCAGGACCCAGACGATCAAACTATAGAGACGCGGCATCAAGGGCCAGCAGCGTCCGCGAGATTGCGCCTGAGTCAATTCGGTTCCGCTCATTCGACCTGTTGGGCATCGAGAAACAGCGACTTGGCCAGTGCGGCGAAGAAATCCTGATAGATACTCGTGTTTTCAATCAATCTCGCGGGAGCATTCGGCACCGGCTTGAATTGCGCGCTGGCGCGGATGAGCGACTGGGTTGTGCCGCGCCGACGCACGGTCACCGTCATGCGCAATTCGTAGGTTTCTAGTTTCGTTCCGGTGACGCTGCCGAGGGTGGCATCAGCCTTTTCGACTACGAACCCAAGGTTCTGCATGGTGGCATGTTGGGCGCACCGAGGGCAATGACGCATCGGCGCGCTCATGCCTTTGCGGATTTCCTTCTGCACGGTGCCGGGCGTCAGACGATCGGCGGTGGCGTCATGGACGGCATTGCGGTGCGCGGGAACCGTCATGCATCCCGCGAGCGGCAGGAGAAATAACCAGGAGGCCGCAGCCGCCGTCAAGTTCCACCGGCGGTTGGGCGACTGGAAAGACGCCCTTTCGGACAGCCACGCCCTTGGCGCGATGCCATACGCGGTGGCAAATCTGTGGGGCAAGAGCAGGACCAGGCGGTGGCCGAAATGCCGCTCGTGAAATAGCTCAGGCGGAATCCGGCTCGCCCGCTGGCCGGCATCACTCTAGATCCGTCGGAGGACTGACTTCTCCATGAACAAATCCGACCTTACCCAACGTCTGGCCGTGTGCAGCTGGTCGCTCGGGCCGACGACCCCCGGCGAGCTGCTCGATGCCGTCGTATCCACCGGTGTGACACGCGTGCAGCTCGCGCTCGACCCCCTGCGCACGCAACCGAAGATCTGGGGCTCGCTGCCGGCCCTGGCGCGCGAACGTGGCGTCAAGATTGTTTCCGGCATGTTCGGCACCGTCGGCGAAGACTACACCACGCTCGAAACGATCCGAAACACCGGCGGCGTCGTCCCCGACGGAACCTGGGAGGAAAACTGGCGCAACATCGAGGCGGTCGCCGATCTCGCCGCCAGCCTCGGGTTGAAGGTGGTCACGTTTCATGCCGGTTTCCTGCCGCACGAATCCCGCGACGCAAACTTTGCCAAACTGCTTGGCCGCATCGAGAGAATCGCCGGGGTTTTCGCGGCCCGGGGAATCGCGCTGGGTTTTGAAACGGGTCAGGAGACCGCGGATACGCTGGCGGACTTTCTCCGTCAGCTCAAACGGCCGAACGTCGGCGTAAATTTCGATCCGGCCAACATGCTCCTCTACGACAAGGGCGATCCCATTCCGGCGCTGCAAACTCTC
>JBBRCR010000460.1:0-7150 GCA_038204695.1 Opitutales bacterium | reverse complement strand
ACGCCGAAGAGATCGCCCAGTTCGCGGTAAAAATCGGCCAGGGCGGCCTGGGGCCGGATCAAGACCCCGACGGCGACCTCGCGCTGGTGCGCCAGGTGCGCCTGCCGGAGTCGCAGCGTGGCGCTTTTGCCCGAGCCGGACCGGCGATGGAGGCGTGGCGGGATAGTTTTTGCTGCGCGGAGGAAGGCTGCCGCCGGCGGATGACGCCCGGTTCGGTGCGCTTTCTGTTCGTCGCGGCAAGATCGAGGCCGCGGGTCGTAAAATTCGAGCTGCCCACGATGGCGGCCGAAACCTCGCCGCGACGAATGTGGGACATCTTTCCATGAAGAAACCCGGTCTTGGTTACCGACCGCACTTCGACCTTGTCACGCATCCACGTGGCGCACGCCTGTGCGAGATGCCGCTGGTTCAATCCGTTCGACAGCGTCAAGCCGTCGTCAATCAGGACATAGGCGGCTCCGTCTTTGCGCTCGGGATCGACGGCCTTGATGAAAGCCGCTTCGCCGAAAAGGAGTCGGATTTTGCCCAAGTCATTTAGCTCCGTCCGAAGCTTGTCGTAGGCAAAGACCGTGAAGTAAGCGGTGACCAAATCGAGATCGGCCCCAGGCTTGAGGTGGCACCGCAAAAAGTCGCCCACGCTCCCGCGTGAATGATTGTCTCGAATGCCTGAAAAGTTCGGAGGCGAAGGGGACATCAGGCTGGGCGCTCTTCAGATCAGCGAACCGCGAACGCGGGGCAATCCAAAGCCGCTTGCGCAAAGTCTCCCGGGGGCTCGGCTTACGTCGTCGCGAAACCTCGCGCGCGTATCGACCGATCCGGAAACCTAAAAACGGAAAAGGCCGCAGAAATTACTCTGCGGCCCTCGAGTGTTTATGCGTTCAAACCAACCGCATTAAATGTCACCGCCAACAGGATTAATGTCTTCAACCGCCGCTCACACCGCCTACCGATACTCCTCCCCCGACACCGCGTTCACGATTTTGAAATTTTCCACGTGGTAGTTCAGGTCGGCGCGGAAGGCTAGCTTCACCCCGAAGAGTTTCTCCATTCGTACGAGCAAGTCCGCGTCCTCGCTGCGGAGCCGCTCCAGGATGCTCGGGTGCACCAATACTCTCAGCGAGTATTCCTTGCCGTCATTGCGCAGCTGGAGCCGCCGCACGACCGAACTCAGCTTGCGCTGCAACTCGACGCTCATCGTCGTCGCACTCTTCACGATCCCGCGTCCGCGACAATAAGGACAGTCTGTATATAGATTGCTCGACAGCGATTCCTGCTGCCGCTGACGCGTCATCTGCATGATCCCAAGCTGCGAGATCGGCAGGATGTGGTTCTTCGCCTTGTCGGTCGACATCAGCTCCACCATTTTTTCATAGATGGCGTTGCGGTGCCGCCGCTCCTTCATGTCGATAAAATCGATGATGATTAATCCACCGAGGTTGCGCAGCCGGATCTGACGTCCGATTTCGGCCGCCGCCTCGAGGTTCACGGCATAGATCACGTTCTTCTCGTCGCCACCGCGGTTCTTGTGCGAACCGGTGTTCACGTCGATCGCGATCAGCGCCTCGGTCTCATCGATGATGATTTCACCACCACTCGGCAACGGCACCTTGCGCTGGCCCGTCTGCTCGATCTGTCGCTCGATGTTGAATCGCTCGAAAATCGGGATGCTGTCCTTATAGAGAGCGATCTTGCCCGCGCTCCGCTTGGAAATCTGGCCGACCAGCTTCTGCGTGCGTTCGTGATCCTCCCTGCGGTCGATCAATACACGGTCGACCTCCTCCGTGAGAAAATCGCGCACCGTCCGTTCGACGAGATCGGGCTCCATATACAGGCACGCCGGCGACCGGTCGCTCTTCATGCGGGCCTGAATATCCTCCCAAGTCTTGAGGAGGATGTGCAGATCGCGCACAAAATAGCGCGGCTTCTTGCCCTCGCCGGCGGTGCGCACGATGACGCCCACGCCCTCGGGCAGGGTGAGTTCGTTGATCAACTGCTTGAGCCGCTTGCGCTCCATCGGATCCTCGATCTTGCGGGAGATGCCGCAGCCTTCGCTGAACGGCGTGAGAATCAGATAGCGGCCGGGGATGGAAAGGTTGGTCGTGGTGCGCGGGCCCTTCGAGCCGATCGGGCCCTTCGTGACCTGGATCACGATTTCGCTGCCCGGCGGATAGAGTTGGGGGATGTCCTTGACCGTGGGCTCGGCCGGACGCTCGGGCTGGTTCTTGCGGCGGTTGACGCGCACGACCTCGACGGAGGAATCCGCGGCGGCCGGGAGCATGTCCCAGTAGTGGAGGAAGGCGTTCTTCGTGTATCCAATGTCCACGAACGCGGCCTTGAGGCCCGGATCGAGATTCTTGATTCGGCCCTTATATATACCGCCAACCATCCGGTTGTCGGACTCGCGTTCGATCTCGAACTTCTCGAGCCGGCCGTCGACGAGCAGCGCGACACGCTTCTCGAGCGGTTCGGAGTTGATGATGAGCTCGCGGTACGAGCCTTTTTCCTTCTGGAACACCGCGAGAATTTTTTGGAGGAAGGGGCGCTGTTTGGAGCGTTCGGCGGCGCCGGCTCTCAGCTCGGCATTGCTGGCGGGGTCGACCTGAATTTCGGCCGGGGGGTGGGCAAGCTCTTCGTCATACTTTTGGTCCGGCGAGAGGCCGGGCGCGGACGGAGCTTGCGATTGCGGATGATCGCTCATGGCGGGTGCGTGGTATGTTCACGGGGCACCCGGGTGCGGTAGTCGCGGCGCAGGAAATTCCGGCAGAGCGGTCCATGGCGAGGGGGGATTTCATGTGAAATCCTTCCGGAAGCGCCAGACGCTCTGGACCAGTCCTTGCAGCAAGCAGCAACTAAGCACAAAGGAGCCACCGTAGCTGATGAAGGGAAGCGGTATGCCCGTAATGGGCACCAGCCCGATGGTCATGGCGATGTTCACGAACACATGCACCGCAAAGAGCACCGTCACGCCGATGGCGATCAAGGTGCCGAGTCGGTCCCGTGCGGAACCAGCGACGCGAATGCCGTTGAACAACACTATCCCAAACAGGCCCAGGACCGTGAGGCTTCCCAGAAATCCTTTTTCCTCGGCGATGACCGAGAAGATAAAATCGTTGTGCGCGACGGAGCGGGGCAGGTACCCGAGCTGGGCCTGCGTGCCCTCCGTCCACCCTTTTCCCGCCAGACCCCCGCTGCCGACGGAGATCAGCGACTGCCGCTGATTCCAGCCGATGCCGGTGGGATCGTATTTGTCGGGGTTGACGAAAGAGAGAATGCGATTGCGCTGGTAGTCGTGCAGGTAGGGGAGCCACGAATGGGCTTCGAACTTACCCTTGTCGCGCGAATAGGAGTAGTTGTTCGCCTCCATGAAGTTCACGTAGCGCGTCATATCTCCGGCGATCGCTCCGAGGAGGAGCAGGAACGCGCCCAGCGCCCCGAGGAAAAACCTCGCGGAGAGCTTGGACACGTAGAGCATGGAGAACACCATCGGGGGCAGCACGATCGCCGACTTCAGATCGGGCTGGAGCAGGATAAGTAACATGGGCGCCCCAACGGCAAGGGCCAATTTCCCCAACGTGCCCAGGGACTGCTGCACGGTGCCGATTTTCGAATGGACGAGGATGGTGGCCGTCATGAGCAGCACGCCAATCTTGGCCGTCTCGGATGGCTGATAGGAAAACAGCCCGAAGTTGATCCACCGTTGGGAGCCATAAACTTCCGAGCCAATGCCGGGAATGAGCACGAGCAACAAGGGGAGGAAGCAGGCCGCGTAAATCCAGTGCGCGATGCTGAACCAGAACCGGTAGTCGATGAGCGAGACGATGACGTACAATGTGCCGCCGATGCCGAGGTAGATGATTTGTTTGACCCATTCCTGGCGCAATAGCGCGACGAGGCTGCTGTTGGTGGTCCGGGCGATGGAAAACTGAGCCGAGTAAATAAATGCGACGCCAAACACACTCAGCGCGAACAAGGCGAACGGGGTGAGGAGATTCCAGTTCGCGCGCGTGGTCGTGCGGAAAACGTTCAGATAGACGGTAGGCGCGGAAAGATTCACAGGATCACAGCGGAAAATAGGGGCAGATAAGCCACTCAACAAAGCGCGCCGGCCGCATGGCGCAACTTGGGAAATAGGACTTTGGAAGGATTGATTGCCGAGCACCGCCGGCACAAATGAATGGGCACCGGATTCTCGTGCTATCGTAGCTGCGAGCACCAGCGAGTGGACGATGCCGTTGTCGGGAGAAGGCGGGACTCGGGGCGGGACGCCCCATCGCGTTGTGCAGTAAGTAAAACATGGGCGGGACGCCCATGCCACGCCGGGCGATGCACATCGAATGGAAGTGCATTCGAATTTCGATTAGTGGTTTGACGTGGCACGGGCGTCCCGCCCGTGGGTTTGAAGTGGCATGGCGATACACATCGAAAGGAAGGGTTTTCGGATTTCGATGTCGCGCCGCGAGGGAAATTCTCCTCCGAGAGCTATCTATCGCGCAGCCGTTTCCATCGTCCGCCTGCCCTCCCACTCAGCCGTTTCAGTTTCAATTTCGGATTCCGCTTCGCCGCCCGTTCCGGATTCTGACGGCTGCGACCGATACGCCTGCGCCAGCCCGAGAAGCGTCCAGAAAACCACGGCGCCCATCGGACCTTCCAACACCACGCCGAGACACGCGCTGATTGCGATCGCCCACAACGCCGCCCACAGCGCCACGTGCACACCGTCACTGGCCGGAGCACGGACAACCCGCCACGTGCGAATCGCCATCAGCGCCAGGATCCAGCCGTAGAGCGCGACTCCGACGAGGCCGAGGCGACCGAAGGTGGTGACAACCATGTTGTGCGGACTGCGGGCGGTGAAATCCTCCGCCATCTCAGGATTGTACGTCTGGAGAAAACCGCGCGCGAGGTCGTGTCCGAATCCGAGCCCCAGCAGCGGGTTTTCGCGAACGGTCTCATCGACGACGGTGCGCCACCAGACCCAGCGAAACTGGTTGTTGTCGCTCTTGATGGTCCCGTGCTCCTGCCGGTAGGCGAACCGCCCGCTCACATCGACCACGGACATGGCCCGGTCCGTGAGTTCACTGAGCCGGCGCTGCGACCACGCGTGCTGGCCGATCGTGGCGAGCGCGACAACGACCGTCAGCACCGCGAGCAGGACGGCGGCCTGCGTCGCGGGGAACAGGCGGTGCCGCGAGAGTGTTATCCAGCCGAGCGCCCCCAGCAGGCCGGCGATCGCCGCGCGATTTTCGCCGAGGCAGACCCACACGACGAGTCCGGTGGCGAGCGGTCGCGCCCACCAGCGCTGACGACTGGACGCCCACAGAAAAAGCAGCACGGCACCCAACGCCATGAAGAGCGGCGCGAGATCACCTTTGTGGAAAATCAACGGGACGCCCTGCACGGCGAGTACGCGGTGAAGCAACTCGGGAAAGTTTTCGGACAGCGCGAACGCCGGCGGCAGGCACACGCTCGCCACGAGGAGGCACGCGACGAGGAAGCGCCGCTGCCGGGCGTCGCGGGCGAGATGTTGGGCGATGAAGAAAAACCCGGCGTAATACACCATCGCATAATCGCGCAGCGCCAGGAAACCGTGTCGGGGAAAGTCGAATACGATGCGCGCAGTGCCGAATCCCAGCCACGCGAGCAGGGCATAATCAAGGGCGTTCGAACGCCACGGCAGGGTCGTCGTGCGGGCGCAGCTGAGCAGCAGACACGCGCCGCCGAACGCGAGCCCGACTTCGGCCGGCAGCAGCGGCAGCCCCGGCACGAGCGACAGTTGGGCGAAGCCGCGGTTGCCGACGATGTATCCAATCAGCAGCAAACCGAGCGTGAGCGCGTCGAGCGGAAGCTTCGTCAGCCGCACCAGGATCGCGCCGGCGGCCAGCACCGCGACGGCGACCGGCCAGAGCAGCGAACCTTCGGCCAGGTGGTAGCTCAGCCCGATGGCGAGCACGGCGGCGATGCCGGCGAGGATGCGATCGCGCCACGCGGGATTCATCGCGACCAGAAGATATGTTGGCGCAGCTCCGTCCGGAGGCGCGGCACGAGCAGGAACATGGCGGCATAATAAACGACGCCGGCGCCGAGCAGCACGGCGAAACGTGCGAGGATCGGCTGGAGCGTTGGCGATAGCGCAGTTGTGCCGCACCACGCCGCGGCCAATCCGCCGTGAACGAGCAGGGGCAACACCGCAGGATGCCACCATTCGCGGAGACCGATGACGGTGCGACCTGCACAAAACAGCGGGCCGAGGGTCGCATGCACCACGGTGGCGCCGGCTGCCGCTCGCGCAATCGCCGCCGGCCCGAACGGATAAGCGACGAAGCACGCCGCGGCCATCAGGCCCACGCCGACCACCGACCACCCCATGAGCCGCCGCACTTCGCCCTGGGCGTTGAGCAACCAATATGGAGCCATCAGCCACGGCTGGAGCGCGAGCACGACTCCCAGCCAGCGGACGACCGGCGCAGCCGGCAGCCATTGAGAGCCGAATAACAGGAGCAGCGTGAGGTCCGGCAGGACGATGCATACCACGGCGGCGGCGAACGAAACGTGCAGCAGACTGTTGAGGGCGTCGCAAAAAAACCGCCGGTACTCGTCGGTGGAGTCGCGTCGCTGACTCAGGCTGGCGACGATCCACGGAGTAAACGGGGCGAGGCCAAACTGGGACGGCAGGTTCGGCACCTGCGCGCCGCGGCCGTAGAGTCCCAGTGCGGCGGCGCCGGCCGTGCGCCCGACCGTCACCTGATCGAGGATACGCGTGACGTAGGTGGCGAGCTGGTATCCGGAGAGGCGGGCCCCGAACCCGAGCAGCGGCCGCCAGCGGGTGTCTCCGGTGTCGAGCGCCGGCCGCCACGGGCAGGCGCGCCACATCAGCAGGCACGCCGCGAATTCCTGCGTCACGGTCAGAGCGACGAGTGACCACACGCCCCAGCCGGCCCAGGCCGCCGCGACGGCCCCAATCGCACCCGCGGCCATGGCGGCCGCCTCGAGTATGGCCACGAGGCCGGCCTGGTGTTCGCGGTAGAGCAGACCGACGGCGGGCGCGGCCGCGCCGGAAAACACGAAGGAACTCCCCATCGCGGCGAGCACCCACGGGACCGTTTCACGTTCGCCGAAAAACCATCCGGTGGGCGCACCCAGCATCACACCC
>JBBRCR010000459.1:0-7153 GCA_038204695.1 Opitutales bacterium | reverse complement strand
GCTCGGACCGCTACACGATCTGGACCATGCAGTCCAACTACCACAATCTGCCGGTGATCAACGGGCAGGGACAGAAGAACGGAGGGGCGTTCCGGGCCACCCACTCGAGCTTTGTCCCGGCGGGGAGCACCCTCACCTATTCCACCGATATTGCCAGGGCGTATCCGCCCGAAGCCAAAGTGAAATCGTGGGTGCGGAGCTACACGCTGGAACGCGGCCGAAGGTTTCTGATCGGCGATCGCTACAAGCTGGACGAGAACCGGGGAGGCAACGGCATCCACTTCATGACGGGCCTGCCCTGCCAGGTGGCCCGGCCCGGAGTGGTCGAACTCAAGGGTGACGGCTTCACCCTGCATTTGAAATACGACGCGGCCAGTCTGAACGCGAAGGTCGAGGTCGTCAAAATCGACGACCGCAAGTTGCGGAGCGCGCTGGGCGGCGACATCGCCCGCCTCGTCTTCGACTGCCTGGGGAGCGCGGTCACCGGCGAACTGCAATTCGAGGTGATCGCGGTCAAGTGAGGGCGCGTATGATCCAAGAATTGGAAATGGCGCACACAGTGGCGCTGGCGGCGCGCGTCGGGTTGACGTGTCGATTCTCCTGTGGAATCAGCCGGCTGCGGCCAAACGACTCCGCCACTTTCGCCTGGCATCGGTGATCCCAGGTTGATGATGGTGGAGAAGACCGGGTCAGGCGGGCGGCGACGGTCCCTCCTGCCTGCTCTCGCGGGCGGATGCTTCCCGCGCGATCAAACGTCAATGCCGGCCCGGCTCGGCCGCCGCCAGCGCCAGCACCACGGGGATCATCGCCGCCGGGGCGAGCGCCGAGAGCGCCAGCCCCCAATGCAAATCGCGCCAATCCGCCACCGCGCCGACCAGCCACGGCATGAAGATGCCGCCGGCATTGCCGAGCGCCGCCCACGCGCCAAACATACTGGCTCCGCCGTCCGGATACCGATTGGCCGTCACCGCCAGCATCGTTGGCCAAAGCGCGCTTCCGGCGAAGCCCGCGGCCACACACGCGAGCAGCGCGCCCACCGGCGAGGGCAGGAACGAGCCGAGGAGAAACAGGACCACCGACAGACCGCAGCCCCAAATCATGAGCACGAACGGGTCGCGTTTCCCGCCAAGCGCGCCGACTGGGGTCGTAAGTTGACATGGGGTGGACAGGCGGGCGCGGAGCCGCAACCTGACCACGGGGATGACAACTAATGATTCGCAAAAAACCGCGACCGCAACCGCCTCGCAAGGCGTAAAACCGCACCGGCTGAACAAGCTCGGCGTCGACGTGCACTGGCGCGAGTACGTCGTCGTGCGGCAGATCGACGGCGTCTCGCCGCCGGCTGACTGGAATCGTTACGGCAGCGCTCTGCTCAGAACCACACCCGCAATCCGAAAACGACGGCCCATTCGGAAACCTTTTCGCCAACGCGCCGCCGCAGCCCCGCCGTCTCTCCCAGCGCGCGGCGCCACGTGACACCCGCATACGGAGCAAGCTGCCGGGTGAATTCGTACCGCAGGCGCAACCCAAACTCGACCTCGTTGAAGCCTGCCCCGATTTCCCGCCGGTGATCGTCCTGAAACGCGGCCTCGACGTCGATGCGCGGCTCAATCACCAGGCGCTGCGTGATCAACTGCTCGAACGAAGCTGACAGCTCGAAGGACACATCGCCGTCGTCGCGGAGGAAAAGCGTCGGCTCCACCTCGAACCAATACGGCGCCGTGCCCTGCAGCCCGAGCGCGACGTGCGTGCGCGTGTCGCGCTCTGGTCCGCTGTAACGCCGATCCAATCGCACTCCGGCCTGGGCATCCCAAAACGGATGGATCATCCGGCCGTACAGCGCCTGAAAATCGAATTCGCCCGCCTTCGGACTCCGAGTCTCCTGCTCGACGTCGGCCTTCCACCAGAACCGGTGAAAATCGCCGCCGATCCAGCCGTGCGCATCCACGGAGTTTGGCGATTCGGCGGCTGGAAAGTCGCCCATCCGGCAACCGGCAGCCACCCGGTGGTTCTCCAGCCGCGGGTGGCGCGGTTTGTCCCCCACCCGCGCTTCAGCGGCTGCGGACGCTGCTGCCACTCTGGCAGCACTGCTCCGGGAAACGGCCAGGCTTGGCCTGCGCTTGCCCCACATTTCAACGTAGCACAGGGCGATTTTGCAGGAGCGGCCACGTCCGGCGACGAGGACGTGGCGACAGCCACGCCATCCCGGGGCCCGGACGGGCGTCGGGCGACGTGGACGTCGCCCCTCCGTCAGAGCGGTCGTTCTGTCGCGAATTTGTGGGCAAAGGGCAGATCTAGCGCTGCGCTTTGCCCACAAATTCGCCATCGCGTATGGCGTCGCGCCAAGGGCGCGGTTGACCGGAAGGGCGACTTTCCAGTCGCCCGAGACCGGTCGATCGAACGTATTTCGGCGGCAGGAAAGCCGCCGCTCCGGTGCGAATGCCGACGTGCTTGGGCAAGAATTGTGGAGCAAGCGCAGAGCTAGGGCTGCGGGAACGAAGGGCAAAGGGAGCTGGGCGGAGCGGGTCCGAACTCGTGGCTGCGAGCGCCAGCGAGTGGATGACAAGCGATAATCGGGCCGTCGGATCATCGGCTGTGAAGGACCGGCGGCATACTGCGATTTGGGTATAGCCGGTACTCGCGCAAGGGGAGATCTGCTCATCGAGTCGGCGTCATGGCCCTCCTACCCCGACAAGGTTGGCGGCACGAATTCCCGCTGGGCAGCACAACCAGCAATATCCCTGAAGACGCGTCTGCATGAACGTGTATCTCTACAAGAACGAGCAACCGCTGGGGCCATTCACCACCGAGCAGTTGCGCGCGAAGGCCGACGCCGGCGAGTTGATCCGTTCCGATCCCGCCTGGGTGGAGGGCTGGGCTGGCTGGCAGACCGTGGCGGAGGTGCCGGGATTTGCCGCGCCTGAATCCGTCGTGTACGTCCAGAAGGACGGCGCGCAACGCGGTCCGTTCACGCTCGAACAGGTGAAGCGGAAGTTCGCGGGCGGGGAGTTCGAACCCACCGCGCTGGCCTGGATGGAAGGATGGAAAGAATGGCAGACGCCGGCGGCCTTGCCGGGAGTCCTTGCGTTCGTCGCCACGTCGCTTCCGCCCGACCGGCCGCAGCCGTCTGCGGTTCGCCCGGCGGGTGCCGCCCGCGACGGCACCGTTGACCCTTTCTATTTCCATATTCCCGCCTGGCGCTTCGCACTGTTGGGAATTTGTTCGTTCAATCTCTTTGTAGATTACTGGTTTTACCGGAACTGGCGGTTCCTCAATGACCGCGACTGGCTGCACGTATGGCCGCTCTGGCGCACGATCCTGTGGCCCTTCTTCACCTGGCGGCTGCTCAAACGGATATCGTTTGACGAGGAAACCGAGCGCCACGCCACGGCGACCTTTTCCGTCCCGGTAATCACCGTCGGACTCATCGCCACGGCGTTTTGCGAAGGCCAGATCGGCCGCACGCGTGACGGGTCGATGTTGCTCATCTGGGCGGCGGCGGCCTTGACCAGGACGCTGTGGCTTCTGCCGGTGCAGCTCCATATCAACCGGGCCAATCGGGCGCGTCCGGCTCCACCGCAGTACGATCGATGGACCGTTGTCCAAATTTTGTTGCTGCTGGTCGGGCTGCTCATGTGGATTGGCCTGCTGGCGATTCTCCTCGGTGCAGAAGAGCCGGCAGTCTGAGGCTTGGTTTCTGACTGCCCTTATCCGTGTCCTCTGGTTTGGCCTCTTGAGCGCTCTGGGCCCCAAGGATTGGGCGCTCAAACTCCCGTCTCTGATGAATTCGGCAACGTGCGGCTAGCGATAGCCGCGCTTGTAGAGGACGAGGCGATCGAGCGGTTCCGTGAGGATGACGGCACCTCCGCCCGGCGGTACCTCTGATAACACGTTCCACGTGCTGGGCGCGGCGAAGGCGGCGTGACCCGGCAGCGGGTTTTCCGCGATGCGATCGATGATGCCGGCGAGGCGAAAGTTGGGCGTGCGCTCCACTTGGATGAGTGACTTGCCCTCGTGGGCATTGGCGATGCCTCCGTAACCGAACACGTTGATGTGGTCGGAATCCCGAATGACGATCGAGCGGCGGCCCTCTTCCTTCAGACTATATATCGTTATATTCTTCGCGTGATCGATGATCACGTGCGGTTGATACAGCCACTCGGGATTGCATTGGTAAATGGCCAGCGGTTCGGTCGTGCCAACCATGGACATGCGGGCGGGCTTGAAGAGGCTGTACCAGCGGCCGCCGCCATGATCGGTGACGCGAACCGGCCGATCCTCGGCATAGCCCGGCCCATATTGAAGATGGATTGAGCGAACAACGGAGTGGCGGCCGGTGCGCCAGTGGAGGAGCGGCGCATGCATGCCTTCACCGGGTCCAAGGCCAATATAGATCAGGGCAGCGGTGCCGGCGACGGAGTCGGCCGAGCGGATCAGTGCGCCGCCGGAGTCGGCGTTGGCAAAACCATTTTGCGGTGTGACATCGCCCCGGATGAGCGAGAGGTGGCGAATGCCGTAAAGTTTGGTGTGGGGACGCAACTGAATCGTCCGGGTGACCGCGAAGGTCCCTTTGGGAATGAAGACAAAGTCGTGTTCATCGATCGCCTTCTGGAGGGCCGCCGTGTCGTCGGTCTTGCCATCACCTTTGGCCGAGTACGGCGGTTCGCAGATGCTTACGACTGCCGCTCCGTCCCATGCCGGGTAGTCGGTCCAAACGTGGCGTGATTGAAGGTCGGCGGGCGGCGCGACGTCGTCCATGCCGGAGACGAGAACGTCGTGCGTCTGCCGTTTTCCGTCGATATAGGAGGCGTGGTTGAGCTGGAACGTGCCTGTCCGGAGGGTTTTTGGCGCTGGTTTCACGGCATGGGCGAACTCGGCAATCTGCCGCCAGCCGGTCGCAGACCCGGCGAGGGTTCCACCATCGGAGGAGGAGACGATTTGTCCCACGTTCCGTATCCAGACATTGTTGACGTAGAGGCTGCGGTTGGTGCCGATGGCGGTGTTTTCCGGCGCGGCTTGCTCGAAAACAATCCGGGTATCGATGATGGCCATGCTGCCGTTCGTCGCTCCTTTGCCGACGCCCTGAATCGCCGGTCCCGTGGCACCCGCCGGAACGACAATGCGCGCACCGACGAGGCAGCACGTCTCGAGTCCTCCATAGCGGGGCGCCGCCGTCACGTCGACGAATCCGTATTCGAGGAGCTTGGACGGAGTGGTGTCCCACGCGCGCGCGATGGACGCCAGAGTGACCAGTGCAAGCCCGGCGAGGGCGATTGAGCGAGGGCAAGGATTCATGTAACGCCGGGTGGCAGTTTCAGGAATGACGGGCCGTACCCAAGCCATTTGGTGGCGATTGATTTGATCTTTCGGATACTCGGCGCCCACGGTGAACTGGCGGCAGAGTCCGGCCACCAAACGCTGGTATGTGCATGTGGAGCCGCCGAGCCGTCCGTACTGGGATTGAGCGGCGGTTGCGTCCCCTGGTCCCCCGCGGCGTTCCGCTCGGCACGGTTTTGACGGTCGATTACCCGGCAGCGGTCAACCCGCGCTGTGCACGGGCCGGCGTGGGGATTGTCATTGTCGGCCGGCGCGGGCGCCGGCAGAAGGCGTGCATGAAAAATTGGGCCACGGTGATGTTGCTCTTGTTTGCCGTCCAGGCCGGGCGACTGATTGCGGCAGAAGCCGGCTGGCAATCATTGTTCAACGGCCGGGACCTGGCGGGCTGGCAGGCGAATGCCGACGCCGGGGCCTTCACGATTGTGGACGGCGCCATTCGGGCGCATGCGACGCATCCCACCAACCGCGGTCATCTTTTTTTCACCGGTGATCGGAAGACCGGGGAGGAGAACTTTCGCAATTTCGAGTTGGTGGCGGTCGTGCGCGGGGAGCCCAATTCCAACTCCGGCATTTTCTTTCATACGGACCGGACAACGCGGGATGGCGTGTTGCACCTGCGCAACGGTTACGAGGTCCAGTTGAACAGTTCGAAGCGGGAGAAGCGAAAGACGGGCAGTCTCTACTCTGTGGTCGATGTCGCGACGTCGCCGGTCGATGAGTCGCAGTGGTTCACGGTCCGGGTACGTGTGGAGGGCAAGCGCATTCAGGTCTGGATCAATGACCGCCGCACCGTGGACTACACGGAGCCCGAGAATCCGGTGCGCACGCCCGAGCGGGCGGGGCGGTTGCTCCGGAGCGAAGGGGGTGCGATTGCGCTCCAGGCGCACGACGACAATAGCACGTTCTATTTTCGCGAAATCAGAGTCCGCCGGCTCCCCTGAAGCAAACAAGGTCGGCGTGCGGCCTGTCAGCGCCCGGACCCGCAACGCGGGACTACTCTCCGTTGTCTGCTGCGGTCGCCCGCTTTTCTTTGCAATGAAGCACGCACCTCCTCCATCCGCCCCGCAAACGACGACCTGCTCCAGCGAGTAGAACGCGCGTCCCCGCCATGTCCAACGCAGCCATGCATCCGGTTGCCATCCTGCAGGAGCGCTACAGTCTGCGCATCGCAACGAATCGCGATGTGCCCGCGATTTGGCGCCACATCGCCGCGATCCTCGGCTCATACGGGATTATCGCCGATTTAGAGACGACCGACCGCGATCTGACGGACATCGAGGCATTCTACCGGAACGGTACGTTCTACACGCTCTGGGAGGATGAGCGATTGATCGGCACGGCCGCTTATACTCTGACTGACGCGCGGCACGCTGAAATCGGGCGAATGTATCTTTCTTCCACCCATCGAGGCAAAGGGCTGGGGCGACTTCTGCTCGCTCGGGTCACCGAGGCGGCCACTCAGAAAGGCGCCACGGTGCTCAGCCTCAAAACATCTTCGGCGCTGAAGGAAGCGATCCAGCTTTATACAAGGTCCGGCTTTGTTATGCAGGAACGAAAGCCGTGCGGCCCGTGCGATGTATCCATGACGAAGGTGCTGAAGGACGACAGATGACGGATGACCGATGAAGTCCCACTCGTTGAGGGCCACCCGTTTTTCAAGCACGCGGGGATCGTTCGGATTGGAGACGCGCGCCTCGTTGGCATTCTTGAACTTGATTTCGTCCACGCGGTAGCCGGCGGTGGTGACGAGGCGTCCGCGCCACCAGAAGCGGGGTGACTTCAGCGGACCGCCCAGTCCAGCACCAGCTCGGAAAAT
>JBBRCR010000458.1:0-7168 GCA_038204695.1 Opitutales bacterium | reverse complement strand
GGAATCGCGCCCTTGCCAATGTAGAAACGGAGCAGCTTGGCGCTGCGCTCGATGGCGAGGTCCACCGCCGGGTCTTTGACGCCCGCGCTGCGTGCCAGCACCAGCGAAATCGTCAGCGGCACACCGGGTGAATTCATCATCCCGTAACCGCCGAGCCGGCCGTCGGGACGCGCGAAGCCGTGCCCCCACGAACCGACGGCGCTCTGCCCGTTGGCGGCTTCCAGTGCGAGCCGACGCAGCCCAGGCACAACGGATGTATCGCCCGTGGCCAGGACATACTCCGCCAGCAGCGTCGTCGCGTAGCCATAGTGCCATGTCTGCATGGATTTCGAGGAAAAGCCCGCAGCCCATTCCGCCTCTTTTTTCACCAGCGGCAGGTATTTCGGATTTCCACTCGCGAGCAAAGCCAGCGCATTGAGTGAGCGCGGAATCGGGTCCGGTTTGTAGCCCGGAGCCGCAACGCGTTTTGCCAGCGCCTCGCAGCCGAGTTCGAGGATGCGCTTGGATTTCGGGCAATCAAACGGAGCCGTGGCGCTGTAGTTTCCGAGCACCGCCAGCTTCAGGGCGATCTCCTCGGCCTTGCCCGCACGCCAGCGGGTCAGGCGCAGGGTTCCCCCGCCTGCGGTCGTTTCAGCGAGGGTGAGCGCCTGGCCGAGTTCGGTGCGCGGGTCGTAGGAAAATACTTTCCCGCCGACTCCGAGCAGCACGTCGCCGACTGCGAGAGTGCCCGCCGCAGGCGAACCGGCTTCCACTTTGGTGATGGCGATTTGCCGGGCGTCGGTAGTCACCATTTTGTCGCAGAACATCCAGCCGCGAGCGCCAGTGGCACCGAGATTCCAATCGTCCTTGGCGTTGTTGGGAATGGATTCGTCTTTCGTAAAATCCGGAATGGCCAGCGGCTTGGTTTCGGCGGAAGCCACAGGCAGTGCGATGAACGCTGTGGCGACGATGGAGAGAAGTGTTTTTGTATTCATGGTCGTGTTCAGTGGCTCCGGTTTACTTGGGCAACTGGAGCGTCGCCTCCGCGAACGCCTTGCCCATGAGGGCGAAATTCTTCGAGCAGCCGAGGTGGTGATAGCCGGCGTTGGAGCGTGTGTATTTTTTCCATGAGTTGATGATTGGTGTTCGGGGTGGCCGGGTGCGGCTCATGCGCGGTGGAGTTTGGCGCGGTCTGATTCCACGACGAAGCTGGCGCGGGTGTTCACCGGAGCGCCGGGCTTCGTGACGAAGGGAACGGTGCGGTAGTCGGTGCACCATTGCTGCGGCGTGAGTTCGCACCGCACGTAGCCGCGCTCGGTGTTGAAGAATTTCACGAACGGATTTTCCGTGAGGAGCTGCTCGGCGTTCTTCGGGGTCGCGGTGCCATCGCCGCCGGAGGTGATGGAGGTGCCAATAAATTCGGTGGCGACAGTGCGCGAGTCGAGTTCGTCAAAATCGGCGATGAGTTCGTTGGCCCAGTTGCAGTGGATGTCGCCGGTGAGGACGACGGGATTCCTGATCTTCCGATCATGGAAATGGCGGAGCAGCCGGCGGCGTTCAAATTCGTAACCGGGCCATTGGTCCATGCTGTAGCCGGTGGCGTCGCCGCGCGTTTTATACAAACGGGCGACCGGGATCTGCTGCGCGAGTACATTCCATGTGGCCGCGGAGCGTTCGAGGCCGGAGAAAAGCCAGTCGCGCTGCTGCTCGCCCAAGAGCGTGCCTTTGGCATCCATGAGGACGGGGTGCGCCGGTTTGAGGCCGTCGCCCTGCGGCTGGGGCGTGCGGTATTGGCGGGTGTCGAGGACGTGGAAATTTGCGAGCCGCCCAAAGCTGAGGCGGCGGTAGAGCAGCATGTCCGGGCCGTGGGGCAGGGCGCTGAGGCGGAGCGGCATGTTTTCAAAATACGCCTGGTAGGCGGCGGCGCGGCGCAGGAGAAACTCGGCGCGCGGCGTGGGGCCGGCGATATGATCGTTGGCGTAATTATTCACAACCTCGTGATCATCCCAGGTGACGATCCACGGCGCGGCGGCGTGCGCGCGCTGGAGGTCGGCGTCGGTTTTGTATTGGGAGTAACGCAGCCGGTAGTCCGCGAGCGTCACACACGCGCCGGACGAGTGGCGTCGCACCGACTTCGCGGCGGCGGCACCTTCGTAAATGTAATCACCGAGATGCACCACCAGATCGATGTCCTCGCGGGAGAGATGGTCATAGGCGGTGAAAAAGCCATTCTCGTAGTGCTGGCAGGAGACAAAGGCGAAGCGCAGTCGCTCCGGAAGCGTGTCCGCGGCCGGAGTCGTGCGGGTGCGGCCCTTGGCGCTGACCTCGCCGCCGGCCTTGAACTGATACCAATACCAGCGAGCCGGGCGCAGGCCCGAGACTTCGACATGGACGGAGTGCGACCAGTCGGGCGTCGCCGTGGCGGTGCCGGATTGCACGACGCGGGTCATCGCCTCGTCGTCGCAAATCTGCCATGACACCTCGATGGACTCGGGCGGCATTCCGCCAGCGGGATCGAGCGGCTGGGGAGCGAGGCGAGTCCAAAGAACCACGCCGTCCGGGAGCGGGTCCCCCGAAGCGACGCCGAGAGAAAACGGATACGCGGAAAACTTCGGCGCGAAACTGACGGCTCCGCGGGCCGCGTTGGAAAAAAGCGCGGCAGCGGCGAACGACGCGCTGCCCGCGAGAAACGAGCGGCGCGAGATCGCCTGCGCGTGGGGCAGCGGGTAGAGCGGGGTGTTCATCGAGGGTGGTATGTCATGTGTCGGCTCGCGAAATCGTACCCCGCTCCAACGCGACAGGGAATCCACATCATTCCTGGGTCCTGGCTGAACTTTGGACTGCCTGGCGATGTGGACGAGGCGCTTCATGCTTCAACCTAGTCCGGTCATTTCTTAAACGGCGCTCGATCGGGCTTCCCGGCGGCATCGAAGTAGGCGAGCAGGTCGAGGATTTCCTCCTTGGTCAGGGTGTCCAGCAATCCGGACATCATCGGGGACAACTTGGAGACTTCCTTGGACTTGATGTCGGCCTTGCGGATCTCCTCCGTTTCGGGTGCGAGCATGCTCGGGCGCAAGACGATCGTGGCATCCGTGTCGGACACGATACGTCCGGTGAAGACGGTGCCGTCCTTTAGTGTGATATAGGCATTCGCATACTGCTCGGAGATGACTTTCGAGGGCTCGAGGATGGCCTGTCGCGACGAGCGGCTGGACACGGCGGTAAGGTCGGGGCCGACGGCGCCGCCTTCATCGCCCATGCGATGGCACATGAGACAGAGGGTGGCATAAACCGCGTCCTGTCCTTGCGCGAAGTTGCGGCCTTTGGCGGCTTGGTCGAGATCGTCGGCGAGGTCGGACATCTGCCACTCTTTCACAAAGGCGCGCTGTTTCTTCGGCTTGGTCAGATTCGGTGTAGGCTCGATCCATGAGTCAAACACGGGCTGCAGCGCCGCGAGTTCCTGCTGTGGCACGTTTGCCATCGCGGTGCGACGGATTTGCACGAGGAAGCCGGTCAAGCTCGCGCCGTCGTTGTAGTCGCGGCCCGCGTCGGCGAACCACTGCATCGTCGTCGCGGGATGCTGCGTGGCATTCCGCTTTTGCGCCCACCACGCGAAATACTGGCGGCGGAGTGCCAGCGTCCAGCCGCTCGTGATGGTGCGAAGATGGACGATATAAGTGAGCTGTTCCTCCTGCGTGGACGCGGCGGCGAGGAGCTTGAGCGTGCGGGCGATGGCGTCGGGTGCATCGAGCGCGAGCAGGAGCTGGCAAAGCTCGCGATTCAGCGAGACACTCGCGGCGGGGTAAAGCGGGCTTAGCTCCGCGATGAGTGGCGCGGCGAGTTCCGCAGCCGGTTTTCCTTGGCGGCTGATGGCGACTTCGATCACGCGCAGCTTTTCCAACTGTTGCGCCTCATCCTTGAGCTTCGCGAGCGGGAACTTTGCGCGCGCCTTGAAAAGATCACCCTGTGATGGAGCGCCGCCGAGTCGCGCGACGGACAGCAACGCGGTCAGTGCCGCCGTGGGATTCGTCTCGGAAAGGGCGCGGGCTTTCCACTGCCCGATGGGCTGGCTCTCGATCGCGATGCGCGTGGCGTAGCGGATGAAGCGATCTTCGCTGGCAAGCTGCGGCCACGCGACCTCCACCGCACTCGCGTCTTCGTGACCGTGAAATGCCTCCAGCTTGTGACGCAACGCTCGCGCCTCGCTGCCGTTCGCATCGTACAAATCAGCGGTCGCGGTCGCTTCCGTTCCCGTGTAGCTCACGCGAAAAAGCGCGCCCCCCGCGTGCCGTCCGCCGACGGTGAAATACATCGCGCCGTCATCACCGATGACGAGACCGGTCATGTTCAGCGGCGTCTTGCCGGACTGCGCGAGCAGCGATTTTGGCGCGACGAAGTTTTCCCACGAGCCGCTGTAGCTCGCACCGTTCGGCGTGAGATGCACGGCGATGAGCCGGCCATACGTCCAGTCTTGGATGAAAAAAGCGCGCTGGTATTTCGCGGGAAATTTCGCCCCGGTGCCGAAGGCCACGCCCGTGGGACTGCCGACGCCGATGGTGAGCGTCGCAGGCAGGCTGTCGTGGTAATATTCCGGCCACTTGCCCGAGCCTTCGCGATACCCGTGGTCGGCCCCGCTCGTCAGATGATAAACGCGCACGGGCCGATACCACGGCGTGCCCCAGTCCCATTCCATATCGCTGTCAAAGCCGAACAACTCCCCATCGTGATTGAACGCCACGCCGTACGTATTGCGCTGGCCGCTCGCGATGAGTTCGCAGTTTTTCCCATCCGGGTCCATGCGCACCACAAACCCGCCGGGCGGCTTGTGTCCCGCGCCGAAGCCATTGCCATCCTCCGCGCGCGGCAGCACCAGATCGTCCGCATAATTCCGATGCGGCGAAGTCGGCAGCAAGTCCTTCGGCACTTCCACAAAATTCCCGCAAAGCACAATGAGATGCTTCTTATCCGGGTTCAGCAAAATCGTGTGCGCACCGTGGTCATTCCCACCGCCCGGCCATTCGCGGAGCAGCTCCACCTTGTCGAATTCATCATCCCCTTTCGTCGAGGTGCAGCGCCACATGCCGAAAAGTTCGCGCCCGTCCGGGGCCTTGCCGTGGCCATTCACATAGAGACTGTCGAACGCGAAGAGCATCGCCATCACCTCACTAAGCGGGAGCTTGAGAATCTCAGCCTTCGCGATCTGTCCGTCCTTGATTGTGATGCGCGAGATCGGCTGCTTGCGATAGGCACCAAGCAAAAGCCGCCCCTGCGGATCCTTCGCAATGGAAATCCACGATCCCTCCGTGGCCACATCCGAAAGGCGAAGCAGTTCGACCTTAAACCCCGGCAGCGTGTCGAGCGCCTCGGGCTTGGTGATATCTCCCTTCGGCGGCATGTCGCCTCGCGCAGACAAGCCGGCGGCGAAAATGGACGCGATGGCGAGAAGCGAGGCGGCGGTATTCTTCATGGGGTTGCGAGTTGGTGGTTCTTCGATGGGTTAATATCCAGCGGCACCCTTGGCCCGCTTCGCATCCTCCCATGCCTTATTATCCTTGGTGAACTTCTCCTGAAGGCTGGTGATCGTTGCTTCGGCTTCCTTGATGCGGCGCTCGGTGTCGTTGATCTCCAGTTCCTTCATGAGCTGGGCGCGGGCCTGCCTTCCAGCCTCCGTGGCGGACATCCCGGGTGGCGTGGAAAACTTCAGCGGAGTCTCTTCCAAATTTCCAGCTCTCCGTCATCCACTTTGGTGATGGGGAACTCCATGTTGCTCTGCCCGCCGAGCACCCAGACATCGCCAATCAGGATGTCTTCCAGGGTCAGCGTCTCGGGCTTGCCCGCGATGGTCATGGTCTGAGGCGAACGGTTTGCCGGCATGGGCTTGAGGCCGACTCGCCACGACCGATCCGCCGCCGCCGTGGTGCTGACTTGCTGCCCGGCAAAGGACACCGTGACCTGCTCTCCCGCCGCAGCCCAGCCCCAGACTTTGAGCGGCTGGTCACGCTGGAGCACCATGTGGGTCTGAAACAGGTTGCCCACGCAAAGCCCGGCGCGAATGGCGGGAACTTCGACCACGTCCTGCCTTGGCATGGTCTTGGGCGCTTCAGCGGCAAAGAGGCCGCTGAGGGGGAGCAGAATAAGGGCAAGGAGAGATTGGGTGTTCATGGTTACTGGGTGGCTATTTTTGAGTTCATGGTTGGATGGCCAATTCCAAGACCCGCCGCGCGGCGTTGTGGCCGGGAATGCCGCTGACCGCTCCGCCGCGCTGCGCGCTGGAGCCGCAGAGAAAGACATTTTCAAACGCCGTATCCACGCCCCAGGTGCCGTCGTGGTCGGACGATTCCGCAAAGGGAAACGTGAGGGCCGAGTGGAAGATGTTGCCGTGATACATGCCGAGGGTTTCCTCGATGTCCACAGGGCTTTTACTCTCGATGCACGGCGAACCGTCGCGCGCCACGGCAAGGCAATCCTCCAGCGGCTCGGCGAGCCAGCGATTCATGCCGTCGAGGAATTTCCGCTGCGCCTGCGCGCGCGTGCTCTCGTTGCTGGCGTTGCTGGCGGAAAAGAGCGACCACGGCGTGTCCAGGCCGAAGAGCGTCATGGTGTGGAAGCCTTGCGCGCGAAGTTCGGGCGCGAGAATGCTGTCGTCGGTGAGCGTGTGACAATAGACCTCGCACGGCGGCTGGTCCGGCAGCTTGCCACCAGCGGCCTGCGCGTGGCTCGCCTTCATTTCTTCGTAGCCTTCGTCGCAGTGAAACGTGCCGCAGAAGGCCTCGGCGGAGCTGTGGCCGCCGGACTTCAATTTCGGCAGGCGCCGGAGCAGCATGTTGATTTTGAAAACACAACCTTCGTCGGTCGCATCGGGTCGCCAAGGCTGGCCGGTGTAGCGTGCCAGCACGTTGGGACCAAAGTTCACAAGGAGGAAGCGCGCTTCGACGGTGTGCGATTTCCCATCGCATTCAAAGGCCACGCTGCGCTTTTTGCTTTCGACATCAAGCGACTGAATCTCAACGCGCGTGAGCATCTCCGCGCCGTTCTTTCGGGCCACGCGTTCCAACTCGCGGGCCACGTTGCCCATGCCGCCCACGGGCACTTTCCACTCGCCGGTTTTGTTGCCGATGAGGTGGTAAAGGAAGCAGCGGTTTTGCAGCAGGGTCGGGTCGTGCGGATGCGTGAGCACTCCGATCTTCGC
>JBBRCR010000457.1:0-7170 GCA_038204695.1 Opitutales bacterium | reverse complement strand
GGAGCGGCCGACAAGGCGAGCCTGGCGGAGGTGCGGCTGACGCGCGCCGAATGAATACCCCGACCCGAAGCATGTTCCCCCACGGCGTCGCCACCCTGCTGCGCGTCGCTCGGATGGTGCTGGCCGCGATCGCGTTCGCCGGGGCCGCCACGGCCCAGCCGTCACGTTCGCCGGCGGGCGCGAACTCCGCGGAGCTCACCGGATTCTCATGGGAACGCGTTCCGCTCTACCTGCATTTCGGCAAGCGCAATGGGCCGATGACGGACGCGGAACTCGACTTCGTCGCCCGGCACACCCGGTTCGTGACGCTCGAGAAGGGGCACGGGGCCGGCCAGCACGGCAGCACGGAGGAGGGAATCTATCACACCGCGCGTGAACTGAAGCGGCGCAATCCGGAGATGAGGGTGCTGTTCTATTTCAACGCGTTCATCAACTGGCAGCCCTACGACGCCTTCAAGCGGTACCGGCCGGAGTGGACCCTGCGGAACGCGGCCGGCGAGGTGGTGACGCATCCATCGGGCATGCCGCGACCGGATCCCTCGCTCCCGGCGATGCGTACGTGGTGGTCGGATACGGTGGCGGAGGCGATGCGCCACGCGCCGCTCGACGGCGTTTTTGCGGACGCCCTGCCGCAGGCGATCTCACCTGCGCTCGCGAAACAGGTCGGGGCGGAGAAGGCGCGCACGATCGTGGCCGGGTTGCGGGAGATGATGAAGCTCACGAAAGAAAAGATCGGCCCGCGCCGGGTGATCCTGGCGAACGGCACGCGCACCCACGACTTTCGCGAGATCCTCGACTGGGACGGCATCGACGGTGTCATGATCGAGCACTTCGGCGGGTTTCACACCGCGGGTGCGGCCGACATGAAGGCGGACCTCGACACCCTTGCGCTCGCCGAGGCCCGGGGGAAGTTCGTCGTGCTGAAGGGCTGGCCCGGGTTCAACTGGCTGGACAAGGAGATGATGGCGAAACCGCGCGAGGAACTTCTGCGGCTCGCCCGGGCGAACGTGGAGTTTCCGCTCGCCTGCTTTCTCGTGGGGGCGCGCCCGGGTTCGTTCTTCTGTTACTCGTGGGGCTACGTGCACAACCACGGCATGCTCGACGCGTATCCGGAATTCGGACGCGCGCTCGGGCCGCCGCGCGGCGATGCCGCGTGGCAGGGTCTTTCCGCCACCCGCGAATTCGAGCACGCCTCGGTCCGGGTAAATCTCGAGACGAAGCAGGCCCGCATCGAATGGAGGTCGCGGTGAGCGCTTGGCGCGCGGGCGGGGTGGGAACACCTGCAGCGTTCGCAGCACGCGTTCCGCCGTGTGATGCGTCCGCACATTGGCCGGGCGTTGCAGCATGCCGCAAAGTCCAAGCAGTCGCGCGAAGCTGGTGCTCAATGCGAGTCACGCAGAGATTGCGGCAGATCGGCCTGGAGCGCACTTCGGCTGCGCGTCCGTTCACGGCGTCCGCTTGGGGGATGCGAACTGCCAAACCGCAAGCGGCCGATGCTGTACGCGCTCGACAGCACGAACCCGGCGGCGCGATGCGCTAGATTGCCTGCTTCAGGTACAAAACATGCGAGCTTTGGGGCGACCAACGGGACTCGAACCCGCGACCCCCAGATCCACAATCTGGTGCTCTAACCAACTGAGCTATGATCGCCGTAAAGGTCGGACAAATTCGTGGGCGCTCCGGATGCTGTCAAACCCTTCTTCGATTCGGTTGTGACCGGTGTCGAGTGGGCGAGAACGGCGGGATACGGCGTCCAAGTCGAAGAGGAGGTTTGCGGGCGGGAGTTACCGGCGCCGGTGGGCGGTCGGGTTCCGACCATCGGGGGGAGTTGGGCGCGATTCTCTGTATCCAAAGTGTGGTTATCGTTGAGGCGCGCCGAATGTCCACGTGCATGCGTACAGATAATCCACTCGCTGGCGCTCGCAGCCACTTGGCAGAGCGCGTTATCTCACTGGGCAGACTGCCGCTATCGGTTGAGGGGGACAAAAAAAGCGCGCCTTGGGGCGCGCTTCGGCAACTTCCGCGAGGCGATGGTGACTCAGGACGTGCCCTGAGGTTTCACCGTCTCAATTTTTTTCGGTTCGACCGCCATGACCGTCGGGGGCGTAGGAGCCGGAGCGGTCTTCGCCGCTTCTTCTTCAGCTTCCATTTCTTTCGAGGCCTTCTTGAACTCCTTCACTGACTGGCCGAGGCCTTTCGCAAGCGACGGCAGCTTCGACCCCCCGAAGAGTACGAGCAGGATGATCAAAATGACGATCAGCTCTGTGGGACCGAGACCGAAGACGGCAAAAATTGAAATCGCGTTGGCCATAACGGGGTCAACGTAGGCCCGGTGAATGGCCTGTAAAGAGGGAAAGCGATTTGTTCACGGCGCGTGCCACACAACCTCATCCCCCGGCGACGGTTGCCCGGAAATGACTGTCGCCCCCAAGGTGCGTCCACGGACGTAGCGCGATGCGCGCAAACTGGCAGTCTCACGCAAGTCCAGCGCGCGCGTGGTCAACTCTGCTCCGTCGACCAATGCTGCGGGCGGGGCATCGGACCCGATATCCACGAACGCCAGCCCGGAAGGTTGATCGATCGCCAGCACGCGGCCTACGATTAACCGCGGGCTGGGCGACAGCGCGCGCACCGGCATGGCCGGTGGTTTCACAGCCGCGGTTTTCGTTGCTGGCACGGCGGTGCCCGGTTTGACAAATCGGATGTGCTGGCAGCCGCCAACCAAAGCCGCCACCGCCAGCAGCATGACCAGCCGGGCGGCGGTTTTCATCGTGGAGGTTTCGGCCGCGCTTCAGAGCGGCGTAGCGGGAAACTTTCCCCGGCCACGCGTCACATCTTGGGGGCGGGAAATCCGAGGCCGCCCGGCAGGCTACCACTGAACGAGCTGGAATGCAGAGACGGGAGGTGCCCCGCGTGCCCCGGCGCGGTCGGCATGGGGGAGCCCGCCGGTCGGGCGGTGGCGGCCACCTTGAGAAGATTCTGCGCGTTGTCGATCTGCTCCGCATCGAAGAACCCGTGCAGCTGGCGAATGCGCGTTGGATGCCGCATTTTCCGCAGGGCCTTGGCTTCGATCTGGCGGATGCGTTCGCGCGTCACCTTGAACTGTTTGCCCACTTCCTCGAGCGTGCGGCTGTAGCCGTCAATCAGCCCAAATCGCAGCGAGAGCACGCGCCGTTCGCGCTCCGTCAGCGTGTCGAGGACATCAATGATTTTTTCGCGCAGCAGCGAGTACGCGGTCATGTCGTACGGATTCTCGGCGGACTTGTCCTCGATGAAGTCGCCAAAGCTCGTGTCGTCGCCATCTCCCACCGGCGACTGAAGCGAGATCGGCTGCTGCGCCATCTTCATGATCTGCTGCACGCGCTCGACGGGGAGGTTCATCTCGTCGGCGACCTCCTCGGGCGTCGGCTCGTGGCCGTATTCCTGCAGGAGTTGCTTCTGCACCTGCATGACCTTGTTCAAGGTCTCGATCATGTGCACCGGAATGCGGATGGTGCGGGCTTGGTCCGCAATCGAGCGCGTGATGGCCTGGCGAATCCACCACGTGGCGTAGGTGGAAAACTTATACCCGCGGCGGTACTCGAATTTTTCGACCGCTTTCATCAGGCCCATGTTGCCTTCCTGAATCAGGTCGAGGAACGAGAGGCCGCGGTTCGTGTATTTCTTCGCGATCGAAATGACGAGGCGGAGATTGGCTTCGACCATCTCGGTCTTCGCTTGGTGGGCCTCGCGCACATGAATCATCGTCTGCGCGACGACCTTTTGCAGATCCTCCGGCGTGATCCGCTGCTGCGCTTCAATCTGCTTCAGCCGGCCGTGGACCGCCTTCGTGTCGATGGCGGCATCCTTCTTGGTTTTTGGATGTTTCGCGCGATCGATTTGCTGGTGCAGCGATTCAACTTCCTCGAGCGTCGGCCTAAGCTTCTCCAGGTACTCTTCGTAAACCTTCAGCTTGAAATAGAACTTCGAGAAAAATGAGCGGAGCACCGATTCCCGCTTCCGGAACTTGGAGTGCACCTTCTTCTTCTCGGCGTCGCCTTTGGCTTTGAGGTATTCGTCCCACGCCTCAGCGACCGACGCCTCGGATTTTTGCGTGTTCTCAACCAGCTTCGGCAGCCCCTTGAAGTACGCTTCGCGCGAGTCGATTTTCTTATCGATGACGATGCGGTCGAAGCGCTCCTCACGATTGAGCAGCTTGGCTCCGAGCGTGCCGACGTAAGCTCCGATGGCCGCCGCCTGAAAGAGCGCCTCCTGCGCCTTCAGCTCCGCCGTTTCGATTCGCTTGGAAATTTCTACTTCCTGCTCGCGCGTCAGCAACGGCACCTGGCCCATCTGCTTCAGGTACATCCGGACCGGATCGTCGAGGATGTCGTTTTGCGAAGAACGTGACTCCTCCTCCTCCGCTTCCTCCTGACGCTGCTTGTAATCTTCGACCTGGTCGGGCTCGAGAATCTCGATCTCCAGGTTTTGCAGGATCGAAAGAACGTTATCGATTTCCTCCTGGTTCTCCACCGACTCGGGCAGCGCCTCGTTGATGTCATCGAAGGTCAGGTACCCCTGTTCCTTCGAAAGCCGGATGAGCTGCCGGATTTTCTCGTTGATGCCGCCGCCCACCGGCAACTCGCCGGCAGGACCGCCGTCTGGAGCGGACGTGGTGGCCTTGGCAAGAGCAGCCTCAACGGCTTCGGACTTATCGGAATCGACGGCGGACTTGGCTTTACGCGACATGTTGTGTGAGAGGAACCGAGGGAACGCGGAAGCCAACAATGGTCAAACAGACGTATCCAAAACCAGCGGTTGGCGTAGCTGTCGTTGCAGTTCCAGACGTTCTTTTAAGAGTGAAATTGGGTCAGATTCACTGTCCGCATGGGCATTGGCCAATGCAAGTTCTATTTGCCGCAGCCGCGGCTCGAGCGCCCGCGCGCGCAGCTGCCGAAGCCCTTCCTGCGCGACCTTTACCGGATCATCAATCGCAGGTGTCTCAAACAGGACGGCGGCGACAAGTGCGCGCTCCTCGGGGCTTTCCAGCAGCGCGTCAAGATGATCGCGGCCCGGCCAGGCGTCGTGCTCGAATTCATTGAGAAACCGGTTCAACAGGCTGCCGGAAGAGTGGGCGACATCGATCCAGTCGTGGCGGAGCGCGTGGCTCAGGGGTTTGCCCAATTTTTCGAAGTGCAGGCAAAGCAGCAGCAAATGGTGTTCAGGAGTCTGCGGGGTGGCGCTCGATGCGGTTGCCGAGGAGAAATCGAGGGCCTGCCCCGGACGGGCGGCCGCCTGGCGTTGCTGGCGCGACTGGAATGACTCGAATTCCCTCTGCAGGACATTCGGCAGCAGTCCGAGATTCCCCGCGGCTTCCCGCAGCAAGCTGGTGCGGCCAACCTCGCTCTCACTGGCGGCGATGATCTCGACGATCGACTGGGCGGCGCGGGCGCGTTGCTCGGCGCTGGCCTGGTGGGGTGACGGAAGGAACGCACTGCTGGCAAACGCGACCGCACTCTGGCTGTTTCGACGCAGTTCCTCGTAAGCAGCCAGTCCCCGCTCGAGAAAAAGCAGGTCGGGATCCAGTTTCTCCGCTCCGGCCAGCGTTAGAAAACGCACCTCCAAACCGGCCCTCAACGCCATCGGCAGAAAACGCAGCGCAGCCTTCTGGCCCGCGCTATCGCTGTCGAAGAAGCACTCCACCTGCGAGTGGTACCGGCGGATCAACACCAGCTGAGGCTCGGTGATCGAGGTGCCTTGCGGGGCAATCGCCGTTTTCAGCCCGACGCTCCAGCACCGCAACGCGTCGAGCTGTCCCTCGACCAACACGAACGGCCTGCCCTCGCCAACGGCCGTGCGCGCGCGGTCGAGGTTGAAGAGCAGGTTGCCCTTGGTGAAAATCGGCGTCTCGGGTGAATTGATGTATTTCGCTTCGCGCGCGGGATCATCCTGCGGTGTGACGTCGGTCTGTCGGGCGGTGAAGGCGACGACCCGCCCCTGGTGATCACGAATGGGAATCATCAGCCGGCCGCGAAAACGCGGGCGAAGCGAGCCAAGCGTGGGCACGGTGTCGTCATGAATGAAAAACAAACCGCAACGCCGCAGCGCTTCCTCAGAAAATTTTCTGCGCAGAACGTGTGCACCCAGTCCACTGCCGTGTTCGTCGACGGCGCCGATCTTGAATTCATCCGCCAATTCGAGCGTGAATCGCCGCTTCTCCCGCCAATAACCGCGGAAGAACTCACCCGTGGCATCGCGAGCCTTGAAGGCTTGGTGGAAATGCTCCGCGGCTTCCTCGTGCAGATCGAAAAGCTCCTGCCGCAAGGAACGCTCGGCCGGCGTCGGCCCGCCGGAGCCTTCCTCGTACTCGATCACGACGCTGAAGCGTTTGCCCAGCGCTTCCACCGCTTCAGCGAAGCTCAACTGCTCCGTCTCGCGCACAAAGGTGATGAGATCGCCGGCCTTTCCGCAGCCGAAGCATTTGTAGAACCCTTTGTCTGAATCGACGTGAAACGATGGGGTCTTCTCGTTGTGAAACGGACACAATCCCTTCAATCGGGAGCCGCCGGCCTTCCGCAGCGTCACGACGCGCGAAACGACATCTGCGAGGTTCACGCGCAGCTTCAAGTCGCGGACGCTGGTGTCTTTGATGACGGGCATGGGCGTGTCGAATCGCTGCGATCAGCGCGGCGGCGCGGCGGCGCGGTTCTTCCGGTTTGCCGGCGAATCCAAACCGGGCTGCTCGTCGAAATGGAAAAATTGCAAACGGCTCGGCGGGTAGGCGACGTACGGGCGGATGGGAGGAGAGATGCGCCGCTGCTGCTGACAGCGAAGAATGCACTTTCAACCTGTGCACCCGAGTGTCAAGTTTCGCGCCCTTTCCAGCTGTCCCACCTCCTCATCTCTGTTGCGAGCCACCGACAACGAATCAATATTGGCCATCGTCTTCGTCCGTTTTCGAGCGGACGCGTCGATCATCGAATCGAGGAAACTTCACCCGCTGCGAGGCGACCAATCACCAGTCATGCGCTTGCTCACCCTCCTGTTTACCTGGTCCGTCGCGCTCATTGCGGTGCGCGCGGCGCAACCGGCTGCCGCCTCTTCAAAAGGTGGGCCGACCGAACCAGTCTGGGAGGCGCGGTTGCCGAAGTTCGACGAGGCGTCCTATGCGGCGAAAGTGGAGGCGTTGAT
>JBBRCR010000456.1:0-7178 GCA_038204695.1 Opitutales bacterium | reverse complement strand
GAGCGAGTGGATGCAGCACGAATTGCAGTCTCGAATCCACTCGCCGGCGCTCGCCGCCACGCTTGCGGCCTCCCGCGCAGCTGTTAGTCGGAGGCGATGGGCAGCGCCCTCAAGGACAACAACGAGTCGACGGCTGCGGCGAGGCGCAACGCCCGCTTCATGACGACGCGCTGGTCGATTGTGCTGCATGCCGGTCGCGGAGAGGGCACCGGAGCGCGCGATGCCCTCGCGCGGCTGTGCGGAACTTACTGGTATCCACTTTACGCTTATGTTCGTCGCCGGGGCTACAACGCGCACGACGCGCAGGACCTCACCCAGGAGTTCTTCGCCCGGCTGCTCGCGCAGCGAACCCTTGGCCGGGCCGATCCGGCGCGCGGGCGGTTCCGCTCGTTCATCCTGACCGCGCTCGGCCACTTCCTCAGCGACGAATGGGACAAAGGGCGGGCGCAGAAACGGGGCGGCGGCCACGACCTCGTCCCGCTGGATTTCGCCGCGGCCGAACAGCGTTTCGAGCTCGAACCGGCCGACGGCACCGACGCCCCCGACCGGGCCTTCGACCGCCAATGGGCGCTGGCGCTGCTTGACACGGTGCTCCACCGGCTGGAAGAGGACTACGCGCGCGCCGGTCGGACCGCGCTCTTTGCCGCATTGAAAGCGACGCTGGTGGGCGGTCGCGAATCGCTCCCCTATGCCGAGCTGGCGTCGCAACTCGGCTCGAGCGAGGGCGCCGTGAAGGTCGCCGTACACCGGCTGCGCAAGCGTTACCGCGAGCTGCTGGAGGAAGAGATCGACGAAACCGTCGCCTCGCCGGATGAGGGCCGGGAGGAACTCCGCCATTTGCTGCGCGCTCTCGGCGGGCCGTGATGGTGTAACCTTCGCCGCGCGTTTCCGTAGCAAGGGGCCGAAGGACATCCATGAACACACCTCGTCTCTGCCCCGTTTGTGCCAGGCCACTCGCGCCCGACGCGCCCCAGGGCCTCTGCCCGGAGTGCCTCTTGAAAGCCGGGTTTCCCTCGGGTGCCACGTCGCCCGATCCAACCACGCCACCCGCGCGTCCCACGTTTGTCGCGCCGGCACCCGCTGCACTCGCCCCGCATTTTCCGCAGCTGGAGGTGCTCGAGCTCATTGGCCAGGGCGGCATGGGCGCCGTCTACAAGGCCCGGCAACCCGCACTGGATCGACTCGTGGCGCTGAAAATTCTGCCGCCGCAGCTCAGCCGCGATCCCGGATTCGCCGAACGATTCACGCGGGAGGCCCGCGCTCTCGCGAAGCTCAGCCACCCACATATCGTCGCGGTGCACGATTTTGGCCAGGCGGGCGGATTCCATTTCCTCGTCATGGAGTTCGTCGATGGAGCGAACCTTCGCCAGCTCCTGGGGGGCGTGAAGCTGCGGCCGCAGAGGCGCTGGCGATCGTGCCCCCGATTTGCCTCGATGAGATTGTACTGCGCGCATTGGAGAAGGAGCCGACGCTGCGCTACCAGCAGGCGAGCGCGTTGCAGACCGAAGTCGAGCAGATCGCCACCACGGCGGCGCCGCCATCATCGTCCCAGACCGTCAGGCCGCCGTTGCAGAAGCTCGCCCAGGCGCTCGGCTTGCCGCCCTTCGCGGCCCCGCCGCCGCGGCCAGCCTCGGACGCGGTGAACGCACAGGCGGACGGCAGGCAGCTGGTCGTGCCGCTCGACCATGCGAAACTGCCGCTGCGCTGCGTCAAAACGAATCAACCGGTGACGACCGCCGACTTCCGCCTGCAAAAATTCGAATGGATCCCGCCCGTCGTGTTTCTGTCTCTGCTCCTCACGCCGATCGCGTTCCTGATTCTTTACTACATCTTCCGCCAGCATGTGCAGCTCCGTACGCCATTGAGCGTGCGCGGCCGGCGGATCGTCCGGCGCCACCAGTTCATCGCCGGAACGCTCGCGGTCGCCGGGGTGGCGCTCGTTGTCGCGGGCGTGTCACAGGGGATTTTGCCGCTGCTGCTGTTCGGGCTGGCCGCCGGCACGGTCGCGATGTTCTACGCCTTGTTGAAGGGACCGGCACTGCGCCTGATGAAGATCCAGGATGGCAAGGCGTGGTTCGCCGGCGCGAGCCCGGCGCTGCTCGCCGCCCTGCCGCCGTATCGCCGAAACGGACACGAAGGGGCGGCCTGAACGGACCGACCCGAAAGAAAACTATTTCTTGCGCTTCGTCGCGACGCAGGTAACGGCTCGCGTTACATGAAGTCACTTGTCATCGCGGAGAAGCCGTCCGTTGCGGCCGACCTCGCCCGCGCCCTCGGTAAAGTTCCAAAAAAAGGCGATCACTACGAAAACGACGAGTACGTCATCTCGTATGCGCTCGGCCATTTGGTGGAACTCGAGATGCCGGAGGACATCGATAAAAAGAAATACGGTTTCTGGCGGCTCGAGACGCTGCCGATCATCCCGGAAAAATTCGGACTGAAACCCATCGCGGATTCGAAGGATCGTTTCAATGCGCTGAAAAAGCTCCTTGGACGAAAAGACATCGATCAGGTGATCAACGCGTGTGACGCCGGGCGCGAGGGCGAGTTGATCTTCGCGTATCTGTATCAGCTAACCAAGTGCAAGCTGCCGGTGAAGCGGGCATGGATGCAGACGATGACGATGGGCGGCATCCAGGAGGCGTTCCGCACGCTGCGCGACGGCGCGAAGATGCATGGGCTCGAGGATGCGGCGCGCTGCCGCAGCGAGAGCGACTGGCTGATCGGCATCAACGGCACGCGGGCGCTGACGAAGCGGATGTTCGGCTCGCGGGCAGGCAATGTGGCCTCGGTCGGGCGCGTGCAAACACCGACGCTCGCAATCGTGTACGCGCGCGAGTTGGAGATCCGGAATTTCCAGCCGCGCGATTACTGGCGCGTTACCGCGACGTTCGAGGTGACGACCGGCCGGTACGACGGCGTTTACCAGCGGCCGAACTTCCGTCGCGCCGAAAACGACGAACACGATCGGATTGATCGCGTGTGGGAGAAAGCGGTGGCCGAGGCGGTCGTCGCCGCGTGTCAGGGACAGCCGCTGGCGCAGGTCGTCGACGAGAAAAAGGCGAGTTCGCAGGCCGCCCCGCGGCTGTACGATCTCACGACGCTGCAGCGCGAGGCGAACAACCGTTACGGGCTGCCGGCGCGCCGCACGCTGCAAATTGCGCAGGCGTTGTACGAGCGGCACAAAATGATCACCTACCCGCGTACCGATTCGCGGGCATTGCCAGAGGATTACATTCCGACCGTGCGCGAAACGCTGCAGAACATGCACGGCGGTCTCGCTGGCCATGCGCAGAAGGTGCTCGATTCCGGCTGGGTTCGGCCAAACAAGCGGATTTTCAACAACGAGCAGATCTCGGATCACTTCGCGATCATTCCGACGGCCCACGAGGCAAAACACCTCGATGAAATGGAGGCGAAGGTATTCGACATGATCGCCCGCCGTTTTGTCGCCGCGTTCTATCCGGCGGCGGAATTCGACGTGACGACGCGAATCAGCACCGTCGCGGCAGGTCGCAGGGGCGATTCGGATCATGGGCGGGACGCCCATGCCACACCCGATCACGGGCGGGACGCCCGTGCCACGCCCGATCATGGGCGGGACGCCCATGCCACACGGGCGGCACCTGCCACGTTCGACTTCAAGACCGAGGGCAAGGTGATGACGTTTGCGGGCTGGCTCGCGGTGTACGGGAAAAACACGGTCGATGATGCGCCTGACGCCACGGCGCTGCCGGCGCTTTCGCCGCAGGATTACATCACCGCTGGCGCGAGTTCACCCTCGCCGGTCGCGCAGGCTCGAACGCACGATCCGATCCTCCATTCCGAGAGCACAAAACCGCCACCGCGGTACACGGAAGCGACGCTGCTGTCCGCGATGGAGGGCGCCGGCAAACTCGTGGATGACGAGGATCTCGCGGAGGCGATGAAAGAGCGCGGGCTGGGCACCCCGGCGACGCGCGCTGATACGATCGACGGGCTGATCAACCAGAAGTACATCGATCGGCCGCAGCGGGAACTCATCCCGACGGCGAAGGCGGAGCAACTGCTCCAGTTTCTCGGCGCGGTGAAGGCGGAGGAACTCATGAAGCCCGATCTCACGGGCGACTGGGAATTCAAGCTCCGGCAGATGGAGCACAACAAATTTCCGCGCGAGAAATTCATGGCGGAGATTGCCGCCACGACGAAGGGGATCGTCGAGCGGGTGAAAGCCTTCGAGGAAGATGATTCGATCGCCCGCGAGACCGACATAATCTCGCCGACGGATGGGAAGCCGCTGCGCGAAACGTTGCGCGGCTACAAGTCGCACGACGGCGAGTTCATGATCTACAAGGTCATTGGCGGTCGTCGAATGGAGGAGTCCGAGGTGAAGGAACTCGTGGAGAAAGGCAGCATCGGGCCGCTCGACGGTTTCATTTCGGCCAAGACCCGCGCGCGGTTCGCCGCGAAACTCAAGCTCGTGAAGGACGAGGAGAAGGGTAAATGGAAAGCCGAGTACGACTTCGGCGAGAAGCAGGACATCGCCACGCTGGAGCCGTTCTGGGCGGATCCGACCAACGGCGCGGAACTATGCGAGGCGGGCAACAGCTATATATTAAGAGAGCGCGAAGGCGACGGCTGGAAACAAACCTTCCGCGTGAGCCGGCTGATGTGTCAGAAGCCGATTCCGCGCGAGGCCGCCATCCAGTTGGTCACCCAGGGAAAGACCGATCTGATCCAAGGGTTCATCTCGAAGAAGGGCCGGCCTTTCGACGCGTTTTTGAAACGCGAACAAGCGAAGATCTCATGGGAGTTTCCGCCGCGGAAGCCGAAGGTCGACAAGGACGGCAAGCCGATCCCGCGGAAAGCAAAGGCGCCGGTGGACCTGTCGAACGCGCGCGTGATGGGGCGGAGCAAAATGCACAAAGGCGGTGAAGTGCTCGACACCCCGGAGGCGTATTATGTGCGGCGACCGGATCAGGATAACCGGGTGGTGTTCACGTTGAAAAAGCATCTTTGCGGCAAGGAGATCCCGCCGGATGAGGTCGAGGCGCTCTTTGAAAGTGGCCGGACAAATCTCATCCAGGGATTCATGTCGAAGCGCGGCCAGCCGTTCGGCGCTTATCTGGTGCTGTCGAAGACGGGAGCGAAGGCGGAGTTCGAGTTTCCACCGCGTTAAGCGGCGCCGCATGCAGCCGTGACGGCGGCCGGACGCGAGGAGCGTTGCGTGGCCGCCCGGGCGAATTCCGGAGGGGGCACAAACGAACTTTTTTTTGGTGTCGGTTGCGGGCCAGCAACTTTGCCTTGAACATGGCGTCTAGCCGTTTTGTGAACTCCCCCAAGTCGCTCCTTATTCTGCTGCTCGCCCTCACTACCGTCGGCGGCGCGGCCTTCGCCTGGCGGCAATACGCCGAGCTCGTGGAACTGCGTGCTCTCGCGATGAACAAGGACGAGCGCGCTGATTTTCAGAAGCGGGTCTGGGATCTGGAGAAGGCTAATCGCGAGCTGCAGGACCGGCTCGCGGCGAGACGCGACAAAGACCCTGATTCCGCAGAAAGTGCGCTGGTGGATGCGACCGAAGACCGGTCGGATCGCGGTGGTCGTGGTGGCCGTGGCGGGGATGGCCGGGGGCGCGGTGGTCCGCCGCCGCAATTCGCCGCCATTCGCGAGTTGATGAACAAGCCGGAAGTGCAGGCCATGGTCGCGACGCAGCAAAAGGCGGCCGTCGAGGCGCGCTACGCGGCGTTGTTCAAGAGCCTCAATCTTTCACCGGAGCAGAGCGAGCAACTGAAGTCGCTCCTCGTCGAACGCCAGACTTCGCGCCAGGACCTGTTCGAGGCAGCCCGCGCCCAAGGAATTGACCCAAGGGAAAATCCGGAAGCGTACCGCAAACTTCTCACCGATTCGCGCAACGAATTCGACAGCTCGATCAAGGGGGTCATCGGCGAGTCGGGGTTGGCGCAGCTTCAGAGTTACGAGCAGACTCTGCCGCAGCGTAACATCGTCGACGAACTCCAGAAGCGGTTGAGTTATTCAAACACCCCGCTCACGGCGACCCAGGCCGATCAGCTGGTGCAAATCCTGGCGGCCAACACGCCTCCGCCTTCGCGGCCGGCGTCCTCCAATCCAACAACGCCGGGACAAACCGGAGCAGGCGATCGTGGGCCCGGTCGCGGCGGTGATTTTGGACGCGGGCCGGATCTGGGAATGCTCGGCGGGCTTATTGGCGGAGGGCCCGGCGGACCCGGTGGACCCGGTGGCATGATGGGCGTGATGATGGATGGCGGTCGCGGGGGCATCGTTTCGGCACCGATTACCACAACAGCCGTGAATCAGGCCCAAGCAGTGCTCTCACAGCCCCAAGTCAGCGCGTTGCAGCAGCTCCAGAAACAGCAGCAAACGCAGCAGCAACTCGCCACGTTGGTGCACACCACGCTCACGACGCCGCCCGCTCAGACGGGGACAACCACTTCGGGGGCCGCCGGGTCTGGCGGCAGCTCGACAGCGCCCGCGCCGACCCAGCAGAAGCGGGGACCGCGCGGCGGCGGCTGAGGTCAATTGAGCAGAAGCAGACGCCATACAGGTCTCCTGACGCGCAAAGAATGTGTTTGCGGCAGCCGTATCTGGCGTGGCGATTTCTGCGAGCCGGGTTCGGGTAGCGCCAGTCTCCGACTGGCGTTCGCCGGTCACAGACCGGCGCTACTTGCCACGACACGAGTGGTGGCGCCGTGCTTAATCTGCATGCGCTCACTCGACGGCGTGCCGACTGCACGCGGCTGCCAAGACGCGCGCACTCGTTCGCCATTTATGCACAGAGAAAACCCTTGCGGTAACGCATCGGCAGCCGGAAGTTCCGCCCTCGTATATCTCCGCCTATGATCGTCACGACCGCCCAGCTATTCCAACATGCTTACGGCAAGTACGCCGTGGGCGCGTACAACATAAATAACGCCGAGCAGGCGATGGGCCTTTTCAAGGGCTGCTCGCAGTCCAAGGCGCCCTTCATCATCCAGATCTCGAAAGGCGCCCGGAAATACACGGACAAACGCATGCTCGAGGCGATTATTCGCTCCGCCGCAGAGATTTTTCCCGAAGTGATTTTTGCGGTTCACCTCGACCACGGTGACGAGCAGACCTGCTACGAGTGCATCGACTCCGGCTTCTTCAGTTCCGTGATGATCGACGCCTCGCATGATCCG
>JBBRCR010000455.1:0-7182 GCA_038204695.1 Opitutales bacterium | reverse complement strand
CCCACCCCTTGCGCCCAACGCGCTTTTGGCGACGCGGCCATCGCCGGCGCACCGGCGACCACCACGTCACCCCGTTCCCGCGAATCGAGTCCAAAGATCGTCCGCAGCAAATCGGTGCGGCCGGCGCCAATCAGCCCGGCGAGGCCGAAGATTTCGCCGGCGCGGAGTTGGAATGCCGCCCGCTTCAATCGCGGCGCGCTCGCGAGGGCTTTCACCTCCAGCACCACCGCCCCCGGAGTGTGCGCGCGCCGCGCGTAAAGATCCTTCACTTCCCGGCCCGTCATGAGCGTGACGATTTGATCGAGCGTCGCGTCCTTCATCTGCCCGGAACCAACGGTCTCGCCGTCCTTCAACACCGTATAGCGGTCCGCGATCCGGCGGCACTCCTCGAGGAAATGGCTGATGTAAATGATGCTCACGCCCTGCGCTCGCAGCCGCCGGATGACCTCGAACAACCGGTCCGTGTCCGCCTGCGTGAGGCTGCTGGTCGGCTCGTCCATGATCAGGACCTTGGGCTTCGTCAGCAACGCCCGCGCGATCTCGATGATCTGTTGGGTCGCGATGCTGAATGATCCGGCCGGCTGGTCGACGTCGAGCGATTCATGGCCCAGCTGAGCCAGCGCGGCGCGGGCCCTCTCGCGCGAGGGCTTCCGCCGAATCCAGCCGCCGGCCGCCGACTCGGCGCCGAGCAGGATGTTCTCCTGCGCGCTGAGGTGCAGCGCCAGGTTCAACTCCTGGTAAATCATCGCGACGCCCTTGAGTCGCGCGTCGTGGGGATGAGCCGGCGCATACGGTTCGCCGCCGATCTCCATCCCGCCCCCGTCGGCCTTGTGCGCGCCGCTCAGCACTTTCATCAGCGTGCTTTTCCCGGCCCCGTTCTCGCCGATCAGCGCGTGCACCTCTCCGGGTTCGATCGCCAGTGCGACCCCGCGCAAGGCGCGCGTGGCCCCGAAACTTTTTTTGATTCCGATCAAACGCAGCGCCGGTGCGGGAGCGGGCGGGGTCATGCGGGCAAGGCCGGTTTCAGCGGGGACCGCGCGACGCCGGGATGCGTTCAGATCGCGCCGCCCGGACACCCGTGCGGCCGGATGCCGGGCGGTCGCCGCTCAAAGCAGGACTGGTTTCGCTCCTCACTTGAGATACTGGTCGAGCGGGGGATTTACGATGTCGGCCATCTCGGGTGCGTTGAAATTTTCCTTCGTCACAAAGCCGACACCCGTATCGATCACCGGCTCGGGCTTTTTCCCCTGCAACACATCGACCATCGTCTTCACGCCAAGATAGCCCATGCGCATGGGATTTTGCACCACCATGCCCTGGATGTCGCCGGCCTTGAGGCCGGCGTTCAGAGTTTCGCCCGAGTCGAAAGCGACGAACTTGACCTTGCCACCGGCGAGCCCGGCATCGCGCAACGCCAGCAGCATTCCGGCGGCCGATGACTCGTTGGCGGCGAAAATTCCGTTCACCTCGCGACCGAAGCGATTGAGCAGGTTTTCCGACGTCCGCTTGGCGCTGTCCCGCGTGGCGCCGGAATGCTGGTCGGTCGAGAGCAATTTGATCGCCGAGAAATCCTTGCGCATGATTTCCAGGAAGCCCTCCTCGCGCTCCTCGGTGCTCGCCGAACCCACCGCAAAGCGGAGCATGATTACGTTGCCCTTGCCCCCGAGCATCCGGCCAAGCTCCCGTGCCGCAATCCGGCCCCCTTCGCGATTATCCGTCGCCACGAAGCTGGAGGGCGCCTTTGACTCGAGTCCGGAATCGATGACGATCACGGGAATTTTTCCGCGGACGGCCGTTTCGACCGGGCCGACCAACGCCTTGCGATCGAGCGGAGCGAGCACGATTCCGCTGACCCGTTGCGCGATGAAATTCTCCACCACCTGGACCTGCTGTTCGCGATCGTCCTCCTTGAGCGGACCCTTCCAAATCACATTTACCTTGATGCCTTGATCGGCGAGCTCGCGCTGGGCCTTCACCGCGCCCGCGTGAATGGATTTCCAGAATTCATGCGTGGTCCCTTTCGGAATCACCGCGATCTGATAGGTGGCTGCGCCCGTTCCCGCCGGGGAGGACGACGAAGGAGCCGCCCCTTCGCGCTTTGAGCACGAAGTCACCAAGCCGGCAACCAACACGAAGCAGAGGAATTTTTTCATCGGAAAGCAGGGGGATCGCGCGGCCAACGCCAGGCGCGCCCGGGGACGAAAGAGGCTTTGCCCGACGCAGGCAATCGCGGATCCGGACAATGGAGAACGTTCTTCGCAAGACCGCGGCCACGTGAGGCGTGCGAATCGTGACTCCGGATCTGGAAGAGGCCGATAGATTTTCAGCAATATTCGTGCGCTGAATTTTTCCGCCTCTTTCCGGGCGGCGCCTCCGCCGCGGTTGTGTTGCGTCGATCCAACACTCCGCAAAACGGAGACTCGCCCGCTTTCCCCGCGCTGCTTTGTTGCACTCATGTTATTCACTGCGAAAAAATTCATCGCATTCTGGGCGATGCCGCTGTCGCTCGGCGTGACCGCCATCCTCGTCGGGTGGTGGTTGTTGCGGAACCCGAGGCATGCGCGCCTGGGACGTGCCCTCGTGATTTCAGGGGTCGTGGGGTTAATGCTCTTCAGCAATAAACTCGTCAGCAAACACCTGATACGTCCGCTGGAGGCGCTCTATCCCGGATGGCCGGAATTTGCCGCCTCCACGTCCGTGCCGGCCGAGCTCGCGGCGTGCAAACACGTGGTGGTGTTGGGCGGCGGCAACGGGCAAAGTCCCGGACTGGCGGCGATGAATCTGCTTTCCACGAGCGCGCTCGCCCGCGTCACGGAGGCGGTCCGCATTCTGCGCGTGCTCCCCGAAGCGAAACTGATTGTCAGCGGCCCCCGATCGGGCAATCGCGAAAGTCATGCCACCGTGCTCGCCCGCGCGGCCGAATCGCTCGGGGTCAGCCCCGAGCGGATCATTCATGTCGATCGAGCCCGCGATACGGAAGAGGAGGCGGAGGCGGTCCGCGCCCTGGTGGGCCGCGGTCGCGTCGCGCTGGTCACGTCGGCCTGGCACATGCCGCGCTCGATGGCCCTTTTTCGCGATACCGGACTTTCGCCGGTCGCCTGCCCGACCGACTACCAGACGCATGCCGGCGATGGATTCCGACTCGAGGATCTGTCTTGGGATTCCAGTGCACTGAACCGCAGCACCCTGGCGATTCGGGAGCGGATCGGTTTTCTGTGGATTTGGCTCCGCCGTAAGACCTAGATTTGTTTCGCGTTTACGGTGTCGCCGACTAACTCAAAAACTACGCACCATGCTCTCGCTAAAAAAGTTGTTCGGTAAAGAGGACAAGTTCTTCGATCTGCTGGAAGCCGGCGCCGATGAAGCGAAGACCAGTGTCGATCTGTTCTCGGTTTACCTGAAGAAAATCGCGGCCACGGGGAAGAGCACCGACGCCTCGCTGGACGATTTCATTCAGACGCGGCGCAAGGAAAAGCGGATTCGGCATTTGATGACCGAGGAGCTGAGCAAGACCTTCGTTACTCCGCTGGAGCGCGAGGACATCGAGGAGCTTTCGTTCGCGCTGTATCGAATTCCGAAGCAGGTGGAGAAAATCGTCGAACGGCTTTCCATTTATCCCGGGCGCGTTCCGCATACCGCCTTCCAGCGACAGGCCGAGCTGATGTCGCAGGCGGCCGAGGCGGTGATGTTCATGGTCAAACAGCTCCGGGGCGGAACGAACATCGAGAAGATTCGCGAGGCGAATGATCGGCTGCAATATGCGGAGGGCGAGGCCGACAAGGTCATGCTCGCCCTGCTCAAGGAACTGTATCACGGCCCCTATGACGCCAAGGAACTGGTGATCCTCCAGGAGCTTTATGAGATGGTCGAACAGGCGGTCGACCGCTGCCGCAACGCCGGCAACATTGTCGTGCAAATCGTGCTCAAGCACTCCTGAGGCGGGCTGATGAAGCGTGTGACCCAAGAGACCGGTTGATCGAAAGTTGAATATGCGGGCCAGCCTCCCATGACCCTTTTCCTCCTCGTTCTATTCGCGGCCCTGGTTTTCGAGTACATCAACGGTTTTCACGACACGGCGAATGCGATCGCCACGGTCGTGTCCACCAAGGTTCTTACGCCGCGCATGGCCGTGGTCTGGGCGGCAGTTTGGAACTTGGTGGGCGCACTCGCCGGCACCGCCGTTGCGAAAACGATCAGTAGCGGGCTGGTCCAGCCAACCGCGGTCACCATGACGACGGTCCTGTGTGCGCTGATTGCCGCAATCCTGTGGAACCTGTTCACGTGGTGGCTCGGGCTTCCGTCCAGCTCCAGTCACGCATTGATCGGCGGATTGTGCGGCGCGGCCCTGGCGACAGCGCAGGGTAACTGGCACGTGTTGATTTGGTCGGTGACGGACAGCAAAGGCGCGTCGGCGGGGCTTTGGCCCAAGGTCGTGATGCCGATGTTTGCCTCGCCGTTAATGGGCTTCGTGGGCGGTGCGCTGCTCATGATGCTCCTCATGGTGTTGCTGCGAAATGTCACTCCGCGCATCGTCGGCATGGTCTTCGGCAAGGCGCAGCTGCTGAGCGCCGGGTTCATGGGTTTCAGCCACGGTTCAAACGATGCGCAAAAAACGATGGGCATCATCACGCTCGCACTCTTCACCGGCACGTCCACCGGTGCATTTGCCAGCCTGCCCGACTGGGCGGGATTCCTGCGCATCGAGGGGAAAGACCACGTTCCTTTTTGGGTTATCCTCACCTGCGCTCTCACCATGGCGGCGGGAACCGCCGCGGGTGGCTGGAGGATTATTCGCACCATGGGCCACAAGATGGTGAAGATGCAGCCGGTTCACGGCTTTGCCGCCGAAACCACCGCGGCTATCATCCTTCACGTGACCGCGACGATTGGCGTGCCGGTGTCGACGACGCACGTGATCTCGACGTCCATCATGGGCGTCGGGGCAACGAAGCGACTCAGCGCGGTTAAATGGGGGGTGGTCGAACGGATCGTGTGGGCATGGGTGCTGACGATTCCGGTCACCGGTCTGTTGGGCTACGGGTTGGAACGGTTTGCGATTTGGGTTGCCCGGTAACCGCCAGCCGCGCGAAGGGATCTCGCGTCACTCCGGGCAATTTCGTCCGTCTTCCCACCAGTCATTTACCCCATGACTTCGCCGCCGCTGCCGATCCTTTTCCGCCTCCCACTGCGCTGCCTGGCAACGGCGGGCTGTGGCCTTGTCCTGTTCGCCACTCCCTCCGCGGCGCAGTATGAGCCCTCGCGAATGCCAAATGACATCACCTCGGCGCTGCCACCCCGGACCATTGACCGCGTGCCGATTTTCTTTCCGCCGTTTGCCCCACCGCTCGATCGACCGGTTGCGCGCAGCGTGGGTGCCGCGGGACGGCTGGCCCCTCCCGCCGAAATGGCCTCGGTGGTCAACGAACTGTTCTATCCGCAGCTGGGCACGCGGATCGTCACGCGCACACTGAGCGAACAGCAAGAACAGGCGGTGGATCAGTATCTGAAGGCAAAACGGGCGGCGGGCGCGGAATTGCGGGCCGAATTGGAGCGGTTGCAGGACGCTGAACCCGCGGCTCGCCGCCAGGAACTCGAGACCTTTGCCCGGAAGCAAACGCCGAAGCTGGCCGAGTTGGAAAAGACGGCCGAAAAATTACGCACCGATCTCAGCTCGTCCGGCCGCGGCTGGGGAGATTTGCGCGAGTGGCATCTGAGCGACAAGGACCGGCGCGGCTTTTCGCCGGTGGAGCTCGCGCAAGTCATGCGGGCCTACGCACACTACCAGCCTGGCCTGGCGCCCGCGCAACGCCGCCTGCTCCGCGAGATTTCTCTCGAGCTGCTGATGGCCGGCGAAAACACCGAAAAGGCGACCGCCAACAACCCCCACGTATTTTTCCAGCCCGAACTTTCCCGCATCAGTTTTCCAAACAACGTGCCGGCCGAACTGGCCACGCGAATCGCCAGCTACCAGACAAAAAAGTCGCTCCTCAAGAAGGAATTGTTTGAAGCCGTGCGAAACCACGATGGCGCCGCGCTGGGCTTCCTCCGAAATCCGCTGCGCGGTCTGCCGGAAAAACAGGCGGCGCGTATCACCGAACTCGAGACGCTGGCCGAAGTCATTCGCGTTGCGCTCGCCCAGCACCCATCCGCCGCGCCACCGCCTCCCCGCTCACCGCTGCCGGCCGCACTCACCGACCGGCTGTTGAGCCTGTTGCGCACGCGCGACCTGGTGGAACGCGAGGCCGCCTCCCGGATCGACGTGCTCCTTTCCGAAAACCGGGCCACCGCTGCGCAGGTGTCGTATCGTTTCGAAGACGATGGTCTCAAGTTCGTGGTCGTGCCGACGCGGGGACGAGGCGGTCGTGGCTCCGCTGACGCCGGCAAGATTGAAACGCTGCGCACCACCCTGACGGAAATTGCGGACGCGTATGGCCGGAAACTCGCCGGGCTCGTCAACGAACGGGATGCCATTCGCCGCGAGGCGGGCACGTTACTCGGGGCGGCCGATACGGCGCGGATCGATGCCGCGCTCACCTCGGCCAACCGCGCCGCGGTGCAGAAGCAGAACGAGATCGCCTATCACGATTACCGGGTCGCGGTCTTCGAACCCGGTCTTTCTCCCGAGCAGCGACGCCTCCTGTTCGACGCATCGATCGAAAGTCTGGGGCTGCCGCTCCCCCGCGGAGAATTGCAGCCGGTCCGACGGGCATCCACCTGGTAAGTTTTGAGCCTGAGCAGGGCCGAGGGTGAATGGGGTCCCGAGGGCGCCTGCGACCATCCGCCGAATACTTCGCCCCGTTTCGAATTAATTTTCCGCCCCTCCGGGAGGTTTGCAGGTTCCTGGCAACAGCAAACTCAGCTGCAGGGGCTGTCGGAGGGGTTTACAAAAACGAAAATTGCGATCGGCAGCATTTTTGCAATTCACGTCAACTACCCCGCGTGGCTCAGTAGTTTATACGGTGCGTGTCAGGATAGTGGAGGATTGGCATGAATGCCGCTCTCTCATTTTTGCGCCGTCGGCGACACGCTGCTTTCGCTCGACGCGTAATCAATCAACCCAGAGCGCCGGCCTCGAACAACACTCGTCCGTTCCTTCCGCCGCGTCCCATCCTTGGAGTCGCTTCTCCTCAAGCCATGACCGCCGATCAATATCACCAGATTCTCATCGGGCTCGATCGCGCC
>JBBRCR010000454.1:0-7200 GCA_038204695.1 Opitutales bacterium | reverse complement strand
GGCAGCAGCAGCCACCATGGGTTGACGAGCACGCCGAGGAGGAGACCGAGGAGGACAACGCTGCCGGCGAGGATGCGAACGAGGGAATCAGTTTTCATGGTTGTGTGTTGACGAATATGAGCAACCATGCATATAGTTGTGTTCATGTCAAGAGTCAGTTCGTTCCCCGGCTGCATGGCCTCGAAAAATCCCCGCCCCCTTTCCGATGAAGCCCTCGAATTGGTGGCGCGGCGCTTTGCCGCGCTGGCGGAGCCGATGCGGTTGCGGCTGGTGCATACGCTTTTCGGCGGAGAGATGAGCGTGAACCAGCTCGTGGAGGAGACCGGCGGAACGCAGGCCAACATCTCGCGGCATCTTCAGCACCTGGCGCAGGCGCACGTGATCTCGCGACGCAAGGAGGGGCTGCAAGTGTTCTATACGATCGCGGATGCTTCGATTTTCAAGCTGTGCGAACTCGTTTGCGGCAGCCTGGAGAAACAACTGGCGAAGCAGGCCGGCGCGTTCGGCGGCAACGTTGAATGAGGGGGGGAAGACTTGGAAGACTTGGAAGACGGGGAAGACTTGGAAGACGGGGAAGAGGGGGAAGACTTGGAAGACTTGGAAGACGGGGAAGACGGGGAAGACGGGGAAGACGGGGAAGACGGGGAAGACGGGGAAGAGGGGGAAGACGGGGGAGAGGGGCGCCAGCGAGTGGATGGACTGGCGATCCCCTTGCGCAATAGGCTTTCCGCGGAGGCTGGCTTTTGCTTCCCTCGGATTTCTCTCCCCATGAATAATCTCACTCGTCGTGACTTCGTTAAACTTTCAACGGTGGCGGCGCTCGCCGGCGCCACGGCAAACCCTTCGGTTGCGGCCGCGAGCAGCGGGGGCGGCGCGACGGGCGGACCGTTTCGCCGTTCAGGCAAACCGCGACTGCTGTTGAGTCTCGCCGCGTATTCTTTTCGCGAGGGATTTCCCATGATGCGCGGCAAGCCGAATACGAAAATGGCGGCGGGCAAACGCACCGACCTGTTCAAGTTTGTCGATTTCTGCGCGGCGAACGGCTGCGACGGCACCGAATTGACGGCTTATTTTTTCGACGAGGAAACGGATGAATACCTGCGGCGGCTTCGGCGGCATTGCTATCTGTCGGGCATGCCGATCAGCGGCACGGCAATCGGGAACAATTTCTCTCATCCGAAGGGGCCCAAGCGGGACGAAGAGATCGCCACCACGAAGAAGTGGATCGATCACGCGGCCATGCTGGGCGCACCGCACATCCGGGTTTTCGCCGGTACGACGAAGGAACTCGATCGCAAGGAAGCCGACAAACTCGTCATCACCGCCCTCGAGGAATGCTGCGATTACGCGGGCAAGCGTGGGATTTTCCTCGGCCTCGAGAATCATGATTCGATCGGCAGTGCCGACACGCTGCTGCCCATGGTCAAGGCGGTGAAGAGTCCCTGGCTCGGCGTAAATCTGGACTCGGGGAATTTTCGCACGGCTGATCCGTACAAGGATTTCGCCGAATGCGTGCCGTATTCCGTCAATGTTCAGTTCAAGACGGAAATCAGTGACGGCACGTCATCCGGGAAGAAACCCGCCGATTTCAAGCGGCTGACCAAGCTTCTCCGCGACGGTGGTTACCAGGGCTGGGTGGCGCTCGAGTATGAGGCCAAGGAAGACTCCTCCGTCGCGGTGCCGCGGCATCTCAAGGAAATGAAAACTCTGTTCGCCGGGTGAGTGGCGGCGTGGCCGCGCCGTTTTGGGATGCCGAACCCGGTGAGTTCGCGCGCAAGTGTCACGCCCTTCATTCGGCGCATGAGATCTAACGCCACCCGGGCGCTATTACTCTGGAGCGCGGCGATTTGGGCTGGCGCGGTCCAGGCGGCGGATGAAATTCCGGCCGCGTTGCGCTCCTGTTTCAAACCGCCGGCTGAATATGCCGGCCAACTCGGCGCGTACGCGTCGCCGCTGACGTTCTATGACGGCCGGCCGGTCAGCTCACCGGCGGAATGGCCGGCGCGCCGGGCTGAAATTCTCGCCTACTGGCATGGCCAAATGGGTGCGTGGCCCCCGCTGCTCGCGAAACCGAAGATCGAGATTTTGGATACACAGCGGCGCGGTGATGTCACCCAGCATGCGGTGAACGTGGAGGTGGCACCCGGCGTGATGCAGCCGGGGTTTCTCCTCGTGCCTGCGGCGGGCGGACGCCGGCCGGCTGTTTTGGTGCCGTTTTATGCGCCCGAGGTGAGCGTCGCCTACGACGGTCCGCGCCCGCTGACCGGCCAGGCGAAAAAAATGATGACGACGGGCGAGCGCGGGAAGGGACGCGATTTCGCGTTGCAGCTCGCGCAGCGCGGGTGCGTGACGCTCGCCATCGGCACACCGGGCGATGACGCCTACAAGCCGGTGTTGAACGGCGCGCGCTGCCAGCCGTTGAGCTACATGGCCTATATTGCGGCGAACTGCCACACGGCGCTGGCCCAGCGGCCGGAGGTCGACCCGGCGCGGATCGGCGTGATGGGGCATTCCTATGGCGGCAAGTGGGCGATGTTCGCGTCGTGCCTTTGGGAAAATTTTGCGTGCGCGGTGTGGTCCGATGGCGGTCTCGTTTTCGATGAGCAGCGGCCCGCCGTGAACTATTGGGAGCCGTGGTACCTCGGGCTCGATCCGAAAATCACGCGCCAGCCAGGCGTGGTCACCGCGCAAAACGGCCGCACCGGCCCCTACAAGGTAATCTTCGAAGGCGGTCATGATCTGCATGAACTGCATGCGCTCATGGCGCCCAGACCTTTCCTGGTCTCCGGAGGCTCCGAGGACGGGCCGGTGAGGTGGGTGGCGCTCAAGCATGCGGTCGCCGTCAATCGATTTCTTGGTTACGAAAATCGCGTCGCGATGACGAACCGCGAGAAACATCCGCCGACCGAGCAGTCGAATGAACAGGCGTTCCTGTTTCTCGAGCATTTTTTGAAGGTGCGTTGAAAGCATCCGCGGTTGCGCGCTGGAGAGTGGCTGGTGCGCAAAAACTCACGAACAGCCTCACGTTCGTGCCCAGCTTCGAGCTCAAGCTGCCCCCGTTGACCAGCGACGGCGCGGGCAGCTGCTCCCGTTCGAAAAATGATTACGAGAACATCGTGCGCGGGATCGCGCGCTCGGCGACGGTGAACACTCTGGTCGCCGATTTCCGGGCCCCGCGGCCGAGCTCCGCCTCGCAGGAATGGACGATCACGCAGCCAACCGGCCCCGACTGGTCGAACCTCGCGAACCATCTCGATCCACGGATTACCGAGGAAGGCCGTTTCGCGCTGACCGAGATCGACAATCTCCAGCTCAATGCAATGGAATGGCGAACACGCGACTGGGCGCGTGGCAGTTCCAAGGCGGTATCCGCTGGGAACGTACGGTGACCGAATCATGGCATCGCGCAGGCTGGCTACAGTTACGCCATCTCGCGGCCGCCGGTGAACGCGCTGAGCGGCGTGTGGAGCATCAACGACACGACTCACCTCATCACGTTACCGGCGGCACGCGGTGGCGTGCGACCTGAGCGGTGGCGTCCGGCTGACGAAGCGCGTCAGCTTCTTTTTCCAGGGGCGGCGGATCTTCAACGACGCACTGCGGATTTTCGAGGCGCCGGACGGGAGTTTGTGCGGCGCCGCTTTGTATCAGTACGAAAAGTACGGTGCGAATTGGGTGCACGCGCGCAATCATGTCATCGTGATCGGGCCCGGAGCGTTCGACTACACGCCGCAGCCGGTGCGCGGGGTTCCGGTCGTCGACCTCGCGGACGCCGCTCAGTACCAGGTATTGCAGCCCAATCTCCGCGGGCCGAACGCGCGTTACGTCGCCGAACCGGTGCGGATCTCGCCAACCACGACGCCGGAAGGCCGGCCGGCCCTGCGGTTCCGCACCTACCTGCGCGGCATGAACGACACGTGGCTCCAGTTGGCCGCGAACCGCGTTTGCGCGGTGCCGCGCACGGTGCTGACTTTCCGGGCCCGCGGCGACGCTTACGCGGATCTGCAGGCGATTGAAATTGTGGATACAAAGGGCGGCCGCTGGCTGAGCTTCACGCCACTGGGCGGTGTATGGCGGTCCCATGCCGTGACGCTGGCGGACTTTTTGCCGCGTGGGTGGTCACAGCCCGACCCGGTGCCGCCGCTGTTGAATCCAGCCGACATCGCCACCGTGTCGATCGGCATCGATGCGGCGACCGTGTGGCGGGAAAAGCCGATGGAGTTTTCCATTGGTGCGATCGAATTCGCGGAGGACGCCAGCGGTCGAATCGCACCGACCTCGCGGCTGACGGCGCTGCGACTGCCCTTTCGGGAGAATAAGACCGCCGTGCCCTCCTGGCTCTTCTATCCCTTTGAAGGCACGGAGCGTATGGCAGGCGGTCCTGCGCGGTTGATCGATGCGACGGACTCCGCCCGAGTGGCCGCCGTGCCGGCGTGGAGTTGGCCGACGCCGCTCGTGTGCGACCGCGGTGATCCATGCGACATTGGCGGCGGCGAATGGCGCGGTTGTCCCGACGCTGAAGGTCAGCGTCCATAACCCGCTCGATCAAGCGGTCGATGGCCGCTTGGCGGTGACGGTGGCCGGAGGCATGTTCCCGCGGCGTGCGCAATCCGCTGGGGACCTCGTGGGTGCTGTCGGACATCCTGGCGGCGCAGTTGCTGCTGACGTACGTGGATCCGAATCCCGACTATCATCTCATTGCCGACCGGAATGTCCTTGCGTATCTGGATGGCGGTTACATGGCGTCCGGCTATTTTCAGGCGGAGGCGCTCACGTGGGCCTGGCTCGACGCGAATGATTCGCAGCGCCGGCAGCGGATTGCGGAAAATCTCACGACGACCTTCGTGCCACCGTTGGTGAATGGGAAAGAGGACGACATGTACGAGTTGGGCGCCCGCGCCACTTTGCGCGCGCTGCCGATGCTCTCCTATCGGCGCACCATCGATGACACGCCCGCGATGCGTGCCGCGTTGTTGAAGTATGTGTGGTCCTTCGGTTCGGAGTCATCCGAACGCTCGATGCGCCGGCTGGCGGAAGCGCATCCGAAACCGCACCACGGCGAATCGATCGCGGCATCGAAGTACGCTTCGTTCAGCGCGATTTGGGCGGTGGAACTGCTCGAGCCGGGCGCCTCGTTGCTGCGCGCACCGGGTTTTCCGCGTGGTGGGGTGCACGCAGATCGGACTTGGGCGGGACGCCCATAGCCCGGAAAATTCACAGCTCCTATGACAACATCCCACATGCTGGGGCAGCCGCCGGGAGTGGCGCCGGTCTTTGACCGGCGTTCCGCCAGTCGGAGACTGGCGCTACTGGGCGAAAACGCGCACAGGGTGTGAAATTTCCCGGATAGGGGTGTGCGCAAAGAAAACACATGGGCGAGACGCGGCGAGACGCCCATGTCACTTCAAACCCACGGGCGGGACGCCCATGTCACTTCGGACCATGCGATGTCGAAGCGTTCGGTGGGCTAGCCGAATAATTCGCGGCCGAGCCGTCGGGCGAGGGTGCGTTGTGCCGGTGGCAGCGTGGTCGGAAACGGCCACCGCAGCCGGTTGCCGAGCGTGCGGATCATCGGGTGCACCGCGTCGAGCAGGTGCCGGACCTCATCAGCGGAGACGTTTTCCAGAGTATCGTGCCGGCTGTGATGCTGCCAGCGGCCACCCGGAAAGTTGGTCCGCATGAACCAGAGCGATGGTACCCCGACGCGGTTGAATGCGAACTGGTCGGAGAACGGATTGATTTCGGAGTGTGCGTACACGTCGAGACCGTGTGCCGACAACGTGGATACACTGAAGCGCTGGAGGGCGGGCTCACCGGCCACGGACATCATCCAGTGACCGAGCGGCGACGAAATGCTGTCGAAGTTGACGACGAGCCCCGCCGCAGCCGCCTCGCGACGATGCCGGCGGACATAAGCGGCCGAGCCGACCGAAAGCTGCTCCTCGGCTCCGAATGAAATCAGCCGGACGGTACGTTGCAGCCGTGCGGGGGCGAGGGCGCGCGCGAGCGCCAGCAGGGCGACTACGCCGGACGCGTTATCGTCGGCGCCGGGGTTGCCGCACTGGGTGTCATGATGGGCGGAAAGTACGATGGCCGGAGCTTCCGGTGAGCGGCCCCGCCACTCGGCAATCACATTCTGCGATTCACCCGTGGGTTGAGCCAGAGTCACGCGCACCCGCACCTCCTTCAGCCCATCGCGCCGCCACCGCCACGCCTCCGTGTACGGCACCGTCAGCGTGGGCGGCATGCCGTACTGCTTTGCCCAATACGGGTACACGCCGTCGTTCTTGGTCCAGGGAAACGGAAGCCGGTCGTCGATGTGAATCACCGCCAGCGGCTCGGCGGCGACCATCCGGCGATGCAGTCCGGCTTCGGTCGGCAGCGGGCCGAAGATCGCCACGATACACCCGCGCCAGCCGCCGGGTTTTACTCGACGCCCTCCCTCGGGCAACTCCGTCCAGACGAGGCGGCCCGTGACAGCGCGGCCGCCCGGGGTGGGCGGCGCGCCGACGAGCGACGTGGCCTGGATTCTCCGCCAGCCGCGCGCACTTCGTTCGTGCACCTCGGTGGTCGCGCGGCGCCGGTGGGCGCAGGGAAACGATTCCACACTCACTTCATCCGCGCCGGCGTCGGCGAAACTCGCGGCCACAAAGCCGGCCGCGCGGCTTTCGGCCACGCTGCCCGCGCGGCGTTCGCCAATCGTGTCGCACAACATCCGCCAATCCGGCCAGAGGCTTTCGGGCGCAAAGGCGATTTCGGGCCGGCGGGGCGCAGTCATGGGGGTAATCGCACGTGAACGCGCGGCCGGGGCAATCCGGAAAACGACAGGCAACGCCTTCGGTTTGGCGCGCTTTTTTCATGTTCGCAGTTTCCGGCTGGTCACGCCGGATTTGCGCTGCCTGGGTGCTGGCCAGGCTTTGCCGGCAGCGCGCCGCACCGCGGTAGCGCGACCACTCACCTTTTTTTGTTCATCGCATGATCCTCATGGCCTCCCTCATTCACTCGCGGCGATCGACCCGCACGCTCGTTCTGCCAACCCTGCGCTTGCCCCACAAATTTGCTACCGCGTATGGCGTCACGCCAAGGGCGCGGTTGACGGGAAGGGCGACTTTCCAGTCGCCCGAGACCGGTCGACCGAACGTACTTCGGCGGCTGGAAAGCCGCCGCTCCGGCAAATGCCGACGTGCTTGGCAGGAATTG
>JBBRCR010000453.1:0-7217 GCA_038204695.1 Opitutales bacterium | reverse complement strand
CCCGTCCTGTCCAAAAATTCGAATCCCTTACGCCGCGTCACGGTAATAGTAGTTGAGCATGCCACCGAGGCGTTCCCGTCGACGCATTTTCCCTTGTCGCTGCCCAATTTCCTTTCCCGGCTCGATGATCTGCCCCTCCAGTCCTTGATGGTTCCGCTCCGAATGGTAGTACACGAGGTACTCGTTTACCGTGCGCTGGAGATGCTCCTCGCCGAAAAATATCATCCGGTCGGCGACTTCGGTTTTGAACAACAGATGAATGCGCTCCAAATGGGCATTGCCGTTGGGCGATCTCGGCGGAATCCGCACCGGCCGAACGCCAGCTTTTTCGAGCAAGCCACGAAACGCCGCGTGAAAAGTGGCGCCGAGGGCGAGCAGGTCGGTCCTGGACCGCGCCCGAGATGACATAATACACCATGCCGGCATCGGACACGTCGAACTTGCCTTCGTTGACGCGGGCGGTGCGGTTTCGGCTGTGGAGCCAGCGCAGGTCGGGTTTGGGGGAGTCCTTCAGCCACTCCCAATGCTGCAACGGCGAGCACAGCCCCTGTTCGCCGCCGGCGGAGTTCTGGTTGCCAATCACCACGTAGGTGACCGTGGGGAAGTCGCGTTTCAGTCTTTCCCATGAATGCTTCGGGATCCCTCCGGTGGGTGAGTGCGGTCAGTTAATGCGGGCGAAGTGGCCGCCGAGCAGCGTACTCAACTCGCGGGGAGACTCGTGCATCGGGTAGTGGCCCACGCCGGCCAAGCAATCGATCCTCGCATCCGCATACCAAGGCATGATCGCTTCATGCATGCGCGCGAGAGACGCCCCGGGATCGAGTTCCCCTATAATCACCTGCACGGGTACCTGAACCACTTTGAGGAGACCGGAAAAATCCGTCTGCGTCCATGAATTCATATAGGCTTCCAGTGCATCCGGACGAGTCGTCGCTATACTGAGCCGAGCCATCCGTTCGATCCATGCGGGAGAACGCGTGTAGCCGGTGTTTGCCTCGATCAGTGCCCTGCGGCCCGCTGGCTCCGCAATTGCCTGCAGCAACAATGTTCGCCGCGCGGCGTCGAGTTTTGCTCCGCTGGCGGGTACTGGCGCGAGCAATACGGCGGACGCGATCCGCTCGAGCGCATGGACCATCAACCACTGCGCCACCATCCCACCCATCGAATGTCCGAGAAGATGAAATCGCTCCCAATCGAGCTGATCGGCCACCAACAGGATGTCCTCCGCCACCGACTTAATTGTCCATGGTCGCCCGTCCTGCAGCCGCGAACCATATCCCCGAGCGTCCATGAAGGCGTAAGTACACTGATTAATATCAATCTCCTCAATAAACAGATCGAACAACGTCGAGTCGGCAATCCAACCGTGGCTGGCAATAATCTTTACGGGGCCGTGTCCAGCGATTCGGACCGGCACCGGGGCAACCGCCAGCTGATTGTGGGAGGACATCATGACGGCGGCTTCAACATTTCTCGACGGTACATCATGCGCGCCGAAATCGTTTCATTACCCCGGCATCGGGCTCGAATCCGATTCCGGGTTGTTGCGGAATTGAAAAGTTCCCACCGCTCCGGAGAGGTTCGACTTCGGCCAGCCAGGCGTCCGGCTGAACAAAATTGTATTCCAATGCCTGAATCGAGGCATGAGCTGCCGCCAGATGCAGGCTCGCGAAAAAGCCCGGACCGAAATACGGCGAATGCGGCATCATCGTCACCGGAAACGTTTCTGCCAGCGCGAGGATACGGGTGAACTCGGAAATGCCCCCGACCTTCGTCACGCTGGGCTGGGCAATATCCACCGCGCCGGCCGTGTACGCTTCGGTGAACTGTCGGGCCGTGCACCAGTTTTCTCCCGCGGCAATCGCCAGGCCCGGTCCTCGCAAGCGGCGTAAGGCGGAAAAATCCTCCGGAGGAAACACGGGCTCCTCCAGCCAGGTCAGCGCAAGGTTCTCGAGCCGCTTCCGGTTCTGCTCCACGAATTCGACGGACCACGCACAGTTCACATCGACACAGAGCGCCGTGCTCGAGCCGACCGCGCGTCTGCACGCTTCAATTTCATCGAGCCCGGTTTCATGGAGTTTGATGGCGGTGAACCCGGCGCGCAGAACCTCTTCGCATGATTGCACCGCCAATCCGGCATCGGAGTAACGCACGAGGCTCGCATAAAAGGGGATGGTGGAGCGCGGCGGCCTTTCACTCAGCAGCCGATACAAGGGCAGGCCCGCCCGTTTAGCCTGTAAATCCCATAGCGCTATATCAACCCCGCCAATGGCAAAGATCGTCACGCCATACCGGCCGAACATATGAATGCGCCGCTGCGTTTCCAGATTCCAGGCGGGAATGTCGGTGATCGTCGCTCCCACCAGCGTCGGCAGAATCAACCGGTCGATAATTGCCTTGGTGGCATCGACCGTGAAGTAGCCGAAACCTTCTCCCCAGCCCACGTTGCCCCTTTCGTCTTCGAGTCGCACGAGGGCGAACTCAAGGCTCTTCCACGCAGTCGGCATTATGCCCACGCCCGATCCGCGCCGCGCAAAGGGAATCTCAACAATGAATGTATTCGCCGCGACGATTTTCATGAATGCAGGAAAGGCTCGGGTAACGGCGTCGTGGCAAAGGACCCGCCAATGTAATACGCGCCCTGGGCCGCACTCATCTCTGACAACGAAAGAAAGTTTTCCGCCCGAAATGCCGCGGCGTGATCAATCGGCAGATATCCGAGCTGGCGCGCTTCCTCGTTGGGAAAAAATGGGGCGGGGCAGTTCGAGGCGCCGTAGACAATCTCGCAGTTCAACTCACTCCGCTCAATGCCCAGGGTGAACAACTGCACCAAATCGCGAGCACTGACCCAAAGGCGCTCGCGGCGGCCGTCCACCACCGTAGGATCCGCATTTCCAATCCGCACAATCAATACGCCAAGCCCAAAGCGGCGCGAGTAAAGTGCACACGCCGCCTCGCCAAAAGCTTTACTCAATCCATAAAATCCATCTGGCGCTGGGGGCGCGGCGGCCGTCAAGGAACCCGGCGGATAAAGACCGACTATATGATGGCTGCTGGCAAAGATAAAACGCCTCACGTTGGCCAGGCGACACGCCTCGAGCAAAGACAGCACCGCGCGATAGTTGGGCGCGAGGGTTTCCTCGAATGACACACTCGGGGAGACCAGCCCCGCGAGATGCACCACCGCGGAAACATCTTTGACCGCCGCCCTCGCCACCTCTGGATCCGCCAGATCACCGAGCAGAATCTCATCGTCCGCGCCAATCGGATCCATTGGGTTCAGGTCGCACAAGCGAAGGGCATACGTCGACTGCAGCAGAGGGCGCACCCGGCAACCCACCCGGCCCGCAGCACCGGTGAGCACGATTCGTTTTCTATTCAGAGGCTCACCTGTTTTTCGGGAATCCACGGGTCAATGAGGCGACAGCACTTTACCCCTCGCGAGAAGATTCCGGAGATCACCCTGCGGACGATGCAAGCCTCGGAAACAGCGCGGCTCGTTTCGGACGGGACTACGTTGGCTCTACGGGGGTGAAGCTACGGTGTGGTAGCGAAAGTGAGAGGTGTTTTGCACGACTCAGCGGTCTGCCAAGCCGGCATCGAAGCACGTGACAATCGCGCGACCGATCCTAATTGCCGGAAGACTCTGCCTTGAACGCCGCGCGGATCCAGTCGCCACGGGAAGTCCGACCGTCAGCCGCCGGGAGGTCTTTCGACGAAAGCCCACTATCCTTCGCCAAGGCAAGCCCCCGCGAGGCCAGGGCGGCGTCGAGCGGTCGGGAAAGTTCAGCAGCATGATTCAGCCAGCCTTCCGAATATTGGCCCTGAATCTGTTTGCCGAGTAGACGCCCAGCGGGCTTCGGTGCGAGGCCATGGAGCCCGCCGAGCGAGGCCCACCACTGTACGGCAGCAAAATCGGCTGTGGCCGTAGTCACCCATCGCGATTGCATCGCGATGCAACACGGCGCGAGCGTCGTTCTCGGCGTGGCGGGTGTCCTGCTGAGTGAAGATCCGCTGACCTACCATCCGGCGTGCTTCGCGGACATCGATCTGCGGCGGTATGCCGCCCGTCTCGACAAACTCGTCACGGCACCAACCCCACGTCCGCGCCTCTTGGCGGAATTTTTCCGGAACGGATGGATCGTTCTGGGCAAAGTAGATGAGGCCGACATTCCAACGCAGATGTTCGTCAAAGATCCGCTGACGGGTGGGAGCGTCCCCTTCTGGCCACATCAACTGTTCGCCGGGAAGCGAGAGACGGACAAGACCGCTGGAGACGTCATTGATGTCGTGTTTCTTGTTCGGCAGGACGGGAATTTGTGCCTTCACGAGGTTGTCAGTCTCGCGATAGCCCCCGAAGGCGCGCCTGATTTTCCCGGAACTGATCAGTTCAAGCAACGGGAGGAATTCCTCTCGGCGATAGCCGTTTGGCGCGGTGACCGAGACGCGAACCGCGGGATCCTGCGTCATGACGAAACGGAAGTTGTAGGCCTGCAGTTCGCCGCTGCCGTCGATAGGTGCGGCGGAATCACCATATTCGTCGCGCGACTCGACGCCGATCCGTAGGGCACTTGCGCGGCCGCGAGTAGGTCGCCTTCGTAGCTTCCGTCGATGAAGAGCCTCGCCTCGACGAGATGCTCCTTGCCGGCGGCGTCGCGGAACTTCGCCGTTTCCACATCGGCGTAGGTCGCATGCCAGTCGCGTTTCGGCGCAATCACCAGCATTGGCTTTGGGGCGGCAGCGGCGAGGATCTGGTCGAAATCGATCGGGATTTCCTGCTCGCGGCCGACAAAAGCACCGAGCCGGGGAAGCCACCCGTAATGGTGACTCCAGCGGCGGCCGCCACCGGTGCCACGTGCATCGGTGTCCGAACGAAATGGCGTGAATCCGCCCACGATCGTGCCCCCGGCAGGACGATCATCCAAGGCCATGGTATAGGCCGCGACCATTCCTCCCATGGCATATCCCACGACCAGGCCGTTGTCGAAGACCACCTTCATTGGCACCTCCGGGCGCGTGGAGGGCTTGATCTCGTGGCGTGGAACTCGAGCCGGGGGAGCTTCGCCCAGGAGCCATTTGATCCGCTCGACGATTTGAGTGCGATCGGCTTTGGCTGACGCTTTCTCCGGCGTGGGACCGGGAGGAAACTTCTTCACCCATTCGTCGTAATTCCAAACGTGATACGGACGGCAGGGAAACGCTTCGGCGATGCTTTGCTGCGCGATAGCCCGAAGTAAGAATTCGTTATGCGCCGTATATGTTCCCTCGTCCGGGGCGTGCGGTCCCGGACGATAGCGCAACCCGATGTTTCCCGGCGTTCCCAAAAGGTCGTAGACCTTTCGAATTTCTTCGAAGAACTTCTCGATCGCCCACGTGTTCTCAACGGAGTCGTGCAGCGCAGTGCTCATCATCAATGGGCGCGGAGCGACCAAGGCGTAAAGCATGTGATTGTCGGCCGGGAGTTGGTTTTCCCTCCCCGTGAAGAATCGCAGTCGTGGCGTGCGCCACGTCGGAAAGTTGCGAGTGAGCCCTTCGGCTGAGGCGTAGAAATAATACTGATCGCTCAAAACAAAGTTCATTGAGCCGCCGCCTCCGCCGGGGCTGGACGCGATCACGCCCGCGAAGCGATCGTCGAATGCAGCCGCCACCAACGACGACTTTGCGCTGCGAGAGTGACCGCCGATGTAGATTTTTTTGGAATCCACCAAGTCGAGCGTGGTCAGCCAATCCACCGCGCGACTGGCGCTCCATCCGCGGCGACGAAGGTCCTCCCAGTCGTAATTGCCAAACTTGTCGTTATATAACTTGGAGGCGTCGTCGCTATCGCTGGCTCTGTAGATGCATATGGCCAACTGACCCGCTTCCAGCGCCGGAAGGCCAAATCGGGCGGTCCGCGGAGGGTCGGACATATAGACCGGCACAGGTGGAGAAACTGGGGTTGCGGGAGCGCACCCTGATTGTCTTCGCGGGAGACAACGGCACCCAAACCCGCTCCCGGACGGTGGGTGGCCGGCAAGTGATCGGCCAGAAGGGCACCATGTTGGAAGGCGGCGCGCACGTGCCGTTTGTCGCCAGTTGGAAAGGCACCACGCCCGCCGGCAAGGTGATCAAGGACCCGATCGATTTCGGCGACCTGCTCCCCACTTTCGCCGAACTGGCCGGCGCGCCGTTGCCCGCCGGAGTCATCTACGACGGCCGCAGCTTCGCGCCGCAGTTGCGCGGTCAGCCCGGCAACCCGCGCGACTGGATTTTCGTCCAACTGGGTGCGCGTTGGTATGTTCGCGACCTGGGGTGGAAACTCAACGAACAGGGCGAACTCTTCGACCTGGCCGACGCCCCGTTTGCCGAGAAACTCGTCTCCCCCGATACTCAGGAGCCCACCGCCCGCGCCGCCCGCATCCGCCTCCAGACCGCGCTCGACCGTCTCAATCCCGCAGAGGGAATCAAGGACACGGGCATCGATCAGACCGACTCTGCCGAGAAGGGCGGAGGAAAAGGCTCGCGGTCGAGAAACAAGAAATGACCACGGGATGCGCGGAATCGCCTGGCAGCGGGCGCGGCGCTTCCGGTGCCCAGCGGGATCGACACCGCTGCGTTGACGCCTGCCTCGCTCTCCCCCTGAAAAGATTTGTCCTTCCTTCTTTCGACCGCCTTTCGACCATGAAACTCCGGCTGCTTGCCCCGTTGTTGTGTCTGCCCTTTTGCGTCCTGCCCTCGCGGGCGGAAGGCGCGGCCGCCGGACTGTTTCCGTTCGTCGTGCCGGGCGACGATGTGTCCGCCGGCATCACCGACATGTCCTTCCTGAACGAGCGGCCGGCGGATCGATTGGTGACCGTGAACGACGGACACTTCTACGCGGGCGGGGAACGCATCCGGTTTTGGGGGATCAACAACGATTACGAGGCGAACTACCCGACGCACGAGCAGCCCGAGATGCTGGCCGGCGTTTCGCCAAACTGGGGATCAACCTCCTGCGCATCACGCACACCGATCAGCAATACGCCCCCCGGGGCTTGTTCGATCCGAAGTTCAAGGGCGAGATGCGGATCGACCCGGAGCGGATGGAGAGACTGGACTCAGACCTCCTGACCCCCACCTGAAGAGAAGTTGGGGAGAGTGGAACGAAAAAGAGCCGCCAACGGGAGCGGGGCCGGTCAGTATTGAAGACGGGAGGCGGAAGTGGCAGCGGTGGGGATGCCCCAAATTCAATTACCGAT
>JBBRCR010000452.1:0-7232 GCA_038204695.1 Opitutales bacterium | reverse complement strand
CTTCATCGTGCGCTGCCCGGACACCATCAGCCCACTTCTTGCTTTCACCGCCAGCCACGGCAGACGCGACAAAGCCCGTCGACTGTTGGCGCCAAGCGGTCAGCACGTCGCCGAACTCGGTTGGAATGTCACCGGACAAGTCGCCGATAAGATCGTCTGCCAGCATCTAGCAGAGATGGCTAATGTGATCGGCCGAGAGAAGCACCGGCCGGAGTGTGTTCGACTGTATGTGTGTTTTCATGACGCAAGGGGACGCGACGGCAGGAGCCCGGAGGGGAATGCAACCGCGCCGGCCGGCGTCATAGCCGGCAACGTGCACTGCCTTCCTCGGCTTCGAGCACGGCTGCGCTGGTGTATTCATCGGGCTCTTTTCGCAGGAGGCGGGGCGCTGGAATATCGTCCGCGAACCCTCTGCTATACACTGGGCAACGTTGCGCTTAGCTGGGCTAAGTCAATATGAATCTGTCCCTTTTTTGTCACTTCTTATTGTCATGTATGTCGTAACTAGCTGTAATGCAAGGTAAATACTGGGTCTCCACCTTGCATGGGGTGCAAGAGGTCGTGAGTTCGAATCTCACCAGCCCGACCATTTAAACCCCCGCGAATTTTCACGCCTTGTCGCGTCGGTTCGTGTCTAACGGCGACACTGACGTATGATTGCAGAATCGGTCCCGGTGGATTTTCCGCGACTAACAACGACACGTCGTGACTGGCTGCGACCCCCGTTTGTGCGCAGATTTGTGTGCGTTTCTGTGTGCTCTTGGGAGGGCTGGTAAGTTCCATCTCACCGGCCGTGTGTGCGCGAGTGTGCGTTGGTGGACGGCGACCTCCGGGCGCCGTTTGCGCGCGTCCGCCGGAAAAACGGGCCCGGAGGTCGCGTTCCACCTCAAACCGTCTGCACGGATACCGCTCAGCCAAACTCCACTGCTCATAGCGCGCTTCGTTGTCCGCGAAGCCCGAGGTCCTCGGGCAACGCGGCGCCGGGGCCTTCCAGCGTCACGATCCGATACTCGTAGCCTTGCTCGCAGAGGAAGAGCTGCCGGTTCATGGCGAACTCCTGCTCGATCGTGTCGCGCGACACGATCGAGTAGAAGTGCGCCTGGTTCTCCCCGGGTTTCGGGCGCAGGATGCGGCCCAGCCGCTGCGCCTCCTCCTGGCGCGAGCCAAACATGCCGCTGACCTGGATGGCCACCGCTGCATCGGGCAAGTCCACGGAAAAGTTCGCGATTTTCGACACCACCAGCCGCTTGATCTCGCCGCGGCGAAACCGTTCGTAGACCTCGTCGCGCTCGCGCTGCGCGGTCGATCCTTTGAGCAACGGCAGGCCCAGTTCCCGGGCGAAACCGTCGATCTGTTCCAGATACGTGCCGATGACGAGCACCGGGTCGTCGCGATGCCGCTCCAGCAACGCCCGCACGAGGCGCAGTTTCTCCGGGTTCTCCGAGGCGACACGAAACTGGTGGCGCGGCGCGGCGAGCGCGTAGTCCATCCGCCGCGCGGGCGACATCGGCAGGCGGATTTCCGTGCAGACGGCCCTGGCGATCCAGCCCTGGCTCTCCATTTCCTTCCAGGGCACGTCGTATTTTTTCGGGCCGATGAGGGCGAACACGTCGTCCGCCCGCCCATCCTCGCGCACCAGCGTGGCCGTGAGGCCCAGCCGCCGGCGCGCCTGCAGCGTCGCGGTGACCTGAAACACCGGCGCCGGCAACAGGTGCACTTCATCATAGATGATCAGGCCCCAGTCGCGCTCGTCGAAGAGCTTGAAGTGCGTGAACGCGCTTTCCCTCGTGGCGCGGTGCGTGAGAATCTGATACGTCGCAATCGTCACCGGCCGGATATCCTTGGAGTCGCCGTTGTAGTGCCCGATGGCGCCGGCCGGCAGGGTGGTTTTGTCGAGCAGTTCCTGCTGCCATTGCCGCGCGGCGGTCACGTTGGTGGCCAGGATGAGGGTCGAGGAACGCAACAGGGTCATGCACATGGCGCCCACGATGGTCTTGCCGGCGCCACACGGCAGGACGACGACGCCGGAGCCGCCCCGCGCCTCGCCGCCGGCGTGAAACCGATCCGCCGCTTCGTGTTGATAGGACCGTGGCGCGAAGGGCCGGCCGGCCAGCGTGTGCGGGCGCAATGCGAGATCGAAGCCGAGCGCCTCGCCGGCGGCGTAGCCGGCGAGGTCTTCCGTCGGGAACCCCAGCTTGATCAACGCGTGCTTCAGGCGGCCGCGCTCCGGGAGCGGCACGATGAATTCCCGCGGGCCCGCGCGTTCGCGCAACAGATCGCGGAGCGGCTCGCGCCGCGCCAGCTCTTCGGCCAGCGGCACATCCCGCACCTGCAGGAGCAGGTCGCTCCCCTGGCGCGTGAGCCGCAGGCGGCCGTAGCGTCCGGCGTAATCGCCCACGCTCGCCTCGATGTGTTGAGGAAGTGGATACCTGGCCAGGCTGCGCAGCGTGGCCGCGATCGTCTGCGCCGTTTCCCCCAGCGCGCAGGCGTTCCAGATCGACAGCGGAGTCAGGCGGTAGGTGTGAATGTGCTCCGGCGACTTGACCAGCTCGGCGAACCGGCCCAACGCATCGCGCGCCTGCGGATAAAGCGGGTTGTCCACCTCGACGAGCACCGTGTGGTCCCCCTGCACGATAATGGGCTTGGGCAAGGAAGAGGAAATGGGAGTGGGAGTGGGAGTCAGAGTGAAAGTGAAAGGGAAAGGGAAGACGCGGAGACGCGGAGGTTATCGGTCGGTTGTCCTTTGGTCCCTTGGTCCTCTCCGACTTCGGCTATCGCCATCGGTTATTGGTCATTGCAGCGCAGCGACCGGTCATGGCGGCGAGGCTGCCACCTCCCCGACCGAGACCGCGTAGATTTCGCCGAGCTTCTTCAAACCCTCCTTCACCAAAGGCTCGGCTTCCTTCCCGTAGGTCACGGTGAGCGCGCGCGTGTCGGTCGGGACCACGCACTTCGCGTCGAGCAGAATTCGGCTGAACGCGGCGTGGGCCTCCGCGTCGGTGAACCAGAGGGTCGTCTGCACGCTGCGCCGGATTTTGGCCGGCTTCCTGGCCGCGGCCCGCGGCGGCGGCGCACCCGGCGCCACCCGGCTCCGCGCGCCCGCCGGCGCCACCAAGGCATCCGCCGAATGCCGGATCTCGAGCGGCACTTTTTCGGCGGCCTCCAACCGCCGGAAAAGCTCCTCCGGCGAGCGCACGAGCGCGAAATGCGGAGAAATCGCCTCCACCACGAAGCCGTCAGCGCCGGCGTCCTCCCGCGGGCCTTCCAGCAGGCCAAACCCCTCATACAGGATGAACTTTTCGGAATGCCCCGCCCACTCCGCCAGCTCCTGCTCCACATTGGCCGGCAGATCGCGTCCGCTGAGCGATTTCAAAGCGGCGGCGACGCTCGCCTTTGGGTTCTCCGCCAGCACGGCCGCCACCTTCGGCTTGGACAATCGGTAAACGGTGACGATGCCGCGTTGCATCACCTCGCTACAGGGCAGCAGTTCCGCGTCGATCTTGGCCGGGTGGAACAGCGACTCCACGTGCACCTCGAAGTTGGGCAGCACGGTGACCTTGGGGCGCCCGACCTGCCGGCTCACCGCGGGCCGCAGACGTTCCGTGACACGGAAGGCCGGCAACAGGCCGCGCGACGGCTCGATTTCGGTGGGGCGCTGCCGTTTCACGTAACCCACTTCGGTGTAGCCCAGGACCAGCGGAATGCCCTCGAGAAAACGTTCCACAAACCGACCTTCCACCTTCGCGAAGCCCTCCGGATCGCGATCGGCAATCGAGGTGTCACAAGCCCAATCGCCTCGCTTTCGCTCGACGAAATTCGTGTAGCGGCCCGAACCCTTCCCCCACGATTTCTGTGCCTCGGCCGGAATCCGTTCGGGAATCAGAAACCACCGATCGTGCCGCCGCAAATGCTCGATCAGCGAGTCCACGCTGAACCATACCCCTGCCGGGCACTCCGCCAGCAACTCCAGCAACCGCCGGCGAATGTTCGGAAACGCGAGGGTCGGAACCACTCCGAGCGCACTGCCTCGCGCATCAAACCGATCCAGCCGGCTCAACGGGCCCCCGGCGAAGAATTCGCACTCCGGGCTCCATCCGAAGGCCTCGTCCCGCTCGCTTCCCCTCTTCAGGTGCAGATTTAGAATCCGCACCTCCTGCTCCTGGAGCGGCAGCTCGAGGAAGGCCGCATAGGTCTTTTGCTCGAACTTGATAAAATTGTCGGGAAACGAAGGCTCCGAGCTCGAATAGCCGGCGTAGCTGCCCTTGGTGTCGTAGGCGACGAATCCGAGCGCCAGGCACACCGCGTCCACGTGCTCGATCCAGGGAGCGCATCCGCTTTCGCCGCACATCGCGGCCGTCGCCGGGTCGCTCATCAGCTTCGCCAGCCGCTGCCGCGGCGCCGCCGGCAGCGCATTGTCGCGATGCCCGCGCTTGATTTCGTGGCCGCGCACGAAATCGACGAAGACATGGAGATCGCGCCGCAGATCGGCGGCATTGGCGACGAGCTCCAGGCTGGCCGGGCGGGCTTCTGCGAGCGCGAGTTGTGTCATGACGACTCGGATACGGTCTTGATGACGTGGCCGGACTTTTTCATCCAGGCCTGGACGCGCGGCAGCAGTCCGCCGGGAAAGGCCACATGGCCGCCCGCGAGCGCCACGAGCTGGCCGGGCGCCCCGAACTCCTTTTGCAGCCGCACGTGCAACGCCGGATCGTTCACCTTCGCCACGCAGAGCGGGTGGTGCACGATCAACTTGCCCCGCCGCTGCTCGATGGCTTCGGCCACGGTGCGGAAGGCCGCGTGTTGCGCGCGCAACCAGCGGAACACCGGCGACGCGAGCGTCGCGGCCGGCGCATGACTCATCTTGATCAGGCTGGGCACGGCCCACAGACCGCCGTTCGCGAGCGCGAGGCGGGAGACCTCGCACACGCGCTGCAAGGCTTCGAGCGGGACGCGCTCCAGCCGGATGCGGATTTCCGCCGGCTTCGCGGCGTCGAGAAAATCGTCCGGCGGCGCATCCGGCGCGGCTTCGGCCAGGCCGCGCCAGCGGTAAACGGCCGCGCCGTCGGCTCCGGCCCTTTCGAGCAACCCGCCCTCGAAGGCCGCCTCGCAGAGGCTGCGCGGCTCCGGGTTTTTGGCGCCCGCAAATGCCTGTCTCCACAACGGCGATACGTCGTCCGGCGCGAGCCATTCGTCGGGCGCCCGGAGCCACGACAACGCGTAGAGCAGCAGCGAGGCGGGCCGGAATCCTTCCGCCTTTTCCTTGCCACCGCCGGGAAAGGCGGCGGCGAGCCGGGCGGCGGGCCACGCCTTGAAACCGTCGGCGCTGAACGGCTTCCCGCCGAAGAGCAAATCGCCGTTGGCCAGCCGCCAGCGGCCCTCCTCGCGCTCCGCGCGCGCCGCCCGCCCCGCGGGTGGGTCGGCCGGCGCCCGCTCCACCGCGAGGATCTCCGCCAGCTTCTCCTGCACCGCATCGTTCCGATATCGCCTCGGCTCGCCGGCGGCCGCGCGCCGCGCTTGAAACGGCGCGGACAGCAGCGCGCCGAACTCCGGGGGGAAGCTAAACCGCAGCCGCTCCGAAGCCGGCCTGGGCTGGTAGCCCTGCGGCAACGCGCAATAGATGAGCACGCCGCGCTGGACGAGGCCCGCCTTGACCCGTTGCAGGATGCCCTTGAAACGCGCCGTGTGCGTGCCCCAGCGGTCCTTCGCTGCCGCCTCGGGGTAGACCCGTTCAAAAAACTCGAGGCCCACCGGCTCGGCGCCGTGGTGCAACAAGTGCAGGCCGAGCCGCTCGTTTTCCGTGAGCGAGGCCAGTGCGTCGCGCACGCCTTGCTCCGAGAGAAAGACGTGCTGCAGCAGCGCGGACGAGGCGGCGATTTCGCGGTCGAAACCCCGGCTGCGGGCAATCGCTTTGATGTCGGCCTGGCCCAGTTCGAACAGGCACATGTTTTTCAGCATCTCCTGACTGGTCATGGCCGGTTGCATTTTGATCGTTTGCCAAACCGTAATTTTTCAAGCCGTGGCGGTAAGCGCCAGCGAGTGGAAGGCATGCTCGTTTGGGCACGGGCTTCACTAATTCGCATGCCAGCTCGCGTAGTCGTCGAGGAGCCCGAACGCGGCTGATTTCCTGTTCTTGGGCGTGAGCCACGACAGCCCGATCTCGAACGTGCGTCCATCGGAGGTGCGGCGGATCTGCGCCGTCACATCGTCGTCTTCATTCGGTTCAAGCAAATCCAGGAGCTCAAACGTGTCCTCGAACGATGGCTGGGTTTTCTTGAGCCGCTTATACTCCGCCTGGCTCCAGCCGCCGAAAACATACTTTTCCTCCCAGGGAAAATCTTCCCTGCCCGTGACGATCAACGGCAGCTTTAGCGCCTGCCGAAGATGCAACCGATAGCGCTCTGCGTTTTCAAACGAGCGCTCGGAACTATCACCGAGCACAGCGTGGATGCGTTGCTCGCATTCCTCCCCGTCTCCCAGGTCCTCCGTGTCTTCTTTCATGCTTCGTCGAAAGAACAGTTTCGCCGACGCGACCGCCAGCGTGAAAGTCGTCGTGCCCCACGGAAGTCGTCCAACTCATACACGAGTTTGACCCGACGATTGCTCGGCACAGCGGTTGACCGCTGGAGTGAAGTCTGGAGAAATGGACGACGATAACTTTCCCGGACAGCCTTTATCGCCCAATGAGCAACCCCAGAAAGAGCATCGTGGTCATGACGAGCACCAACGAGCCGTTTCTTCCCACGCGGCTGATTTATGAAGTTTACCATGTGCAGCAGTTGCGCGCCCGAATCGCGAAACTCTCGTGCATGCCCTGGGATCCGGCGCAACGACGCTGGACGTGGAACTACGAGGGCGCCGCGCGCAAGTTGGGGTTTTCGCCGGAATACCGGCAAACGCCGGCGGCGCGGCAGCCCATCGTTCTGGCGTCCTGTTACCTCGTGGATGACCAGACGTTCCACGTCTATACGCGGTGCGGGCTCCGGACGGTGAAGTTTCTTGTCTTCTTCAACCAGCAGGTATCCCGATCCATCGCCCTCGGCAAATTCATCGATCAATACAATCTGATCACCACCATCAACCCGGGCGATCCGCCGCCAGTTCCCGAGGATTACTTCAAGGATGAGTCCCGGATGGAGTTTTTTGACATCATCGGGTTGATGGACTCACCGGACTCCCCGGCCAAAGAACAGATGATGGCGGCGTATCAGGCCGGCCTGGCGGAACGCACCCTG
>JBBRCR010000451.1:0-7237 GCA_038204695.1 Opitutales bacterium | reverse complement strand
TTTCGTGGAAATATATCAATCAGGTGAATTATTGGGAGGAAGACCGGAAGACCGGCCAGGCCGAGGGCGCGACGCGCTGGCTGCCGCCGCGAATTAAAATGCAGCCCGACGGCAGCGCGAACATTCACCTCGATATCACCTACCGGCATCCATCGGGTCGGACGGATCTCACGGAGAAGCGCGACCTGTCTATATCGGCACCGTCCGCCGATGGCTCATATACAATCGACTGGCGGGCGCACTTCACGGCCGGGGTCGAAGGTGCCCTGCTGGATCGGACGGCGATGCCGGGTGAACCGAACGGCCAGGTCAACGGCGGTTATGCCGGTCTGAGCATCCGCATGGCCAGTGCGCCCCTCGCGGTTGCGTTCCTTTCCGCGCGCGGGCCGATCGTTGAATTCACGCGTGATCGCGCGCGGCCGGATGCGCCCGCGGTCGCCTGCAACTTTTTCAACTCCGGCCGCGACGTGGGTGGGGTCGCGATCCTGAGCGATGCACGGAACGCCGGCGAAAATGCGCCCTGGTATCTGATCAATTCGGCTCGAATGCGCTTTATGTGTGCGGCGATCCTGGCGCCCAAGGTCCGTTCGATTCCGCCACGCGGTGAGTTTGGCCTTTCGTACCGAATCGTCGTCCGACCCACCGCGTGGACGCCTGCCGACGTTCAGCAATACGTCGAAGTTTGGCGCGCTTTCCTTCGTGCCGAAGGCGGCGCAGGTCAGCGCCGCGTGAGTGACAGTCGCTAGGTTTCGTTCACAATTTGCGGATCGATGGTGAGAAACATGCCCGCGATCTGCTGCCGCAATGCCTCGGGAAAGGAAAAGTGCCGGAAGAGCGCCATTCGCGGGTTCTACTCTGGGTTTAAGAAAAGGAATTTCGCATCAAGAAGCCGCCGTCATTGCCTCTCTGTATTCAAGGTGAGAAGTGCAGCGGTTGGCCTTTTTCCTCCATCCGCGAAAAAGTTCGCTCGAGGGAAGGTGGCCTCGCGTGATTTCACGATGCTGCTTGCGCCGCCGACCTTCGTTCCACCAGCACAGCGTGTATCCGTATGAAGGAGACAACGTGCAGGATCCGGACTCAGGAGAAACGTGCTCGACCTGCCCGTGCCGTCCGCGCAGGCCTCCACCACAACGCCCGCCTCGCCGTGCGCGGCACCGCTCGCGTCGCGTTCACCGATGAGACCGGCACGTACCGGCTGCTGCAGGTGCCGGCCGGCAGCGTCACGGTCGACGTGTTCTACACCGGTCTCGATGCGCAGTCGGCCACGGTGCAAGTCGCCCGCGGCGAAACCGTCTCCCGCGACTTCGACCTCACGAGTGCCTCGCGCTATGGCACCGACAGCGTGGTGAAACTCGACCCGTTTGTCGTGGCCACCACGCGCGAGACCGACGGCGACGCGATCGCCATCAACGAGCAGCGCTTCGCGCCCAACATCAAGAACGTGGTCGCCGCCGACTCGCTCGGCGACGTGATGGATGGCAACAACGGCAAATTCCTCAAGTACGTGCCCGGGGTGATACCCGAGTACGACTACGAGGACGGCACGACTGTATCCACGGTTTCGATTCGCGGATTCGCGTCGCACATGGTGGCGGTTTCCAACGACGGTGCGCAAATGGCCAACACCTCCAACGCGATGGGCGACTCGCGCGCGTTTTCCTTCAACCAGACCTCGATCAACAACATCGCGCGGATCGAGGTGGCCAAGGTGCCCGCGCCGGCCCACCGCGCCGACTCGCTCTCCGGCTCGGTCAACATGGTGAGCAAGAGTGCCTTCGAGCGGAAGAGCATGCAGTTCCGCTACAACCTGAATCTCACGGCTAACAGCGAGAACTTCAACCTGCGCAAGACGCCGCACACGACCGACGAGCGGATCTACAAGATGAAGCCCGGCGGAAATTTCGATCTCACCCTGCCGCTCGGGCCGCGCTTCGGCATCGTGATGACCGGCGCCGCCACCGAGCGGTATGCGAAACTCCACTTCTCGTACAAGACGTACAACGCAAACGCCGCGAACACCGGGGCCTCCCCGGAGAAACCGTTCCTGCAGACCTACCGGCTGCTCGACTCGCCGCGCACGCTCGTCCGCCAGTCGATCGGCATCAAGGCCGACTGGCGGGTGACCCCCCATGGCATCCTGACGGTCGGGGGACAGATGAGCGGCTTCGAGTCGACCCGCATCGCCACGGAGTTCACCGCCAACGCGGGCACGAACCCGGTGCCCACGCCGGCGACCGGCACCCCGTTCAGCTACGACGACGACCACACGATCGGCGCCACGGGCCGCGGCACGGTGACGCTACAGATTCCGGTTCTGCCCAACGGCAAGCGCGATATCAACGACGTCTCGGACGGTTTCGTGCGGCTGTCGCTGCCCGTGAACAATTGCGGTGGCCCGAGGGGGACGCGGCGATCCGGCAGCAGATCTACGATGAGCACCTCCGCTGGAACGTCGGACTGATCTACTTTGCCCAGAACGATCCCTCGGTGCCGGAGGCCTTTCGCGCCGAGGCGGGGGGCTGGTGCCGCGACGAGTTTGTCGAGAGCGGGCATATTCCGCCGCAGCTTTACGTGCGTGAAGCACGGCGATTGGTGGGGCTGCGCATCTACACGCAAAACGACACGCAAAACGACACGCAAAACGACACGCAAAACGCCGACGGCGATGCGCGGGCCGTTCTGCACCGCGATTCGATCGCCATCGGAGACTACGGCCACAGCAGCCACGGGACCCGCCACGAGGGCTCGCGTTTCGGGGGCAGGCGTTTTGGGGAGGGGCAGTGGGTTCGCGCGCGAACGCCAGCCAGCGGTCCGCCAACGGGGCGTCAAGCACCCGCGCGAGGTCGGCGGTGTGATTGAGTCCAGCCTTCGGAATGCTGGCCCTCGATTTGTTTGCCCAGGCGGGCGCCTTTGGGTTGCGGTGCGAGGCCATGGAGGCCGCCCGCGGTGCGGCTGCCAGTCGGGAAGCTGCCCAAGGCCGACGGCCGCACGACGCGTGGCGACTGGATCCGCGCCGCGTTCAAGGCCGGGACCGACGGGTGAAACGGGCACCGTCTTCCAATCCGGGCCGACGACGACTCGCGCGCCATTTTCTGCGGATCATTGGACGGAGCGTTCGTCGACCCGTAAACGTACGCCGCAAGCAGCAGCGCATCCGAGTGCTCGGAAACGGAGCGTAATCCCGACCTCCCAAGTGAAGCCGAGCGTTCGGCCTAAAACCGCACTTGCTGCTGAAAACGGAGCGTAATTCCGGGCGCATAAGCATTGATGCGCGACGTTTTTTCCCGGGTGTGACAGCGACGGGACGATTTTTCTCAGCCGGCGAATGGGCCGGTCGACGGAAGTTTCGGCAATGTCGAAACATAGCTCCGTCGCGCAGTTGGTGTGGCACCTGCAAGAAGAGCGCCGAAAGTAATCAACCCACAATTCTTCAACCGAAGTATACCATGACACTCATGCGTTTTTCCTACCCATCATTCCGTTCTCTCGTACCCAACTTGGGTGGCTTGCAGCGTTCCCCGTGGGCCGGGCTGGAAACCGAAATCGACCGACTCTTCGAGTCGGCTCTCACTGATTTCAGCGGCGCGACTTCCGCCTCTCGTTTCCCCGTAGACATCTATGAGGACAACGACAACACGTATGTCCGAGCTGAACTCCCGGGCGTCAACCGAGACGACATCAACGTGGAGATGGCCGGGGGTTGTCTGACCCTTACTGCGGCCCGCAAAACACCCGCGACCGAAGGCGAAAATGAGGAATCGTTTTCGTTTAGCCGCTCCGTCTGCATCGCGGACGAAGTGCAGGCCGACAAGGTCGCCGCAGCGTACGAGAACGGCGTTCTCACTGTCACGCTGCCGAAACGCGAAGCGGCAAAACCGCGAAAGATTTCCGTGGCGGTGAAGTGAGTCTCCATATGCTGACGCTTAATTCTCTTTCAACCCTCGACTCTTCATGCGCCTCCGGCGTTTTCATTCATGGGAAAGCGGTGCGCTGCGGCGGTGTTGAGCGGTGAAAGCGCGACGGGGGCGCTCGATTGCTGCAGGGGAAAAGTGCGAGATTCCGTTAAGGGACAAGCTTTGGGGGCGCTGTACTGTTGAGATCCGCGACGCTGCTCGACGTTCTGACAAAGCCGTATTAGGTTCCGCCTCGGAGGTACAAAACGTGCGCTGTCGCCACCCATTTTTTCATTTCTTTTCTCTCGTGGTGGCGTTTGCGGCACTGACGCTGCAGGGACGCATGCAACCCGCGGTTTTCGTCGGGATGGGCGGGCTCGGCAGCCAGGCGCCTGAATCATTCGCTTTCACCGTGACTGACTCCACGCAGGTGGCCCAGGTTCGCGAATACCTCTCGGATCGCGCTTCCGACAGGGAATTCAGGCCGCTGGTGGCTACATTACGGGTTGCCGCAGGAAGCGATGGAGTAAATCGAAACTACGCTGTGCCGGGTGCACCGAATTGGACTTGGCGTATTACACAGGTTGTCGGTTTCACGCGCTACACCTGGCCGGAGGTTGAGCCTGCCGTTTACATTGCCGGTCGAGATGGCACGCCGTCGGTGATCGCGGAGTTGCTTCGTCCGCCGGCCAACCCGCCCTCGTCGGTGTGGTTCGGCGAGCCAGGGCTGATTGCATTGCGCAATTTTCCGATCCAGATGGAACTTGCCGCGACGAAGTCGAATGCGATGACCAATGTATCGAACCGCGGCTATGTTTCTCCAGGAGAGCGCGCGTTGATTTCGGGGTTCGTAGTGGAGGGTGGCACCCCCCGCAACATCCTCATACGTGGGCTTGGTCCGTCGCTTCGGTCGTTTGGCGTCTCGGATGTGCTCGCCGATCCGAAGCTCGAAATTTTTCGTGGTGCTGCGAAGATTGCGGAAAACGACAATTGGGCTACGGGATCGCTCAATCGCCCTCACCCCGCCGTCGTGCCGCCTCCTTCGCCCTTTCATCTCATTCCTCCTGATGCGCGGGAAAGTGCATTCGAGTTAAGCCTCGTGCCTGGCGCATACACGGCGGTGTTACGCGGTGCGGACGGTGGATCGGGCGTGGGGTTGCTCGAGATTTACGACTTGGAGGCGAGCCGAGAATAAGTGGGCAAGTGGTTTCACCGTCCGCGTGAGCTCCGCCGGCGGCAAATTTTTTGACAAGGTATCGACGGCCCCTTGAGTGCTCGGGCCTTATGAACCGATTCTTCCGCCTCCTCGTTCTGTTGCTGATCATTGCCGCTGGCTCGCTCGCGATGTTCGCCGCTGAAGCGGTTCCGGCGGCCGAGGTGACCGGAGGAAGTACCGAGGCTGAGCGAACCGCGGCCGCGGCCGCCGCAGCAACGGTTGCCGCGCGCGAGGTCGTGGAGAAACAACCTGACTTCCTGGAAAATCTGGTCGATTCGATTTTGGCGTTGTTCAACGTGAGGGCGAGCGGCAACACCGCGACGCACTATGCAATCAGCGCGTTGCTCTTCGTGATCGGATTATTGGCGCGGCGAATCGTTACTGGAATAGTTTTCGTGCTGCTACGGAAGGCGGCGGCCAAGACGGCCACGACATTCGACGACAAGCTTTTCCCGGCGCTCGAGGGTCCGGCGTCGGCTTTCGTCATGCTCGTCGGGATCTTCGCCGCGTTGAAGGTGCTGAAGCTATCCGAGGCGCAGGACTTCTACATCGTCAATGGCTCACGAGTTGCGTTCTCGCTCACGCTGTTTTGGGCGATGTGGAGGTTCTTTTCGGCTCTGCTCGAGCACGGCAACGAAATGGCGAAGGAGAAGCAACTCGGCATCGCCGCGTTCATGCCATGGATTAAGAAAACGGTCCTCACCACGCTGATGGTGCTGGGCGTGCTGCTCACGATCCAGAGCATGGGTTATGACGTGAAGGCTATTCTCACCGGGCTCGGTATCGGTGGCCTCGCCTTTGCGCTCGCGGCCCAGGACACGCTGGCAAATATTTTCGGAGCGATCGTGGTCGCGATCGATCAGCCCTTCAAAATCGGCGAGGCCGTCCGCATCGGGCAGAACGTGGGCGGGGTGGAGGACATTGGGCTTCGTTCCACCAGGATTCGTTTGCTCGACAAGTCGCTGATGGTAATCCCGAACAAGATCGTCGCCGCTGAGACTGTCACCAATCTTTCGCGTTTCACGCAGAGGCGAACCGAGCAGATGATTGGCCTCACCTACGACACGAAACCAGAACAGTTGGAGGAAATCGTCGCGGTTATTCGCAAGCTCATTCTCGAGGAGTCGGAAGTCGATCCTGTTTCGGTCATGGTCTTCTTCCGCGACTACGCAGCTTCGTCACTGGATATTTGGGTCGTGTATGTAGCCGCGGATCCTGATTTTCAGAAGTATATGCGACTGCGCGAGCGGATAAATCTCGCGATAATGCGTGCAGTATATGCTCGCGGGCTGTCGTTCGCGTTTCCGACTCAGACGTTGCATCTCGCCGGCGATGTCGCCGCGAAGCTGGCGGAGCGCGGAGCAGCGGCGCCGCCTGGGCCGGTTGAATAAAGCTGCTCCTGGCGCAGCTGCTGGTTGGCGCGGGACCAGAGATTGGCGGTTTTGGGCCAACAATCTTGTGATCTTTTGAGCCCAACACGTGCCGCCCCAGACGGGCTGCTAAATGCCGCGCAGCGCGGCAAAAATCCGGGTTCGTACGGCGGCAGGCAGCCGGCATCCCGCTGGATCGGGCGCTTTTTACCCCGTTACGCCAGTTTTGCCGCCAGATTGAGAGTATGAAGCCGGCGCACGTTGTAGGCGAGGCACACGAGTGTCCATTCTGTGGATACCTTGGTCGTTCCGACTCTCTCTAGGAAACTGGATCTTCCGGGGTTGGGCCAGGTGGGGTTCAAGGGGAGGGGGCAAAGTCATAAAATCGGACCGCAACGGATATCAGACATTAGTCCCTTACTGCTGAAATCTCGCTCATTTGACGCGAGAAAATGTATATAAGACGGAGACCTCAAGCCGGGGCTGGTGTCAGGGCGGGGATGACGAGAAACTCGGTCAACTTGCGCGCCGCGATGAGCGCGCGGCGGCCGAGGCTGGTGAGATAGTAGTGATAGGTGTGGCCGACTCTGCGGATCAGGCCGTGCAGTCGAAGGCGCTTCAGGACACGGGCAATCTGCCCGGGTGTTTTGTCGGTGAGTTGGCGGCGCAGGCGCCGGGCGCTGAGGCCGTTGAGGGTGAACTCTCCACGTAGCAGCGCGAACAATACGGTCAGGTCTTCCGTGAGGAAGAAGTTGAAC